>JBPCLZ010000043.1:0-2004 GCA_051002775.1 Pyrinomonadaceae bacterium | reverse complement strand
AAGCTGTCTATAATCGGAAGCGACTTCACTCAGCCATCGGCTACCTGCCACCGGCTGAGTTTGAAGCCTCGCTTTCAACACCCTTATGGTCTTAACTAACTGTGTCATTTCAGGGGTGCACTACAGCCATCCAACCTCAGGCGGGCAGTTAGCGATGAGCAGTGTAGCGCCTTCACGCCGAAGGCGTAGCATAACTTAGCCCGGGGTAAGGCGGCGCTTCGCCGCGCCACCCCGGGTAAACAACCACCCCCAAATTTCTTCACCCTGAAAGGGTGAAACAAACGCGATTACCTACAATGAAAACAAAAAAGGACCAACACAAAACCGGTATCCGGACTAAGCCGCGTGGCCAGCAAATGGGCACTGCCGGCGCGCGCGATCAAAACCGCGCGGAAATGGAAGCCACTCCGGCACGCCGCGGTCGCCGCGTCAACACCCACAAGCTGGCCGCTGACAAATCACAACAGAACATCGGCGGTGACGCCGTAACGCCGCGCACTACTTCACCCTCCACGCCGGCGATGACCACCAGCAAGCGCAAAGGCGAAAGCGGCGGCGAGACAGGTTTCAAACAGCGCCTAAAACAGAAACGCTCCGCACGCTGAAACCACGTGTACAAACTTAGTCGCCACCTTACCTGACGCTCGTCATACTCGGATGTATTCAAAGCGCTCGCGCGGATCAAGATCCGCAGTTCAAGCTGCCTTGCACGCAAGTTTTGAAGCTCGGCCTCAACAAGTTTGTAAATCTTTATGGCGAGCAGACGCAGGATTACTCGACGTATGGGCAGAAGCAGGCTTTCACCTACTACGTCGACTGCCTTCGTCCGGAGAACGACAAGCGGAAGCTGGCGTCGACCGATGTTAGCCGCAAACAAGTGGACGAAGGTGCGAACCAGACTAGGCGAGCTTGGCGATGCGAGCTGGAGTAATGCGTACATAACTGCGGGCGGCGGGCAGTATTCAGAAAAATAACTACCAAGATTGAAGTGATGGCTCAAGATTGAAAAGCTCATGGTTGGGAAGGGCGGTTTACCCCCGCTCGCATTGGAAGCAAGGCCGCTAAGAGTAATCGCTCAAGAATGAAAAGCTCATGGTTGGGAAGGGCGGTTTACCCCCGCTCGCATTGAATGCCACTCGACCTCAGCCACTACGAAAGAATCTTCCCAGATCAAACTTCTCCAGAAAATACCGCCTCTGCCAGCCGGGATTGATCTGATCCAGCAGCAGCCCCTCAGCCGCCCCAAAAGAATAGACCACTTCGCGCTTTGCTTCGCGCAACTTCTGCGTCTCCAATTGCCGGAAGATTCGTGCGCGCGTACTCTTTGCCAACTCAGCAAACGACTGGTAATCCGGCAAAGCGCGAAACTCTTTGCTCACGCGATAATTCGCCGCCGCCATTTGCGCCAGGCGATATTCCGTATAACGCGCAATCCCTTCTTTCCAGAACTGAAACGAAAAGTACTTGTAATCGTCAGGCGCGAGCATTTCTTGGAACTGCCGTCGCGCTTCAAGGTAATTGCGAACTTTCTGTGCACGCTCGCGCTTCGGCGCTTCGATCGCTGCCGCCAGCAATTTGCTGATTGTCGCAAACTGCTCCTGCACTTCAGTTCGCTCATAGGGAAAAGTATAGTTGAGCATCCACATGCCCGTCTGATCGCCGCGCGCCAGGTTCAAAGCGTTCATGTCCGCGTAGGAGTTTGGCTGCGAGTCCTGCAACTGGTGAAAGTGTTCGTGCAGCACCGTTATGACCCATGGCGTCGAAGTTTTAACTGGACGTGTTCTCTGCTTGGCCGACCACAATCGTCGAGATCATACTGCCGTTAATGGCGGGAAATGTGGCGAGGAAATGCGCGGGGAAATTGCGCTTGCGATAGTGGACGTCCGCTTTCAGCAGCTTGTCGTAACCGAGACTGGTAAAATCCGCAGACGGTTTAGAATGGCGCACTAAGAACTCATACTCCGGCGTAACCAGCAGCACTGCAAAAGGCGCCTTGCTCCACCC
>JBPCLZ010000042.1:0-66050 GCA_051002775.1 Pyrinomonadaceae bacterium | reverse complement strand
GGCGATGACATTGCGCAACTCAAGCAACAGATTGCGGCCGCCGCTGAGCGCAGCAACATCATTGTGACTTCCGGGGGTGTTTCTGTCGGCCGCTATGATTTCACCAAAACGGTTCTGAAAGAACTTGGCGCTGAGATTTTCTTTGAGCGCGTGGCATTGCGTCCCGGCAAGCCAGCGGTGTTTGCGCGACTCCCAAATGGCACGCTGGTTTTTGGTTTGCCAGGCAATCCGGTTTCAGTTTCAGTGACGTTCAATCTGTTCGCGCGCGTGGCGGTGGTCGCGATGCAAGGCGCAGCGATAACAGAACTGCCTAGTAAGACAGCATTGCTGAGAAGGAGCGTAAAGGCCGCCTCGGAACGCGAGAGTTATCTTCCAGCATTACTGGTCAGCAACGAGAATGCGGAACTAATCGCCGAACCCCTGAAGTGGGGAGGTTCTTCGGACTTTGTAGGCTTCGCTCGTGCGACAGCGCTAATCAATATCCCCAAGGACGCGGGCGTAGTTGAAGCTGGAACGGCGGTGAGGATATTGCAGTTGCCTGCCTGAGAGAGCGCGTGCACCGAAGATCGACAGACAGGAATGTCCGTCGTACTCAAATCGTAATCAAACGCGGTTTTTGGTAACCGTCTATCGAAATTGCAGAGATTCTGTCGGTCACCACTCTCAACTCGGCGAATCCGGGCAGACGCTGTAGCCTGCGGCTGACGGTCCTTTCAAAATGTTCTACTCCGCTCAATCCTTTGAAAAGCGTGGCAATGACGTAGTCAGTGTCTTTCTGCGGCTTAGTTCCCTGCCCGACCGGCGTCCAGAATTTATCAACCATGAAACGCGAAAACTTGCGGGTGAAATCCGACGCATCCAGTCGTAGCTTAGCGATCTGCCAGTAAAAGTTGGAATGGATCGACTCTTCCTGGGCGATACCGCGCAGTAATTGTTCCAGCACCGGATGCCCGGCCAGCCGCCAGAGGCGCCGGTAACCCTGCAGTGTAGTCATTTCGTTGATTGCGCCCCACACCATGTGCACCCCGGAAAAATGTCGGCCAAACATACTAAGAATTGCCGAGCCGATTTGGGTTTGCATCGTGTAGCTCAACGGTATGGTTGCTTTTGCTTCGTTCCACCAGTTGGCACTGGTAGGAATGCCCGCCTCGTTCAGAAAACGATTCAGCAAGTTGGCATGCGTTCTTTCTTCAACGCTCCAGCGATCCATAAACTTTTTGACATGCGGATTTTTACAGGTGGGCGTGCGCAGCAACTCCTTGTAATAAATCTCAGTAAAACTCTCCACGTCGCGCATGTAAAAAAGAATCGGTACAAACGCGGGATTTAGCGGATGATTCCTGATGTCGTGCCAGGGAATCGTGTTAATGAATTCTTCGCTTACCGCGCGCGGCTGGCTCTCGTACCAATCAAGTACATCTTTGTCTGTTTCAAACACGGGGGGCCTCCTTCGGTATTTTTGGCGCCTGGTTGAGTAGAATAATGAAGATCGCCCGGTGATCGGATTTGCCAGATGAATGGTAGGATTATTCTGTCATACCGCAAAAAAGGCAATAGTAATTTTACCGACTGATGAATCCACTTTCCCACATCGATGACGAGGGTCGCATCAAAATGGTTGATACGAGTGACAAGGCGACAACCACTCGACATGCCGTGGCCTCTGCGCGCGTCCTGATGTCTGCCGAAACGATTGCGGCAATCAACGAACACCGCACGCCGAAAGGCGACCCTTTGGAAGCGGCGCGGCTGGCAGGAATCATGGCTGCCAAGCGCACCGCCGAGTTGATCCCGCTTTGCCATCCACTACCGCTCACTTACGTCGATGTCCAAGCGCGCATTGAAGACCTTGGCGTGTATCTCGAAGCGGACGTTTCTACAAATGCACAAACCGGCGTGGAGATGGAAGCGCTAACCGCTGTGTCAGTCGCGGCGTTGACCATTTACGACATGTGCAAAGCGTTGGACAAATCGATCACGATTTCCGACGTGCGTTTGGAGATGAAAAGCGGCGGTAAGTCTGGCGACTTTCGGCGGCAAAATTGACACCGTTTTGTGGAATGAGGTCAGTATCACCATGCGGTAGCGGGTGGGTCACATGATTCCGAGCTGTCAATTGCCGATGTCGATTAGCCTTCCATCCAGAAACCCGGAACCTCGTAACTCCCACCATCGTTTACACTCGTGCCCACAGAATTGAGGAAACGATGAGAAACTTCAAACTCGGCATTCATCAAGACGCGCGGCCACAAGCCACCTTGCTGTTGACCGCAGCAGCGCTGTCGATTCTGCTGTGGTTCATCCCATTTGCCGAAGTGCTTACTTATCCATTTCGTCTCTTTGTAACTTTCATTCATGAAGGCGGACATGCACTGGCGGCCCTGGTAACCGGGAACTCGGTCGACAGTTTGAGTATCGCAACGAATGCGAGTGGCGAAACCTACACTACGAAGGGTGGGCTGTTTTCGCAGATACTAGTATCCAGCGCGGGTTATGTCGGTTCGATGGTTTATGGAGTAACTCTGCTGGTCATGATTCGCAGAGCGATGGCCGCCCGCGTTGTGCTTATTGCTTCAGCCGTCTTGATTTTCTTGCTGACAGTAATCTATGGCGTTTTCAAGCCCGTTGCTTCCGGTGCAGCTTTGTCCGCCATTCCCTTCACATTCGTGGCCGGCACGCTGCTGTCGCTCGGCCTGGTGGCGGTTGCAAGATTCGCCAACTCGCGAATCGCTACTTTCTTTTTAAGTTTCCTGGCCGTGCAGTGTGTGCTGAACGCATTGCTTGATCTGAAAACCGTGTTCTTTCTTTCAACACCTTTTGGCCCAAGCATGCCCAACGACGCGGTGAACATGGCGAATGCGACTGGCATTCCGGCGCTGGTCTGGGCCAGTGTCTGGATAACAATCTCCGTGGGTATGCTGTTGCTGACGATGCGCCTTTATGTGAGTGGTAGAAGGAAGCAGCTCAGCCTTGACCAACCGTTCGAACCCATACCTCTTTTTCCAACTACGGTAGGCGAAAGCCACAATCTGCGTTAGTCCGCAACCATCAACAGGGCCCAAATTAATACTCGTAGCGATAACGTAGTGTTATCCCACGACCGCCACCGTCGATGCCCCAGCTGATGCCGCGATACTGCTTGTCGCCGATGTTTTCGAAATCGAACGAGAACTCTGATCGTTCATTGATGCGGAATGCTCCCCGCAACCCAACCAGGCCATAGCCAGGAACCGCGGTGAACAGCGGCACGTTGCTGTTGTCATCGACCACGGTCACGCCATTGATTGTGGCGCCGATCGGCAGCAAACGGTTTTGCACCTGCGCCAGTGTTTCACCCGTCAAAATCAATGTGCCGCCTGCGGTGTTGCAGCCGCCGGCTCCAGGCGTTGTGATGCCTGGGACGCAAGCGCCACGACGGAAGAAGTTTTGAATCGCCGCGCGCGAACGTGCCCCACCGGTGCGGCGGTCAGCCAAGTCAAGCGACGAGAGACGCCGTTGGCGCCCAGCGAGCGTCGAATATCCCTCAACATAGAACCGCGCGTGAGCTTGGTAGCGCACACTTAAGAAGCCAGCCGGACCTGGAATGCCGCCTTCGACGTTCGGCGGTAGACCGTTCAAGAGACTATAAGCACGGACGTAAGTGAAATTGGCCTTAGCGCTGAACTTACTGTTAACGCGCGCCTGTGAATTAAATTCGACACCATTGAGACGCGCCGCCTCGAAGTTAACGCGCACGACTACGGGACTGTTTGGAGCAGCTCCGACTGACACCCACCCATTCGCATTCTGTGAAACGATCTGTTCGCTGCCCAGAAATTGTCCCACGGCCCCAGCAGGGAGAATCAACGCCTGGTCGAAGTAGACGTCGTTCAATTTATTCGTAAATCCCGTGAGCTCGGCTGAAAAATCTTTGCTTGTATAGCGCAAACTCAGATCGAAATTATCGCTGGTTTCGGGCCTCAGGCGGGTGATTGGGATACCTGTCGAAACGGCATCTGTGCCGGACGTGCTTCCGATAAGACCACCGAGACTCGCGGCAGTTTGTGAGTTAACTTCATAACCGGTCCCCACCAGTCCGACAATTCCCAAATCTGTAGTGTTGGGCGCGCGAAAACCACGCGCGTATTTCGCGGCAATATCAAACCCGCCACCCAGGTTGAGCACCGCACCGATGCGGCCAGACAAGGCGCTAAAGCGTTCGCTATCGTCCGGAAACAACGGACGACCACCGACTACGGGTGCGTCTGCCGCGCGCGCTTTGTATGAGGCGACGCTGAAACGCACGGCGCCACTGAAGTGCAGCCGCTCTGGGATTGCGGTGAAAACATCCTGCGCAAAGAAGCCATAGGAAAGGTAGCGCGCGCCGTTGGGTATGCGCGGCCGGGAGCTGACTACGATCCTGGTTACGGGGTCGGTAGTAAACGCGGGCGCCGCAATCTTGTCACGATAAACGTCGGCGCCTAGGAGTATGGTGTTGCGATCGCCGAGCTGCTTATCGACATAGAAGTTGAACCCAAGAACATTTGTGCGCTCGCGCTGATTGGTTATTGCTGCAAAAGGGTTGCCATTCCCGCCCTGATTGATCCGCTCCTCGCGTTGGCCGGTGTAGGAAAAAGTGAACGCGGCAGTGTCGAAGAAGCCGACGTTTTGTTTTATAAGTCGTGTATAAAATAAATCCGAAATGATGTTCCGCAAGTCGGCAATAAGGTTGCCGTCGCCGCCGAGCAACTGATCGTACCGCTTTCCGCCATCCTGCTGGCTGCGATCGTAGCTCAAATGAACCTGCGTGGTGTCGTCAAGACTGAAATTGGCGCGCAACAATCCGCCATACTGCGTAAACGCGGTGTCGGGGAGGCGCTCGCCCAGAATGTTGGAAGGAATTCCCAGGAAGCGCGTCACCGCCGCGTGTGAATCAAGGCCCTGGGCGGGACGCAGCTTGTTAATGCGGCGCGCGTTCGCGTTTACCAAAAAGCCATAACGCTTCGTTCCATAACTCAGCATTTGACTGGCACCGAAGCCATTGGTCACCGACGAATAAAAAGTATTTGTAATGGCGTGAAACTCGGAATCCTTATCACCGTAGATCGGTGAACGCGACAGAAAGTTAACTACGCCGCCATGCGCATCCGAACCATACTGGGAACTGTTAGGACCGCGCAGGATTTCAACAGTATCAAGGCTCGATGGCTCGATTAGACTAAAGAACGTGCCAACGCCACCACGTTGAGTACTGGTGGTATAACGCACTCCATCCAAATAAACTGCGACGTTGCGTCCGGTCAGTCCGCGCACAAACACGGCGCTGAGCGATGGGCTGGTGCGTTGTAGATTGACGCCCGGTTCCTCGTCGACAACCTGAGCAACCACCTCGGTTCCACGGTCCAGGATTTCCTGATCATTGATTACATTCACAGGCTGGGCCAGCGTCCGCGCATCTGAGATGTGACCTGCTTCGGCCGTCACTGTTACCTCTTCGCTAAGGGGATTGATCTCCAATTCCACGTTTACTTCTTTCTTGTCGCCCGCGAAGACTTGTACCGCTGAGCTGGATTGTCCAAAACCTGCCCGCTTGACGACGACTGCATAACTTCCCGGCGGTACATTTTCGATAATGAATTTGCCGTCGGCGCCCGTGACCGCCGTGCGTACTGGACTCTGCGCGTGCATCAGGAACACTTCCGCGCCGCCGACTGCAGCTCCCGCTTCGTCCCTGACCGTTCCGCTGATGCTGCCGCTTTGTGACTGGGCCAGTACGGCGGTGGAAAGGGTCACGGCTAGCAAGACAACGTTCAGCAGCGACAGTCCAGTCGACTTGGTACCAGCGGCGTGCATAGAGGTTTTCCCTCAGTATTTAGATAGAGTTTCGAATCGGACAGGGGGGGTTTACGGGCGGTTGACTTTAACGGCAGGGTGAAACTACTACCAGCCGTCGTAGCCGGTCCACCCATGGGTTGGATCACCAATCCGGGCTGTGCATTCTCAAGTAAGGTTTGTTGCGGCTCTGCCAACCTCCGTGCGGAAAGGCTCTGCCTTTCCGATCGATCCTAATATTTCTTGAGGCTCTGCCTCCGCCACCGCAACCTGAGGCGTAGCCTCTAATAACAAGGTCGACCCGGAAAGGCAAAGCCTGTCCGCACGGACGGCGGCAGAGCCGCTTTCCAAGTTGCTGGCAGGTAGACTGATTGAGAGGCTTCAATCGGGCTACTTCATCGCATGAACCGCGTGTTCAATCAGGTAGTGAACTCTCGAGAGCAGGTAAGGATTCGTGGCTGCCATCGCGAAGGCGATCAGCAACATGCCGGCCGAGCCCCACGCGAACAGATTTGTTAACACATCGGATTGCGCAATACTGCCCCGTTCTGTCGCAGCGATAGTGATGAGTCTGCCGACGCGCGACTTGACGCCTCTTGTTTCTTGGTCACCGAGTAGAAAAATGCCTGCCGGCATCGTGGGGCGCGCACCCTGCGGAATGATCCTGGCAATCTTGACCAGCGCCGAGGCCAGGTCCAGCGCGACGGTATTCCCTTGTCGCGCCGCATTCTCATCGGCTGCCTCCTCCGATGCGTCCGACCACGACTTATCGAGCAAACGACCGCTGGGAATAATCAGTAGAATGTCGCGGCACGCTCGCAGCAATCCCCGTTTCAGATTATCGCGCGCGGCCAGATGACCGTTCTCGTGGGCGATTGCCGCGGCGATTTCTTCAGGCGTAAGAAGCACCAGAACCTGACTCGCGATGAACATTCGCGGCCGCAGAAAACCTACAATGCCGATGAGCGGGAATTGGTGATGAATCTGGTACGTATCGATATTGATGCCGTCAAGTTTAAGCGGCGTTCCCTGCCTCATCCATTCCGAAGTGAGCTTTGCGGTGGCACGATGCGTGGCAATCGCTCGAACAATGGAAACAGCCAAACCAGTTGCCGATAAGAATGCAAGCAGTCCGAGTTTTAAGCTGACGCTTTCCGCGGCGTGCCGCGGTTCATGGGCGATATAAGCGGGCAGCAACAACAGCGTGACAAACAAGAAGGAAAGCAGAGCGGGAACCGTTCGCAAGGAAAATAACAGCCGCGCACGAGCCGCCGCGGTCCAGCCATCAGTCGCACGACCGGCAACCCGCCAGAGCCCCGCCATGATTACCGACGCGATGCTGTTGAAAGTCAGCAAGGCGGCCAGCAGCAAAGCGATGCCCAGGAGTTCGAACACGGTTAGTTCCTTTGATTCAATTCTCGTCGCTTCTCTTTGATCAAGCGATCCAATTCATCCAGCAGCTCGCGGTCTCTTTCGCTGACAGTATCCACGATACAGGCCAGCAGAGGTTCGACCGCTTCGGCGCCATGGCCCAGCAAGCCGTCAATCACGTCCTCTCTGATTCCCTGCTCAAACTCAGTTCGTGAAACGGCTGGTAGATAGACAAACGCACGGCCATCCTTGCGTCTCGTGAGTAATTTTTTTTTGAAGAGGCGGTCCAGAGTGGTCATCAGCGTGGTGTAAGCGATGCTCTCGTCGAATTCCAGATATATATCGCGCACAGTTACTTCGCCACGCCGCCAGATCTCGTTCAAGACGTCGCGCTCGAGTTTGCCCAAAGCCTGGGCCGCGACTTCGCGCGGTCTTCTAAATCCACGCAGAAGAAATCTAGCAGGTTTCATTGGAGCCGCATTGTCGAGCAGGCAGGCCCTTGTGTCAATGATGTAATTGTGTCGATTGCGTTGTTTCTTGCGCATTTCGGATCGGCGAAGTTTCAGGTTATCATTTGAGGTTTTCACGTGGCCGATATTCTCTACCGTAGGGGTTGCGGCCGGTTTTGAACTTATGTCGGAACAAGCCATCACAGTTCGCGGCGCCCGCGTCAACAATCTCAAGAACATCTCGTTTTCTATCCCCATTAACGAGTTGACCGTGGTTACCGGAGTCAGTGGGTCCGGCAAATCGTCGCTCGCATTCGACACGATTTACGCTGAAGGCCAACGCCGCTACGTTGAATCATTGTCCGCCTACGCGCGCCAATTTCTCGAGCGCATGGATAAACCCGACGTTGACGAAGTGCGCGGCATTGCTCCCGCCATAGCCATCCGGCAGAAGAATTCCACGCGCAATCCGCGATCAACTGTGGGCACCCAAACTGAGGTGTTCGACTATCTTCGGCTGCTCTACGCGCGAATCGGTATTACTTACTGCCGTGTGTGCGGGCGCCAGGTTTACAAAGATTCGCCTGAATCCGTCGCCGATGAAATCCTGCGAACGCTTGCCGAAGGAACACGATTTTATGTGTTGTTTCCTGCTCAGGCAGGCCTTACGGAAACAGCAAAGAATGGAGACACGGATAAACCAAAGCAGGCAGCTCGCAGTAAAGCGAAACAGATTGCATTCAAACGAACCAGTACTACTGCGACCCCGCGTCAGGTGATCACTGCACACGTGATGAGCCTGATGCAACGAGGTTTCACACGGCTCTTTCATGAAGGCGAAACGATTGAACTACGCTCGCCTGACGACTATTTGTTGGACAGCTTTGAGAATGTTTTCGTTATGGTGGACCGCCTGGTTGCGCGCGCGGATATTCGCCAGCGGTTGGTTGATTCACTGGAGATCTGCTTTCAGGAAGGACACGGCACAGCAAACATCGAAACTGTCGAAGCCAAACCAAGCCGTCTGAAATTCTCTGACCGGTTTGAATGTAAGTATGACGGCACAATCTACGCCGAGCCTGAACCCCGCCTCTTTAGTTTCAATAATCCCTACGGCGCCTGTCCTACCTGCCAGGGCTTTGGCAACACCATCGGGCTTGACATGGATCTTGTGATTCCCAATCCCGGTTTGAGTTTGAAGGAAGGTGCGGTTGAGCCATGGACCAGGCCGCAGCATGAATGGGCCCAAGACGAACTAAAGCAATTTTGCAAGTCGGAAAAAATCTCGATGACCGTTCCTTTTGCGCAACTTCCACGCGCGGAGCAACGGGCGATCATTGAGGGCCGGCGAGGCTGGGGAGGCGTGCGAGGCTTTTTTGACTGGCTGGAAACCAAGAAGTACAAGCTGCACGTACGCGTCTTTCTCTCCAAATATCGCGGCTATACCCTGTGTCCTGACTGCGGCGGCGGGCGTTTGCGACAGGAAGCACGCGATGTGAAGGTCGGTGGCGCCACGCTGCCGGAAGTTTGTTCACTGGCCATTAAGGACGCGGCAGTTTTCTTTGATTCTTTAACGCTTTCGACTGAACAGTCTGCAATTGCGGAAAGAATTCTGTTTGAGGTTCGACGTCGATTGCGCTTCATGGTTGAAGTTGGCCTTGATTACCTGACGCTTGACCGACTGGCATCGACCTTGTCCGGAGGCGAAGCGCAACGCATTCAACTGGCGACCAACCTCGGTTCGTCATTAGTTGGGGCGCTCTACGTGCTCGACGAGCCGTCGATTGGCTTGCACCCCCGTGATAACGATCGTTTGATCCGGTTGCTTCACAATCTGCGCGACATCGGCAATACAGTTCTGGTCGTTGAACACGACGAGGACATGATGCGCGCGGCC
Organism: Pyrinomonadaceae bacterium; assembly: GCA_051002775.1. GTDB lineage: Bacteria > Acidobacteriota > Blastocatellia > Pyrinomonadales > Pyrinomonadaceae > PSRF01. The sequence goes on along the minus strand of JBPCLZ010000042.1, from coordinate 56,522 downwards.
GATCACATTCTCGATATTGGCCCGTCGGCCGGTGAACTGGGCGGCCGTGTGATTTTCGAGGGTGACTTTGCAGGCTTGTTAGTCGATGAGAATTCCCTGACAGCACGCTACCTGCGCGGCGAATCCGAAATCAAGGAGCCCAAGCAGAGACGCTCAATACAAAAACGGCGTTTGAATTTGCAAGGCGCGTCAGAGCACAACCTGAAAGGGATCGACGTTGAGTTTCCCCTCGACATGCTGGTTTGCGTTACCGGAGTTAGCGGCTCAGGCAAGTCAACCTTGATTCACGACTGCATTTACGCGGGGCTGAAAAAACAGCGGGGAGACTGGCAGGGACACGTTGGCGCCTTTGCGAAACTTGAAGGCGGACAGTTTGTCGATGACGTTATACTAGTCGACCAGTCGCCGATTGGACGCACGCCGCGTTCAAACCCGGTAACCTACATCAAAGTCTACGACGGCATTCGCGAAGTATTTGCTTCGACGCGGGAGGCCCAGGCACGGGGACTGGATCCTTCACACTTCTCGTTCAATCTACCGGGCGGACGCTGCGATGTCTGCCAGGGCGATGGCACAGTCACCGTTGAAATGCAGTTTCTCGCCGACGTTGAGTTGGTTTGCGAAGAATGCAAAGGCACGCGCTTCAAACAACAGATCCTGGACGTGCGCTATCGCGGCAAGAACGTGCACGAAGTTTTGAAAATGACGGTGCGCGAGGCTATCGGATTTTTCCGGGAGGTTGCCAAGATTACGAACAAATTGAAAGTGCTCGATGAAGTTGGACTCGGTTACCTGCGGCTGGGCCAGTCGGCAACCACGCTGTCGGGCGGCGAAGCCCAGCGCATAAAACTGGCGGCACAACTTTCGAAACGAACCGGCGCAAAGACACTCTACATCTTTGACGAGCCGACCACTGGCTTGCACTTTGACGACATCAACAAACTTCTCGCTGCGTTTCGTGCATTGATCGATGCGGGCGGCTCGCTGCTGGTCATCGAGCACAATCTCGATGTGATCAAAACCGCCGACTACCTCATTGATCTTGGCCCGGAAGGCGGCGATGCGGGCGGGCACGTGGTGGCCATTGGAACGCCGGAAAAGATAATGGCTGCGCGCGCGTCCCATACAGGAAAGTATTTGCGTAAACATCTCGCTAAGACGAATGGGCATGCGTCGTGACCGATCGAATTGTCTATCCGCGTCACCGGCGGGGTTGCGCACACCGTGCGGAAAGGCTCTGCCTTTTCCGACTTGTCCGAACAAATGTTGGATGCTGCGCCTTCTAACCTAGCACCGGAGGCACAGCCTCGAATTTCCTGAGAGAAACCGGAAAGGCAGAGCCTTTCCGCACGGTTGGCGGCAAAGCCGCTTATCCGGTCCGCTCCTGGAACATTGCTGGACGAGCAATGAAGGATCCTGAAAGTCAAATTGCCGCAACGGCACACGCGAAGTTTAGTTCTAGAATCCCACTCGGACGACGGCCCTCTACATTGCAATCATCTATCTCATTTTTGTCCTACTGATGCTTTGCATTGAAGGCGCTACACGCCTGGCAGTGCCGCACCTCTCGAGTCTCGATCTATTCGTCGTCACCCCACAGCAAAAGGCGCAGGTCGCCGACGCGAAACAGGCAACTATCTTCGAAGGCGATCCTTTGTTGCTCTGGCGCCTGAAACCAAATCTCGATCATGTGGTCTGGGATTTCACGGTCTTGTCGACCAACGCGCAGCACCTTCGTTCAGATGGTCCCTTGCAAGCGAAGCGAGCTGGCACCGTACGCGTGGTTTGTCTCGGTGATTCCGTCACTTTTGGCTATCGCGTGCCAACAGTTTGGCCGGAAAAACCACATGACTATGATCGGTCATGGCTGCCCTATCCGATGTTGCTGGAAAAAGAACTGCGGGCCGCAAATCCAAACAAGCAAATTGAAGTGATAACGATGGCCGTGCCGGGCTACACCAGTCATCAGGGACTCGCGTGGTTGCAGCGCGACATTGATCGACTCAAACCCGATTTACTCACGATTAGTTTTGGCTGGAATGATGCGAGCTTCAGTGATGTGCCCGACCGCGAGGCCATCAAGACAGATTGGCAGTCCGTGGCTGTTCGTTGGTTAGTTGATCACAGTCAGGCTTTTGCGCACGCGACCCATTGGCTGCGCGCTAGACAACCCTCCGGCGTAAAAGTTGTGCGTGCGACGCCACGCGTTGCCGAGCAGGATTATCTAAGTAGCATGACAGCCATGGTCCGACTCGCAAGCGCCAGACAGGTCAAAGTGATCACCATCGCGGCGCCGTACCGCGACCGGACCTCCAATCCACCGGAAGCTGCCTTGATGCAGCGTTACCGCGACGGCCTGCGATCAGTTAGCAATCAAATGAGCATTCCGTATCTCGAGCTGCGCGAGCTAACTCCTGACGCTTCTCGCGCAAACGTGGGTTGGTTTGGCGAATTGATACATCCCAACCACATGGGCCATCGTCTGATGACGTCGGAATTGCTGAAGCTGTTGCAAAATCGCGCGCTCGGTGATGTGCAGATCCCAGAGCTAACGCCTTAGTACTTGATCATTTATATTGTGAACGGAGGAAGCAATGACATTAAGAGAAAAAATTATTTCCGACATGACTGCGTCGATGAAAGCACAGGATGCGCCGCGCACTTCAACGCTCAGAATGGTCAAGGCAGCCATGCAGAATCGCCAGATTGAAAAAGGCGGTGAGCTCGATGACGATGAGATGGGCAAACTGCTGCGCTCTTTGGTCAAACAACGGCGGGACTCGGTAGAGCAGTATGAAAAAGGCGGGCGTCAGGATCTAGCCGATAAGGAAAAAGCGGAAATCGAAGTGATCGAAGCGTACTTGCCACAAGCGGCTTCGCGCGAAGAGATTGAAGCGGCTGTGGCGACGGCGATCGCCGACAGCGGCGCCAGTTCAATGAAGGAAATGGGCAAGGTGATGATGGCCGTACAAACGGCGTTGGCAGGCAAGAATGCTGACGGGCGAACCGTGAGCAAACTCGTAAAAACGAAACTTAGTTCGTAGTAAAAACCCAAGGCTTGGCTAATTTGCAGGTCAGGAAGGGCGGGTTACCACCCGCTCGTTGAATGACGCTAAGCAAGGGCAAGCGCTCTTCCCAACCCGTGAGAATATCATGTGCTTGTTCACCTTAAACCTTGAAAGGCTTTCCGAGCGGCGTCGTTAGAGTCCAAAGACGATACTGCCCGCGGAGCGGGCGACACCTTGCCGATGGAAGGGTGTCACCCGCTTCGCGGGCTCTGATATTTCTAATTCACCGTCCTGGGGTTCCGCTTCGCTTCACCCCAGGCTTTATGCTATCGCCTGCTCCGCAGGCTAGAACTTACTCGTGGCGCAAAACCTATTTATAAGTGATAGTGATTTCCGGTTTGTTGCCGAAAGTTGGCAACACGGAACTGTCAAACACTTTCACGCCGCTCGAGTCTTTAACCACGACCTTGGTGATGTGTTTGCCTGACTGCTTGTGTTTGTATTTGCCAGTGTTGTCGTTTGAACCGAGGCAGTCGTAGCCCTGATTAGCGCCGCACTGAATTTCCAACGATCCGCCCTTGATGATGATGTCATCGCCGGGCCCTTGCGGCAGATTTTGATTAACCAGGGCGAACACACCGAGAGCTAACACACAGATGGTTGCGATCGCGATTATTAGTAAACGTAGTTGACGCATAACTCTCTCTCCTTTTGTTGAGTGGAAGACATTTCGTGTCGGGGCAACCCCCGCACTTTAGAGGTCTAAAAAGCAGCTAACAAATAGGAACTAACAACGTACCTGCGAGCGTCTGTACAAACTTAAACGGCACCCGCAAGTTGATCCAGTTGTTTTCTGAGGCGCTGAATGTCTGGGCGAATGAGATAGCTCTTGTAGCTTTTGGCGTTCCAGCGCTGTTCGAGTTTGGAAAGCGAATCTCTGGCCCTGAGAGCATACTCGCGTGCCTTCGTTTTGTCACCGACGTTTTGCGTAGCTTGCGCCAGCACAGCCAGCGCCCGCCAGGCGGACTCTGCCTGGCCCAGCCGTGTAAAGGTCTCTGCTGCCTGTTGCGCGTTGGCCACAGCAGCTTGCGAGTCTCCCGAAACCAGCATCGTTTCCGCGAATGTCAGTTGGGCGTCTGCCAGTTGAGCAGGGTCTACCAACTGCTTAGCCGTCTCAAACGCCTGAAGGGCGAGCGCCTTCCCAGCCGCCGGCGCACCACCGTAGCCTTGCGCCAGGCCCATTAAGAGCTGTGCTGTCATGGCCAGGTTCTTGAATTCGGTCCCCGCTTTTTCTAACGTTCTGCCGGCCGCTTCTTTCGCTTCAGGAAAGTGGCCCTGGCTCAAAGCGATTTGGGCTTTTATAAACTCGACCTCCGCAGACAAACGCTTCAACTCTCCGCCCGGCTTATTGGCTATTGCGCCGGCCTGGTCGAGCAGACTTTGGGCGTCGTCATAACGACCAAGGCGCCACAAGACCTCGCTGCGATCCGTTAAGTTATAGCCAATGCTGCGTTGCACTCCCTGCGTGCTGTAGAGCGCGCCAGCCTGCTCCATTTGATCCAGAGCTTCAACAAACTTCTGCTCGGCGGCCAACCCTGAACCGCGTTCGGCGTGCGCCAGCGCCAATTGCGACTGATCATTGGCGGCTTGCGCCAGTTGCAACAATTGCTCTTGGCCTTTTTGAGCCGCAGAATAATCGCCCTTTTGCAGGTTCGCTCGCGCTTGCAGGACAAGACATGAAAATGTTTCCGATCGATAGCCACCTTGTTGATAGAACGCGAGGGCGGGTCCGAGGAATTGAATTACTTCGTCCGGTTTGTTCTGTTGCTGACGCAAGCTGGCTAGCGAAACGCGCGCCCGCGCTTCGTTGCGGCGCGCCTTTGCTCGTTGCGCCGACTCGAGCGCTTGCAACAAGTATTTTTCCGCCTCGGCCGGCTGCCCTCTTATCAGAAATGAATTGCCAAGATCGACCAATGCTTGTGCGCTCAAATTCTCCATGCCGTTCTTCTGCGCCAGCTCAACGGCTTCGCGAGCGTAACCAGTGGAACGCTCCGTTTCACCCGCATCAAACGAAACACTGCATAGTTGCAGTAAAGCCTTTATGACTTGCGACTTGTTGTCGTTTGCTTTGGCCAGCGCGAGTGCTTGTTCCAATTGGGTTTTAGCTTCCGAAAGCCTGTTGCGTTTATTGAATAATGCGCCACGCCGAAAACCGACCTCAGTACGGCCTTCGATGTTTCCCAGTGCCTGATAGATCGATTCAGCGGTTTCGAACGAAGAAAGAGCCTTTTCGAGATCGCCTTGCTGTCCAAACACGATGCCCAGCCGCAGGTACGCCGTCGCGTATTGCGGGTTGCGCGTGCTCGCTTCCGTGTAGCTTTGAATCGCTCCCTTGACGTCATTGTTGTCTTCATAAGCGCGACCAAGATCGAGCAGTACAAAGGGCATTTCGGCATCACCGCTTTCCTGTGCAATACGCTTGTACAGATCGATCGACTTGGAAAAATCGCGCCGGGCAGTCGCTGTAATGGCATCAAGATAAAGCGAATCAAGACTGGCTAGTCTTGCACGATCGGCGCTATTCACGCGCAGCAGTTCATCCTTAGCACGATCGACGTAATCCAGTTCCACCAGCGCTTCGGCCAGGCGCGCATGAGCCAGCATAAATGCGTCATCACCTCCGATAGCCCGTTCCAGCGCCTGCGTCGCCTGATAGTAAGCTCCATCTCGCAACGCGCTCGTCCCGATGTCGTACCAACGCTGCGCCTCAGCAGGCGGCGTGTACGGCGACGGGCGCAGGTAGCGAAGAGCGACTCCGCCGCCAATCAATAGAACAACCGCGCCAACAAGAATGTAGGAAATCGGTATGCGAGGCCGTTGCAGCATCTGAGATAGATTGCTGAGAGTTTTGCTGTGCGCAGCCGCCGGCAAAGACGCGCTGCGTTTGATGAGCGTCTGCCCTGAGTCTTCCTCCAACTTCTCCTTGACGGCGTTCAGATCGGCAATTAGCTCTTTCGCAGTTTGGTAACGCTTTTCGGGCTTCTTGGCGAGCGCCTTCATAGTGATGAAGTTGAGCTCTTTCGAAATGTTAGGATTCCTACGCGATGGCTCGACGGGTTGAACGTGCAGCACATTCGCTGCGATCTCGATAAAGCTGTTGCCGGCGAACGGCGTGCGCCCGGTGGTTGCTTCATAAAGTAGGGTGCCGAGCGCGAACAAGTCGCTGCGGCCGTCAACCGCGCCACCAATTGCCTGTTCGGGCGACAGGTAAGCAGGAGTCCCCAATACGACACCACTGCGCGTTTCTGTAGAGAGGAGCGTTTGTGCTTCAGGCTCGGAACTAAGGACACTCTCTTTGTTCAGTTGTTTCGCCAGTCCAAAATCCAGCACCTTAACCCGGCCGCCATCGTCGATCATTATGTTTGACGGCTTGATGTCGCGATGGACCACGCCGCGAGCATGAGCCTCAACAAGCGCCAGCGCCACATCTCGGACTATCTCTACAGCGCGCGGCAGATTGAGCTCGCCCTTCTGCATCAATTCACTCAACGAGCGGCCGCGCGCCAGTTCCATCACAAGAAATGGCCGGCCCTCCGTGGTTTCTCCATAATCAAAAAGCGTTGCGATACCGGGATGGCTTAGTTCGGAAACTGCCCGCGCTTCGCGAAGGAACCGCGCGCGATAGTCGTGTGAGTCGGAGTTTAGCGAAGGAAACTTGATCGCAACGCGGCGACCGAGGTGTGTGTCTTCGGCAAGGTAGACAGTACCCATCCCGCCCTCACCAAGGGGTTCAATAATGCGGTAATGTGAAACCGTTTGCCCGATCATTGGTGTGTTTATCGCACAACCAACAGTTGCTTTGTCGCCCTTATGCGACGGCAGGATTTAGCAATAGGAAGCTTAGACGAGAATCGCTTGCAGAACGCGCGAATACTACGACAGTTGCAAGGACCTTTTCAATAACTTTGACTCGCGTAAACCATGAAGTGCGGGGGTTTTTCGCCGTCAGCGGCGGAAGATGGTCAACTTGCTTCCCTACCATCCTTTCCGTATAATTCACGGCTTGCTCGGAGCGCGGCGGTTTCGTCCGGTGGGTTCGCGCCCACTTTTTATTTTGGGCGACAGGTTTTTTGGAGGTTGACAATGGGAGCAAGTTCGGTTGAACAGCGTGTTCAGGCAATCGCCGAGCAAGTGGCAATCGATCACGGAGTCGAACTGGTGCACGTCGAAGTCGCCGGACCCGATAACAAACCCATTGTTAGAATCTTTATTGACAAGCCAAACGGCGTAACTCATGCGGATTGTTCGGAAGTGAGTTTTCACGTGGGCACTGTCCTGGACGTTGAAGACTTCATTCATGCTTCCTACACACTGGAAGTTTCTTCGCCAGGTCTGGAGCGGGGCCTCTATAAGCGTGAGGATTACGAGCGCTTTGCAGGCAGTCTGGTAAAGATCAAAACGCGCAACCCTATTGGCGGCCAGAGAAACTTTCGCGGCAGGCTTTTGGGTATCGAAGGCGACCAGGTGTCAATCGAGGATCGCTCCAGCGGCCGCGTAACAGTTCCCTTTGAATCAGTTTCCAAAGCTAACCTGGAAATAGACATTGAACAGGAATGGCGCCGCGCGAAGGCGAATTGAGACGGTAACAAACAGCACACGTTTTCCGGAAAACGCGTGCAACCTACAACTGAATAACAATTGAATAGGCTCAAACGGCGCAACGACTTTGGCGTCCGAGCCAGCGGAGATAGTACAGCTCAATGAGTTCATCCATCGCACAAAACATCGAAGCGCTTTGCCAGGAACAGGGCATTGAGCGCGATCTGGTCATCGAGGCAATGAAGGAGGCTGTGCGCGCGGCAGCCAAGAAACAGTTTCGCTCCGGCGAAGACATTCAGGTCGATTGGAACCCTGAGACTGGTATTGAGCTTTCGGCCTCGAAGGTGATCGTCGATGAAGTGGCCAATGCAGCTACCGAGCTTTCGATTGACGAAGCGCGCGAGCTGGCAGGCGACGAAGTCGAATTAGGCGACGCGTTGCTGTTGCCGTTGCCGATGGAGGAGCTAGGCCGCATCGCGGCGCAAACCGCCAAACAAATCCTGTTTCAAAAAGTCAGGGACGCGGTTCGCAGTAATGTCTACGAGCAGTATGTCGACAAGATCGGCGACCTCGTTAATGGCTACGTCAAGCGGTTTGAGCGCGGCAACATCATTGTTGACCTGGGCAACCTCGAGGCCATCCTGCCTCGCTCGCAGCAGTCGCGGGGCGAGCAATGGAATCAGGGCGAGCGCATTCGCGTAGTCATAAACAATGTCTCCAAGGAGTCAAAAGGTCCGCAGGTAGAAGTTTCGCGCACCTCGCCGGAGTTACTGTTGCGATTGTTTGAGATGGAAGTGCCTGAAATTTACGACGGCACTGTTGTAATCAAATCCGCGGTTCGTGAGCCGGGCGAGCGCGCCAAGATCGCGGTTACCTCAAACGAGCGCGACGTCGATCCGGTCGGCGCCTGCGTTGGTATGAAAGGTTCGCGGGTACAGGCAATCATTCGCGAGCTGCGCGGAGAAAAAATCGACATCATTGAATGGTCCGACGAGCCTTCGGTTTTTGCGGCCAATGCTCTGTCACCCGCCAAGGTCAATCAGGTGCGGATCACCGACATTGAGAACCGCCAGATGGAAGTGATTGTTAATGAAGATCAGCTTTCACTCGCTATCGGCAAGCGCGGACAGAACGTTCGTCTGGCCACGAAACTGGTCGGCTGGAACATCGATATTCGCAGTGAAGAAGAGATCAAGCGCGAAGTCACCGAACAAATGGGCGCCTTGATTGCTTCCGGCGAGTCTGTTCCGCTTTCAGCTATCGAGGGCGTTACCGCGCAGCAAACCGATGCACTCGCCGAACACGGCATCAACGATATCGACGCGCTGGCCCAAACTTCGGTTGATGATCTGGTCGAGTTTCTTGATGTGAGTTTGGACGAAGCCGAGAACATTCTGAGCGCCGCGCAAGCCGTGATTGCGATGCGTGACAGAACCTTGCAAGGCGAAGACGCGCAATCAAGCGAAGAAGCCGGCGAAGTTGTCGAGCAAAATGCGGTTTCTGCGGAACTTGACGACAACCTTGAAGCAGGCGACGTCGAACCATCTGACGAAATGACTGCTGCCGGTTATGACGAGGCAGTGGAGAACGGAATTCCCTTCCGCGCCGAGGCCGACATCCTCGCGAAGGAATCAGCCGATCCCGTGGCCTTGACTGAAACCGAGGCATTCACGGAGGACGAGCTCGTGTTACAGGAAGCCGGTCGCGATTTGCGCCCGGACACGATCACTCCCTCTCCTGAAGTCACTTCGAGCGGCGCGGCCGCACTGGAAAGCGTCAGCGAATTTCTTAGCGAAGAGCTCATTGATGAGCAACTCGCTGAGGAATTATCTGCTGACGAACCTGAAAACTCAGCTCCCGCTGTTTTAGAAGACGATGCCGCAAGCGAGAGCACTGACGACGAGAAGCAGGATGCTTCCTCCGATGCGGCAAATTAGTAGCGGCACAAGCGCTGGCATTGCCGGCCTTTTGCCTTGTTCGCTCTACGGCCACCATTGCGCAGTGCACTGACATTGCTTCGAAAGGTGGTTTGAAGAGCGAGAGTTCTTTAACCACTTGTTGGAAGCCAGGCGCCGGAAGATTTAGCGGCGTTTGAAAAGGAGTGCATGAGCGTTTCCTCTAAGATTCGTCTTTACGATCTCGCCAAAGAATTAAAGCTGGACACCAAGCGCCTTATCGAAGAGGTGCGGCGCGAAGGTGTGGACGTCAGCGTTCCCTCCAATTCTGTTTCCAAAGAGTTGGCTGAGAAGATCCGAAACAAATATTTCCCCAAGAAGGAAGCTGTCGTAAAGCGCGGCGTCCGCGTCGTAAAGAAAGCTGAGCGCGCCGTTGAAGAGGCACCGCCGGAAGTTTCAGAAGAACCGCTGGCCGCCGAAGCAGAAGCAATCATTCCCAGCCCTGAACCCGATGCCGAACCGGCGACGACAACTTCGCCGGCCGCGAAACCAGCAACACCAGCCAGACTTGTAAAGAAGTTAACGCCGGCCGTACGCGCGCCGTTGCCCGCTGAGGCCGAGACAAGCATACCGGTTGAGGCAGAGACGCTTCCCGAAATGCCAGGCACGAATGGCGAGCCAGCGGAAGTGGCGAGTCCTGAAATGGCATCCTCGGCGCCGGTCGCAGCTATGCCTGCACCATCGCGTCAGGTAAGAGTCCTTCGTCCCACGGTAGCGGCTCTGAGTGCCGGCATTCGCCCCGGTGAACGCGCCCCTACACCCGTAGTGGCGCCGCCGGTTACACCACGTGAGCGAGCTGAGCGTGGCACTCGAGTCCGGGAACGTACGCCGTTATCGAAAACTGAGCGGCTCGGCACTCCGGGCGAAACGCTGACTCCGCAAACGACGTATATTCCACCGCCGGATGCTGGTCGCCGGCGCTCTCGTCGCGCGCCTGCTCGCGGCGGCCGCAAGGCTGAGGGAAAGGGCGGGCGTTTTGATAAGGGCGACTTTATTCCACCGCCAAAGGCGCTTTCGCTTGAGGACCGCATCGCCGGCCGGCTCGAGGACGCCATTCCCGGCGAAATCAAACCAGTGCGTTTGGTTGAAGGTACAACCGTAAAAGAGTTTGCAGAGAAACTCGGAATAAAACCCAAAGATGTAGTGACTCTGCTGCTGCAACGCGGCGTTTTTGCAACTATTAATCAACCTCTAAACGACGACGTGGCAGTCGATCTCGGCAAGCGCTTCGGGTACGAAGTTACCTTTGTGCCATTTGAGGAGATGGTTGCTGAGGAAGAGTTTGAAGAGCTGATCGCAGCTGATGCAGACGATGTTGAGTTGCCGCGCGCACCGGTGGTCACTGTGATGGGCCACGTGGACCACGGCAAAACTTCTTTGCTCGATGCCATTCGCGCCACTGAAGTGGCGGCCGGCGAGGCCGGCGGCATTACTCAGCATATTGGCGCTTATAGCGTCCAGGTTCCCAGTCCGGACAATCCGGGTGAGTTTCGCCGCGTAGTGTTTCTCGATACGCCCGGTCACGAAGCCTTTACCTTGATGCGCGCGCGCGGCGCGAAAGCAACCGACGTTGTAGTGTTGGTGGTTGCTGCTGACGATGGCGTTATGCCGCAGACCATCGAAGCCATCGAACACTCGCGCGCAGCCAATGTGCCGATCGTCGTTGCCATTAATAAGGTCGATAAGCCCGATGCGAACCCCGATCGGGTGCGACAGGAATTGGCCCAGCACGGTTTGTCGCCAGCCGAATGGGGCGGCGAAACCGAAATAGTCCAGGTCTCCGCCAAGAAGCGCGAGAACCTCGACACTTTGCTCGAAACAATTCTGTTGACGTCCGACATTCTCAACCTGCGCGCCAGTCCGACGCGTCTGGCTTCAGGTGTCGTGTTGGAAGCGAAATTAGACCGCGGACGCGGCGCCGTCGCCACCGTGCTGGTGCAACAGGGCACACTGCATATTCATGAGCCGTTCATCGTCGGCCAGATTTTTGGTCGTGTGCGCGCAATGTTTAATGATAAGGGCGAAGCGATCACTGAAGCAGCGCCGGCCACGCCTGTCGAGGTACTCGGACTACAGGGTGTGCCGCAGGCGGGTGAAAGTTTTCAAGTAGTTGCCGACATCACGCGGGCCCAGCAAATATCGGGTCACCGGCAGATGCTGAGCCGCCAGGCTACCCTGATGCAATCGACCAAGCGCGGTATTGAAGCGTTGGGCGAGACTGAAGTCAAAGAACTTCTGGTTGTCATCAAAGCAGATGTGCAGGGCTCGGTTGAAGTTCTTAAATCGACGCTACAAAAACTCTCCACCGATCGCGTGAAGGTAAAAGTTATTCGTTCCGGCGTTGGTGCAATTACCGAGTCTGACGTGTTGCTGGCTTCGGCCACGCAGGCTGGTTCGGCTGTGTCCGCAGTAGTGGTGATTGGCTTTAACGTAAGGCCCGGCTCACGTGCCTCCGATCTCGCTAAGCAGGAGAGTGTGGACATCCGGCTGCATTCAATCATTTACAAAGTTGAAGAAGAAATTCGTGCGGCCATGATCGGCATGCTCGAGGCCATTGAAAAAGAGCGCATCATCGGCAAGGCCGACGTGCGCGAGGTTTTCCGCGTCCCCAAAGCAGGCGTGGTTGCCGGTTCGATGGTTATCGACGGCAACATCCGGCGCAATGCGCGCGCGAGGCTGATTCGCGATGGCGTGGTTAGTTGGGAAGGTAACATCGCTTCGCTACGTCGTTTCAAAGACGATGTGTCGGAAGTGCGTGAAGGCTTTGAGTGCGGCATCGGCCTGGAAAACTTCAACGACGTGAAAGTCGGAGACCAGATCGAGGCGTATATCGTCGAGAAGGTTGCCGCCACGGAGCTCTAGAGGGCAGAAGGCAGTAAGCAGAAGGCAGAAAGCGTTTGCTGCCTACTGCATTCTGCCTACTGCATTCTGTTTTATGCGTCGCCCAGAGAGAGTAGCAGACATTCTTCGTGAAGAAATCTCGCAGATCGTCGGCTTCGAACTCGAAGACCCACGGCTTACCATGGTGACCGTAACCGACGTTCGGCTTTCCGATAACTTGAGGGATGCCCGGGTTTACGTCACCGTTGCGGGAGATGAAAAGGAACATCAAACAGCGCTGAGCGCACTCCAACACGCCGCGCCTTACGTTCGCAAGCAACTAGGCCTTTCGCTCAACCTCCCCCGTACACCGGAGATTCATTTTGTGAGAGACCGCATCGAAGAACAGGGTGAACGTGTGGATCACTTGTTGCACGAAATTGAAAAAGAATCTACCAGGAAGGATGAACAGTAGCACGGACTTTAGTCGGTGCTAGCTGGGACAACCACAGACTGAAGTCTGTGCCACTCAAACAATGCTTAGTCAAGTTGTTGAGCTGATCGAAGCGAAGCGGAAATTTGCGATAACGTCCCACCGCCGGCCCGATGGAGACAGTCTCGGATCGTCGTTGGGCCTTTATTGGTTGCTGCGTGCTCTGGACAAGGACGTCGAGGTCATCATGTGCGACCCGGTGCCCAACGCTTACCAACAGTTGCCGGGTGCGAAGAATGTTCGCGTTACGCCTGCGGTCGACGATTCCTATCATGCCGTGTTCGTTATTGAATGCTCCGATGTAACTCGTCCCAATCTTGAAGATCTCGAAAAGCAGTTCGTCGTCAACATCGATCACCATTCCACCACGGCCCTGTTTGGCAAGATCAATTGGATCGATTCCACTGCGTCGGCCGTTGGCGAAATGATCTATAACCTTTGCAAGGCCACGGGCGTGCGCGTGACGAAAGAGATCGCCGAATGCGTCTATACCGCGCTCATCACCGACACCGGGTCATTCCATTTCTCCAATACAACTGAGCGCACGTTCAAAGTCGCTTCCGAGCTGCTGCGCACCGGTGTGAAACCAGCGAAAGCTGCCGAGGCCGTGTTTGCCAGTTATCCCTGGAGCCGCATTCAATTGATGGGCGCGGTGCTTTCAACGGCGCGGCGTGACGCAAGTGGGCGCGTTGCTCTGTTGCGGCATAGTTTGGAAATGCAGCACACCGCGCATGCTTCGGACGAAGACGCTGACGGTTTTGTTAACTATCCGTTGACAGTCGGTGAAGTTGAAGCGGTCGCTATGCTCAGGGAATCGGAGCCGGGAGTCTATCGCACCAGCCTGCGTTCGAAAGGCGAAGTTAATGTAGCCAAGGTGGCGGAAAAGTTTGGCGGCGGCGGACATCGCAACGCCGCCGGCTGTACCTTGCGCGGGACTTGGGAAGAAGCGGAAGAAAAGATAATCGCGCTGTTGCAGGATGCCGTTCAACGCGCCAACGGCTTAGCCGACATCACCGAAGATGCGCTTATTGGTAGTGAGTAACGGGCACATAGGAAATCAGATTTCTCATTGATCATTTGACATCTCTCATTTGTCATTTGCAGCAGCGGCGGCCAACTTTGCCAACTGTGGAGTTTCGATTCAGCTCGCGTCGTTCAATACGCGTTCCTTCGACAACTCGATCTATTAGAGACCAAATGACGAATGAGAAATGTCAAATGATCAATGAAAAATCTGCTTACTCTTTTGATTCTGAGCTCTGACCGCTGACTTCCGACCGCGAATGTCTTCCAAAGAAAAAAAATACAAGTGGCGTCGCGAAGATTATCAAGAGCAGACGCGCGGCTTGTTGATGGTCCATACCGGCAACGGTAAAGGGAAGACAACCTGCGCGCTTGGTTTGATGATGCGTGCTGCCGGCCGCGGTCTGAAGTGTTGCATGATTCAGTTCATGAAATCGCGCAACGATCGCTACGGCGAGCATGAATCAGCAGAGAAGTTGGGCATCGAAGTTCACACCATGGGTGACGGCTTTACCTGGGACACCAGGAACCCGGACCAGGATCGCACTACCGCCCGCGAGACCTGGAAGCTTTGCGTGGAAAAGTTGCGCAGCGGCGACTATGACCTGCTCGTCTTCGATGAACTGGTGTACGTGCTTAGTTATGACTTCTTGCCGGTTGCTGAAGTACTGTCAGAGATTCAGAGGGTCCGTACGTCTCAGCCCGCCTTGCATATCGTAGTAACTGGACGCGACGCCCCTGCCGAGCTCATTGCTGCCGCCGACCTGGTCACCGAGATGAAAGAGATCAAGCATCCTTTTAACGCCGGCATCCGAGCGCAGCAGGGCATTGAATTCTGACAAAATCCCTTCATAAAGTTGAACTTAGGCCACAACAAGCCTCTTTTTTTTGCCGATAACCTTCAAGCGTCCTGCCATCTGTGTTAGGCTCTGTTCCATACCAACAAATCATTGCGACGGCTTGTTCCTAACTGACGCTTGCTATGCCCTGGTTTAGTAAAAAAAGTAAACAGATCGAAGCGGTGCCCCCCGAGGAGCGCGTCGTCAAAACAGAAAACGTATTCGTCAAGTGCGATGAATGCGAGGCGCATCTTTACAAGCGTGACCTTGACGAGTCGTTACAAGTTTGTCCCAAGTGTGGTCATCACTTTCGCATCGGCGCGCGCGACCGGCTGTCAATATTGTTCGATGGCGGCACTTATGAAGAGTTGGATGCGGAAGTTATTTCCATCGATCCGCTTGAGTTTGTTGATACAAAACCGTATGAGCAGCGTCTGCAACAGGCAAGAAAGAGTTCCGGAGTTCCCGAAGCGATCATAAGCGGCCGCGGCAAAGTAGGCGATCACCATGTCTTTGCGGGCGCTATGGATATGTCATTCATTGGCGGCTCAATGGGTTCGGCCGTTGGTGAGAAAGTTACGCGTCTGATCGAGCATACTTTGAAAGAACACGCGGCGTTGGTGCTTTTTTCCGCGTCGGGTGGAGCGCGCATGCAGGAAGGCGCGCTGTCGTTGATGCAGATGGCAAAAATTGCAGCGGCCCTGGCCGCATTAGACGAAGCGCAACTGCCTTTCATTTCCGTCTTAACTGACCCCACCACCGGCGGCGTGACGGCGAGCTTTGCAATGCTCGGAGACATTGTTATCGCCGAACCAAAAGCGCTGATTGGTTTTGCGGGCCCGCGTGTTATTGAACAAACGATCCGCCAAAAACTGCCGAAAGATTTTCAGCGATCCGAATTTCTGTTGGACCATGGCATGGTCGACGCGATCGTTGACCGCCGCGAGTTGCGCGACTACCTGACGAAGCTGTTGAATTTTATGTTGAATCCAGAAATCACAGGCGTCTCAGAAATGGACCGCCTGCGCTCGCGGGCAGTTTCAGGTAATTAGCTTCCATAAACGCATCTACCTCACTTCGTAAAACATCCCGATCAAGCATTCTGATGGAATTCAAAGAAAGCCTTGCCTATCTCCTCAGTTTGGGCCACGAAACGCTGGCCATGAAGCTGGGTCTGAAGAACACCGAGCTGTTGCTCGAGGCTGTCGGGAGTCCGCAAAGTTCCTTTGCATCGGTGCAGATCGCAGGCACGAACGGTAAGGGTTCGACCGCTGCGATGCTCGATTCAATTTGCCGGCAAGCGGGCATAAGAACCGGTCTGTTTACTTCGCCGCATCTGATCTCAATCACTGAGAGAATCAAAATTGCCGGTGTGGATCTCTCCACGCACGAGTTCGCCAGACTTAGTACAAAAGTGAAAACCGCTGCGCAAAGCCTCGTCGAACAAGGAACCCTCCCGGCTTTGCCCACCTTTTTTGAGCACGTAACGGCCATTGCGTTACTGGCCTTCAAGGAAGCAGGAGTGAAGTTGGCAATTCTGGAAACCGGGCTGGGTGGCAGATTGGATGCAACCACGGTTGCCGGCGCGCGCGTAGTTGCGATCACTCCCGTCGCTCTGGATCACCAGGAGTATCTCGGAGCCACACTGCGGGAAATTGCCGCGGAGAAAGCTGCAATTATTCGGCCTGGCACTGCGGCCGTAATTGCTCATCAGGATTCAGAAGCGTTTGAAGTGATCCGGCAACGCATAACCGGATGTGAGGTCCAGGCTTTGATGGAGGACTATGAAGTGTTGATTGACGGAGCGACTGCCGACGGCCGCTTCATTGTTACGCTTCAGACAAGAGAAGAACGATATCCGTCGGTGAAGCTCGGTCTACGTGGCAGACATCAAATCGAGAATGCCGCGACCGCGATTCGAATTGCCGAAGTGCTACACCAACAAGGCTGGAACGTAACGACAACAGCAATCATCAAGGGCATAGAAACGGCGGAGCATGCCGGACGTTTGGAACTAAGCGAAGGATATCTGTTGGACGGAGCCCACAATCCCTCCGCGGCCCAAACGCTACTTAGTTACCTGGACGAGTTTGTAAAGGTTCCGGTCACGCTGGTGTTTGGCGCGATGCGCGATAAGAACCTCATTGAGATGGCGGCCATTCTCTTCCCCGCTGCCCTTCAAGTGGTATTGACCCGGCCTGATAATCCCAGAAGCGCGAGCGCAGAAGAACTTGAAGAAATAGCAGCCGCGACGGGTGCTCCTAACGTTTTTGTCACGCGCTCGGTTAACGAAGCGCTGATAAAGGCGAATGAAGTAACATCACCCGCAGGCCTTATCTGCATCACCGGTTCGCTATACCTTTTGGGAGAGGCTAAAGCAATATTAATCGCGCCAGCAGGCCGGGCCGCACAATAGCAAAGCATTTGATTGCCGAAGGAACACCAATGACGTCCACCGATTGTCCTCAGATTCTGGGTAGCAAAGAGATTTTTCGCGGTCGAGTCTTCGATGTGACCGTGGATACGATTCGGGAAGGTGACAAAACCTACCAGCGTGAAACGGTGCATCATCCGGGAAGCGCGGTTATTGTTCCCATTTTCGCTGACGATACGATTGCGCTCGTGCGCCAATATCGTCATCCCGCCGTCCGTTACTTGCTGGAAGTGCCGGCGGGCACCTTGAATCACGGCGAGGCACCCGAAGAAGGCGCGGCCCGCGAACTGGAAGAAGAACTCGGTTATAGCGCGGGAAGCTTGGAGAAGTTATCCGAATTTTTTGTGACACCGGGGTTTTGTGAAGAGAAAATGTGGGTCTATCTCGCAACCGACTTAACGGCGGTCGAGCAACGATTGGAAGACGACGAAATTCTCGAAATTGTACGCATACCTTTTTCTCAGGCCATGGCGATGATTACAACCGGCGAGATCGAAGACGCCAAGACAATTATCGGAATCATGCTGGCAGCACCTCATGTTGGACCACCAATGTTTGAGACCGGCTATCCCGCGGTGTAATTCATTTATACGCGTTCGAACGAAGTAGTAAAGTTTGACCCAACGCATAACAACCTCATAAACTGCCACTCATCGTGTCTAATTCCAACGAAGCGGCATTCGATCTTTCTGAACATCCGCAACCATACCCGCCGGCCACGCTCGGTGCGGGTACGGACGTGAACACTCCTGATCCCGATAATCCTTCCTGGGGAGTGGGCACGGCAATAGCTGTTTGGATTGCGAGCCTCATCTTGGTCGTCCTGGCGCCACTCGTATTCTTGCTACCTTACGCTTCAAGCAAAGGCCTGAAACTCAGTGATCCGAACTATGTTCAGGCATTGGCCGAATTGGCGCTCAGCGACAAGACCGCGGTGCTGCTTCAGGTAATCTCGCTTTTACCCAGCCATTTGCTGACGTTTGCTCTAATCTGGCTGGTGGCAACGCGGTTAGGCAAGCAGTCGTTTTGGCGGGCGATTGGCTGGGCCTGGTCGGGTCGATTTACATTCTGGGTCTGCGTTGGCCTGGGTGTCGCTTTGTTCATTGTCGGATCGACGTTGGCCTGGTTGCTGGGTTCCGCAAAGCCCACCCAGCTCCAACAGATCATCAACAGCTCTTTGGCAGCGCGTTACGCGATTTCATTGTTGGCCGTTGGCACAGCGCCTTTCGTCGAAGAGTTTCTGTATCGCGGTGTGCTTTATGCTCCGCTGCAAAAGCTGGCGGGGGCGCCGATAGCTGTTTTTCTGGTGCTGGCCCTCTTTACCATCATTCACGTACCGCAATACTGGCCCAACGTCGGAGTAATTACTGCGGTTGCACTGTTGAGCATCGCGCTGACGATCGTGCGTGCCTATACTGGCCGGTTGCTTCCGTGCATCATGATTCATCTTGTCTTTAATGGCATTCAGGCAATCCTGCTAATTGTCGAACCTTTCGCGAACAGAATTCTACCCACCCCTGAGCCGGTGAACCCTACGTTCATCCTGCTCCCCTTGGTTCACTTTATTCGCTGACAATGGAATGCGAAGTTGTTGTTGTGGGCGGTGGCATCGGCGGATTAACCGTGGCTGCGCTGCTGGCCCAACGCGGCATGAGTGTTTGCCTTTTAGAGCGCCAATCTGAGGTTGGTGGCTGCGCTGCGAGTTTCGATAAATTCGGTTTCCAGTTTGAGAAAGGCTATGGACTTTATTCTTCATGGCAACCGGGAGAAATCCACGATCGCATTTTTACCGAATTGCCGACTGAGCCTCCGGAGGTGCGTAGACTCGATCCAGCCTACGTTGTTAGACTTCCCGACCACTCAGAGGTCCGTGTGGGCAAGCATGGCGAAGAGTTTGAGCAAAATCTGCGGGAAGTTTTTCCGGAGTGCGCTGAAGCGGCAATCGGCTTTTACCGCGAGCTGGATCTCGTTGCCATGAGTCCCAGGAAATTGTTGAACGACAGGGGGGCGCTCGCGGGCAATTTAGTCTCCGCACATCTCGGCGGTCTCTCGTTTCGATTTTGCCGCTTCATTGATGCACAACTACAAACTCTGGTTCAGCGGAATAACAACGAAGTTCCTTATCTCTACGCCGCCCTCGCGCTGAGCGAAGCACGCCGTGGCATGTTCGCAATTCGGGGCGGCAGCGCCGAGCTGGCGAGGCGACTGGCGGATTCCATAAGAACCAGTGGCGGTAGGATAAGACTTGACTCACCAGTATTGCGGTTAGCGTACGACCCAGGAGGTAACGCTATTGGCGTTGACTTGCTGAGCGGCGAAAAAGTAACCGCTACCAAATCAATTGTCAGCAACCTAACCCTGTGGGATACCTACGGAAAGCTGGTGGGACTCAATCGCACCCCGCCGGAAATAAGAAAGAGACTGCAATCGCTTCGAGGTTGGGGTGCATATCTGCTGTTCCTCTCACTAGACGACGACGGCACACGCATGCTCGCTTCCGATCGTCTGCTGACCAGTGCTGACTGGCAATCGGAGGCGCCCTACACTCCGGAGAAGCAGCAATTGTTTTTTAACGCCGCTCCGCCCTGGGACAAAAGAGCGCCTGCGGGGAAACGAGCGGTAACAGTTCATGCCTTTACAAACGTTGACGATTGGTTTTCCTTCCACACCGACGAAGAGGAATTGGAAGCCAGGGACCAATCGATGCTCGCGGCCTGCTGGGAGCGCCTACACCAGGCAATGCCGGAGCTAGGCAGCACCGTGGAAGTCATCGACAGTATGAACCCGCGTGGCTATTACGACTCTACGCGTCGAAAGCTCGGGATGGTCGGCAACGTCCTGCCGGAGGCCGAGCAATTTAGGCAAAGGTACCCTTCGTATGTAACGTCACTGCCGAACCTTTTGCTAATAAGCGACACCACGGCCGGGGCGAGTGTGGCTGCAATCAGCCGCGCAGCGCTCGAGTTGGCGGACAAATTGGCACCACCCGCCAAATAAAGTCTTCCCAAAACCATATTGTATGGTGTATATAGTCACACAACAGTCATGTACATCACCGTTGATGTAAAAGACCGACGGCCCGTCTATCAGCAGATTGTTGATGAAATAAAAGGCCTGATAGCCACCGGCGAACTACCGCAGGGGACCTTTTTACCACCGGTGCGGCAGGTCGCGGCTGACTTGGGCGTCAACTTAAATACTGTAGCTCTTGCCTATCGCAGACTTCAGCGAGAAGGTCTCGTCAAGGTTAGACATGGGGCCGGGGCGCTGGTTATCTCGCGGGTGCTGAAGGAGCCGGTAGGCGAACAGACACGCAGCCAACTAACTGCGGCACTAACTCACCTGGTGCTGTCTGGCTTGAAACAAAGCGAAGTGCGCGGCTTGGTCGAGGAAGAACTGCGCAAACTTTACGCTGAAGTTATTTAAGATCCACCCCGGTTAAGGAGTTACCGGCCTGCGGACGTTACCGCCGCCAAAGGTGGAGGTGTCGCGCACCCGCGGCTGAGAAACCGGACCTGCTGGTGCCACCGGACGAGGATTGTTTGAGGATCCGCTGCCCATGCCACTTCCGATGCCTCCCCCGCTGCCGCTGCCGCTGCCGCCGCCGCTAGTCCCTCCAGTCCACACTCCCCTACCCGAGTAGTAACCACCCAATCCATAGTACCCGCCGAACAGTGACGTAGAGTACGAGTTGCCGTAAGGCGAACCCCAGCCCCAGGCAAATGGGAAAAATGTATAGAAACCGCGAATGGGATCGTAGAGCCAGCATCCCGAGCGCGATGAAAGACTCGACACCCACCAATCGAACTCTGACGAGGCTAAAAGGAAGTTCAAGTCACGATTCGAGATCTTGCTGTTTGCTCGTGCTAGCGTTTCCGCTCGCCCTTTGCTCCAGGCTTCAAGGTCGTCTCGCGTCTTATCATCCTTGTTGAGTTTTGCGACGGAGAACGAGTTATCACTGAAAACCACCTTGTCCCCACCTTTTATTTTGGTGTGCGTACGCTCGAGCATTACCCGGCCTTTTCGCACAATCAACTCGGTTGCATCGCCAGGAACAACGTTCACCCGATAGAGTCCTCGCCGCACGATGGCCATTCGGGTATGGGGAGTGGTGACATTGATAAGCAACTCCGTATCGTCGTTGCCGGTTACTTCTAAGATAGCCGTGCCCCGAATTAGACGCAGCTCAAGATTCTCGAGGGAATTATCGGTCAGCTCAACTTCTGAGTTCTCGCCGATTCGCAAATAAGAACCGGGATTAAGCAACATCTCCACCCGCCCGTCCACTGCGGTTTTCACTACATCGCCGGCCTGCAAATCCTCTTTAACCGTCAGTTGTTGCCACTCGTGATTTCCGTGTGCCCGCAATGCAGCGCGGCCGGTCACAGCATTTACGCCACCGGCGCGGGCTGAGATAACGAACTTTTCGCGGTCTTGTGCCGCGGCCGAAAAAGGCGACGCGACAAGAAAGGAAGCAACGAGCAAAGGAATCAATGAAATTAGAATTCTTTTCATGGCGTTTTCCTTCAGTTAAGGCTGGCGATCAAATCGATCCGAGAGGGAGCCTCATTATAGTGGCTTCCTAATCATTTTCAAGCATTTCCGGGTCATTCGCTGCATTCAATTTGCATAGTAGCCACGCTTGCCGCGCGCAACGGCGCTGGGCCGGCTTACATTCACGCGGATGGCGCGCCATTTCCCGTCGCGATTCTTGTCTGAAGGACGGTAAGCCAGACTGTACACCGTACCGAGATCCGCTACAACTCGTTCGTACGCCCCCGCCAAATCTTCCAGGCGTTCAACTTCATAGAACGCTCCGCCGCCGGCATCGGCCATTTCCTTCATACGGTCAAAGCCGGCATCGAATGCCTCGGGCTGCGTATCCAGCGGACTCAGTGCTTCATATTCCGTGTTGAGCCATAAGGTATAGAGCACGCCATCGAATTCGCGGACCCGATTGACGAGGGCACTATAAGGAAGTCTCGATCCGTCTCCTTGAACGCCGGGAATATTGCCGTCCAACCCGTCGCTCATCAATACAACCGCCGTTCGCCGCGCGTTCTTCGTGCCCCGCAATAATTCAGTGAAAGCAAAATCGGTGGCATCGTACAGTTTCGTGTCGCCTGCTTCCGTCTCGATCGCGTTAACTCGCCGACGCAGTTCCTGCCGGTTAAGTGTCGCCGGCGATACCAGGGTCGGACGGCCGGCAAATGTGATGACGCCAATGCGATCAAAGGGCCGGGCAGCGTCGATGAAACGCAGCGCAGCCGCGCGAATCAAACTAACAACGTCACGTGTCGAGCCTGACAGATCGATTAGTAGCATCAGGTCAAAGGGCGCAGAGGAGGACTCAAATTGGAGGATCTTTTGCTCGGTGCCATTTTCGAAAAGGCGGAAGTCAGATTGCGCCAGGCCAATAAGTCCGCGACTGGTATTGCGATCGACAACGCTCATGTTGAGTGTGACCAGTTGCGAATCGACGCGAATGATGTCGCCTTCACTTATTTCCTGAGTGTCTTGCACCGGCGCCGGTATCCCGGCAGCTAATGTGAGTGCGTCTGAAGGCAGCCCTGCTTCGAGACCCGGCTTTGGAAGCTGGGCCATAACTAGGGCGCTTCTCGGAGCCAACGCTATGCTGCCGCTGGTGCTGTTGATTCTTAGCACCTGGGTTCCATTTCCCATGCGAGCCTGCAGTGCATGGCCTTGATCACTGACTAATCCATTGAGTTCCGATTTGACGGGGCCTTTTAGCGAACGTGCCACGAGGTCGGTGTTGACTGGTTCCGACAACGCTACCTTGATAGCACCGCTGACAGATCTCAGCGCCGTCGATGAAGAAACCCCTTCCATCGTAATCGAGCCACTTCCGGTTACGATTTCGGCGTGCGCGGTTACTGGAATCTTGACCACGAGATTAATCGCAACGCGTGGATCGGTGGGACGGCGAACAATGCTGATCGAGAGTAGTTGTTTCCGGTTTTCAATCACCACCGGCGATCGCGCCAAAGGATTACTACCTTCAACTATCGCGGAAACAGTGACGTAGTTTTCTTGCCATACTTCCGCGTCTATAGCCCCAAACTGGTTTTCGATGCGCAGGTGATTGCCGGCTACAAACTCGATGCGAATACCCTGCGGCGCTTCAGCTGGCAGGGTCTGAGCCAAAACAGAAGGCACCAAGCCAAAATATAAAACGACTGCCAATACACGTTTCAAGGAAAGTGAGAACATAACTCGGGTTTTCAGTACGCTATTTAGACGTCAGGGGAGAGAGACTGTAGTTTCGAGAGATTATAGACGCTTATCGCTATCTTTCAATCATATCCAGCATGGAATTCTCATCTTCGACGGGCGCCGCGGCGGCGGGTACCGGCGCTGCGCCGTCGAAATCAGTAAGTCTAAGCAGCAAATTGTTAGCGTTCGTGGCGTAAGGCATAGCGGCTTCCTTTTGAAGCACGCCGGTGCGGACCATTTTCTCAATGACGCCGTCAAACGTCTGCATGCCATCCTGATCGCCTTGTTCCATCGCATCAATCAGCGACTTCCCCTCTGACTCACCCTTCTCGATATATTCCCGCGTTCGCATGGTGGACTTCAGAATTTCGATCGCTGCAACCCGGCCTTTGCCATCGCCGCGAGGAATTAGTCGCTGGGAAACGATGTAACGAAACGATTGGGCGATGCGCGTGCGAATTACGCGCTCTTCGTTCTTGGGAAACACGCCAATGATGCGATCTACCGTCTTTGAGGCATCTATCGTGTGTAAGGTCGACAAGACAAGGTGGCCCGTTTCCGCGGCTTCCATCGCGACTTCAATCGTTTCGCGATCACGCATTTCGCCGACGAGTATTACCTTCGGCGCCTGGCGTAATGCGGCACGAAGGGCTATGGCAAAGCTCGGCGTATCCGAATGCAGCTCGCGCTGATGGATCGTCGAATTCTTATGCATGTGCAAAAACTCAATCGGATCCTCAATCGTGACGATGTGGTAGTACTGTGTCTCGTTAATCAGATCGATGATTGCTGCCAGGGTCGAGCTTTTGCCGCTGCCCGTCGGGCCGGTTACCAGCACGATGCCATTCTTGATCTCGACAATCTCCCGCAACTGTTGTGGTAAATCAAAATCGTCAAAGGTGGGGGGCTTCGTGGGAATCACCCGCATCACAATCGCGTGCGTGCCACGTTGTTTGAAGATATTTACTCGGAAGCGCGCCTCGCCAGGGACACTAAACGAGAGATCCGCGGAACCACTCTTCTCCAGATTCTCGTTCGCGCTTTCGTTATTCCCCACGATTATTTTGGCAATACCGGCGGTATGGGCGGGCGTGAGTTTCTCTAAACCAGGAACAACCACACCCTGAAGTTTGCTTGAGAGCTCAACCTGAGGCGGGCGTCCCGGGGAAAAAATCAGATCGCTCACCTGGGCGGACGTTTTCAGCATTTGCCGAAGCACGGCGATGAAGTTGAGAGGTGAAGAGGCTGCGCCGCTTTGGCTAGGGTTTGGATCACTCATTTTATTTCGAACTTTTCTCCTCTACCTGGCGTCAAACACCTTCACAAGAAAACATTTTCAAGCGGGGAACCCAAAGCTGAAAACTTACATCAAATAATCGGTCAGGAACGAGCTAGTTAGAGCGCGCAGACTATGGCAACCTACAGAGATCCAGTTAGATGTTTTGCCCCGCTTGAGATTGTCGAGCGCCTGTTGGAAATCCGCGCTGAAGCCGGGTTTGTTCCCGCGGTTTATCTACACTCACCTGACGAAGTTGCCGATTATCTCGACGCCTACGGTTTCGACGTCTATGCGTTTACAAGTGTTGAGGCCGATTTCCACTTCGGCGACTATCAGGCCCCGCTGGCGCCGGGTGGCGACCATGCGCATTGTTCCTCAACCGCTCACTAACCACTTATTGCGATTCTTTAAGCGCCTTAATCACAAAAAAGGTGACGTCGTCCGTGGCCCCTTTTCCGTCAGTCCAATCAATCACTTCCTTGTGCACGGCAGTGATCAACTCGCGTGCACTGAGTTTACGATTGATCTTTACCGCGCGGGCCAATCGGTCGCGGCCGTATTCCTCGCCTTTCGGATTCTGCGCTTCAGTCACCCCGTCAGTATAAAGCACAAGCATCTCGCCCGGCTGAATGGTTTGATAATACTCGTGGTAGCGCGTGTCTTTAAACATTCCCAACGGCAGACTGCCACGTTCGACAAATTGGAGTTGTCCATCCGCGGTCAGCAGCAACGGCGGATTGTGGCCCGCGTTTGTATAGGAAAGCGTCCGGTTAGTGACGTCGAGAATTCCATAGAAAGCGGTTACAAACTGGTTTCGTTCGATTGATTCCCAAAGCAGGTAGTTTACTTTCGCCATCGAGACGTGCGGCGAATAGCCAATGTGGGTCGCCGCGCGCAGGCTGGCGCGCAGGAATGCCATCAGCAGCGCCGCCGGAACACCTTTCCCGGACACATCGGCGATCACCAGCCCGATCTGGTCATCGAATATCTTCACCCAGTCGTAGTAGTCGCCAGAAACCTCTTCAGTAGGAAAGTTGTAGGCGCTGATGTCATAGCCTGCCAACTGTGGATCCTTCGCGGGCAGTAATTCCAACTGCACCTGGCGCGCGACTTCAAGCTGACCTTCAAGACGTTTCTTTTCGATCAACTGCTCATGCAGCATGACCTTCTCAATGATTATGGCTACCTGTGCGGCAAGCAGCATCAAGACCTGAAGATCGTCTTCCGAATACGCGTTAAGCTCGTCGCTTTCGAGGTCGAAAACGCCGATGACTTCGGTGTTGGAAATGATAGGCGCCACCATCTCCGAACGCGTTTCCTTGCGCGCATTGATGTAAAGCGGGTCATTGCGCACGTCGGGCGAATTGATGGGCTGGGCAGTCAGCGCGACGTGGCCCAACAATCCTTCTCCGATTTTCAAATGAAGGTTGGTCAACTCATCGATGTCATAACCACGCACCGCTTCTGCCTCGAACACACAGGGTTCTTCACCCTCGGCGGCTTTTGAGTCGTCACAATTAACCACGAAAATGCCGGCCGCATCGTATGGCAACAACGAGTCCAGCGTGTCCATGACAAGGTTCAGGACTTCCTGAAGGTCAAGCGACTGGCTGATTTTCCTGGTGATGTCGAGCAGCATGCGCAGCTTGTCTGTAGTTGTCAGACCAGGCATTGGCAGCTCTTTGATTTGTTCGGCCATAATTCAATCGCCACTTAGTCAGCACCGGTTGGCGGTAAACAAGATTATATGCGTTCAAGTGAAAAGCGGGAAACTCGATTCATCAGGACGATAGGTCGCCGACAGTCCAGCCATTAGGCCGAAGCGGTCGTTTTATAAAGGCGCCACAAGCGAGTGACCTTCAGACGATATTCGACGAGTTCGCGACTAACATGAAAGTGCCTGGCAATCTGCGACGACTTTTGACCAGCGAGCACGAATTTTCGTAGCGCCGCAAAAGGGACCAGGGCGGCCGCGCCGGTAGCATACGCCGCCTCTTCATCTACCTGCCGGTAGTCACGTGCAACCGTCCGCCCACTTTTGTTGGTGCCAAGCACCTTAAGACGACTGGGTTGATGGCCCAGGAATACGTGCGAGATCTCCTCCATTAGGGTGGCGTTCGTCCGTGCTGGTCCATGATTTGGATTGAGTATCACGACCCGACGCCCGTCAGGCAGCGCGTGAGAACAAGCACCGCCGGACCATTCTTCGGAGGCTGGTCCAAGCAAGCGCTCGCGCGTTGTCTTGCTCAGGTTTTTAATCTGATCAAAATCAACTACCAAAAGATTTGCGAACTTTGCGAGGCGGAACGGATCAAGCGCGGCGTCGGGACGCACGCCGGCAAAATCTCGAAAACCCAGGGCCTGAAGCTCGAATCTTCGCCACTTATCCCCGGGCGGTAAGTCAAACGTCGTCATATTGGAATTATAGCGGATGGAAGAACGCGGGCGCCTTAGCGACGTTTCCGCGCGGACTTTGGTTCCGTGCGGCTGAACTGAGAATAGGCAACGCGAAACAGTTCTGATAGCGCGTCGGCTGTTTCCGCGGTCAGGTTGCGATCGGCGCGCAGGTGGGCCTCGACGATTTCCGGCGTTGACTCGTGTGGGTAGTAAACGATTGCCTTGGTTTCCTCGCGGCCTTCGCGGGTACCTTTGAGAATTCTTTCAAGCGGCACATCTAGCCAGGAGGTGAGGCGGGCGATGTTGTCGGCATCAGGTTTTCCGGTACCGTTTTCAATGCGCGACAGCGTCGAAGCGGAAACATTCGTTTCATCCGCAACATCACGGAGACTCAATCCCAACTCTGCGCGCCGGCGACGAATCGCGCGCCCGAGTTCTGCAGTGTTGATGAGTGACTTTGTAGCTCTTGCCATCTTCTTCTTTTACCCGATTTCACTGTGGACCATATCACAAATGCGGTTTTAGAGGCAAGACTTAGTTTTACGCGTGCAACAGACTGTGACATAGACTTCAGTCTGTGCTCGCTGGCTCAAACCGTCCGATCGAACCGACGAGGATGCCGGGACCAATATTGCTCGCCAGTAATGCGGTTTTTCGTAAAGATGAATATATCGAGGGAGGCACAGACTAAAGTCTATGCCACTTAGGGTTGAGTGTGATGCGCTGTCGCCATGGCCAGATCCCGTGCGCGCGGCAAAACATCGATGGCCCGGGCCAGCTGCTTATCGTCGGTAGTCAGAAACACCCGCTCAGCCATCACGCGGCCATAGGCTGCCTGGACCAAATTGAATCTCAACTGAAGCTCGACGAAGGACCGATTACGATCCACCAACGCCGCAAACCCTTTGAAAGACGGATTCGCTGCTACGAAATCCTTAAAAGCTGCAACAACTGAATCGCTGATTACAAAGTCGCCGGTTTTCAGTTCGTGCTCAAAGTTAAGTGCGCCCCGTACCCGGTAGGTAGCAGGCGCCGGGATGCGGCCATTCGCGAGCTCGCGCGCAAAGACAAAGATGGGGGCCATCAACCGGCGTTGCGCTAACGTAATTGTCCGCGGGCCGACAGCCTCATCGGGAGAAATGCCGCCGCCGCCATAAACCGGCCGGCCACTGTCCGTTTTCTTTTCAGCCCCCATAATTTTTGTTGAGGCTGTGCGTTTGGAGCCGCCATGAGTGTAATAGTCGTACAAACCGCCGTCCGCATAGTCGCGCTGAATCAGACGACCGGAAGGCGTGTAATATTTGGCTGAAGTTAAAGTCAATCCGCCTTCCTCGAGCGGAATGATGCTTTGCACGAGGCCTTTGCCAAAACTGGTCTCTCCGACAATCAAAGCGCGATCATGGTCCTGCATAGCGCCAGCCACAATCTCTGAGGCCGAGGCGGTATTTTCGTTAATAAGAATTACCAGCGGCACCAAATCCGGTGAGTCATTAGCCGATTTGTAGGTATTGTCGCGCAGGCCGTTGCGCCCTTTTTGCGTCAGGATCAATTGCCCGCGCGGGAGAAAGACTTCGGCGACGTGAATCGCTTGATCCAGAAAGCCGCCCGGATTGTTTCGCAAATCGAGGACCAGCGAGTTCATGCCGCGAGCGTGAAGCTGGTCCAAAGCATCTTGAAGCTCCTCGGTAGTTGAATAATTAAAGCCGCGCGTCATATCGACATAGCCAACGCCCGGCTTAAGCATGTAGGCATCCGGAATGGACGGCTGCGGCACCACGTCTCGCGTTATCTCGACTGTCTGCAAGCGCCTGTCGGCCGCGCGTTCTATAGTTACCTTCACAACTGAGCCGCGCGGACCGCGAATCTTGTCCCGTACTTCGAGCGAAGGCTTGCCGGTCATCTTTACACCGTCGACCGCAACGATCCGATCGCCAAAGCGGAGCCCGGCGCGCGCAGCCGGCGAGTTCTGAAATGTTGCGGTGACAAAGGTGTCACCGTCATTTCCCAAAAGATAATTCTGGATCGACGCGCCAATCCCAAAGTATTCGGAACGCTGATCAGTCTTCAGCTCCTCATACTCAGCGCGGTCGTAGTAATTTGAATGCGGATCCAACGAACGCAGCATGCCGAGGATCGACGACTTGAAAACAGGTTTGTAATCAAGCTTTGCGCCTTCAATGTAGTGACGCTCAATCACTCGCAAGGCCTCTGCCACATCCCTTTCGACCAAAGCAGCCTCGCTCGCAGCGCGAGCATTGCGGCGCGCTGGAGTGGTGTTCGTCCGCCCGGGAGGGCCGGTCGCCGATGAAGAGCGCGGTTTTTCCTGGGCGAAACCTGAGATCGCGATGCTAAGAGCGACTGCGACGGTGATCAGCCGGACTAAAAGTTTCTTGTTCACTTGCGAAAAGCCTCGGATTATCTGGGAAAGAGGAGTCGGTAATCAACGCGTGAAAGTCGAACCCGGTTTGTCGATTCGTATCGCGTCTGCGCGCCAAATATTAGCGAATGGAAACCTGTGGGGCAAGCCAATCGCGTTCGGCTGCTATCCGTACGCCGCCGTTCCGGGTTACGGTTTTATGTCACGCCGGCTCAACCACTTTTGAAATACTGCCGTCCCTCGTTGTCCGCTAGCTTGACGGCAATTTGTATGCATCCTTAGAATGAACTTCGACAAGATCAAAATCGTATTATCAGCGAAGTTTGAATCTCTGCGGTTGAAGGAGTCTTATTAGATCATGAGCAATCCTTATCAAAGCGCCCCTTATCAAAAGGAAGAGCAGAAGGGCTCAGAAACGGTCGACGACTTAATGATTAGAGACGACGAAACGGAAGGTGATTCCGAAGATAGGACGCGTACTGCCTCTTCAGTTAGAGATATTGCCTCGCGGATACCGGAATCATTGAGCGCCATCGGACGTGACATTAGCCGCACCATCGAACGCGCGATGTCGGCGAAAGATGACTACGTCGTGGCAATTAAAATTTCCCCCGCGGCACAGGAACGAGTCGACCAACTGGTCCAGGCAGGAATCTTTCGCAACCGCGCTGAAGCAGCGGGCTTCCTGGTTGAGGAAGGAATCAAAACTCAGACCGCACTATTTGAGCGAGTGCAACAAAAGCTCGCTGAAATTGAGCGCTTGCGGGCCGAGTTGCGAGGCATGGTTAATGAAAAACCAAGCTGAGCATTAGTCTCCCCATCACGCCCCACAGTACAATGACCGCTCCCCCCTCAATGGCAGCACTGCGCGACGATACCGGACGAAACGAGATCAAAGTGGCCGAAAGATTCGAGCTTTCACCGACACCAATCAAACAATTCACACTTAAGAACGGGTTGCGCGTAATTCTGTCTCCGGACACCGCGGTTCCCGTTGTCTCCATCGCCCTTTATTACGACGTTGGTTCACGTAACGAGAAGACAGGGCGCACCGGCTTTGCTCATCTTTTCGAGCACATGATGTTTCAGGGCTCGGAAAATGTACCCAAGGCAGCGCACTTTCAGTACATTTTCAACGCCGGCGGCACGATGAACGGCACCACTTCGACCGAGCGCACAAACTACTTTGAAACCCTGCCTGCCAGTCACCTGCCGCTGGCGTTGTGGCTTGAAAGTGATCGCATGCGTTCGCTCAAGGTAACGCAGGAGAATTTGGACAACCAGCGAAATGCGGTGCAGGAAGAAAAGCGTTTGCGTTATGACAATCAACCTTACGTGAATGCGTTTCTGCGCATTAATGAACTCATTTTCAAAAATCCTGCCAATGCGCATTCAACCATCGGGTCGATGGAAGATCTGGATGCCGCCACGATCGAGGATGTACAGGAGTTTTTCCGCATTTACTACGCGCCGAATAACGCGGTGCTCACGATCGTTGGAGATTTTGAAGAGCATGAGGCGATTGCTCTGGTAAACAGGCATTTTCAAGGTATTCCCAGCCAGCCCGCGCCACCTCCGGTAGATATCAGCGAACCCGATGACGTCGCGCGCACTCAGGAAGTGTTTTACGACCAACTCGCTCCTGCGCCTGCATTTGTGCTTGGCTGGAAAATCCCACCCCGTCGCACACCAGATTTCTACGCGCTGTCGCTGGCTGCGGATTTATTGTTCGAAGGCGATAGTTCACGGCTTTATCAAAAGCTTGTGAAGGGCGATGAGTCAGTGGTCTCCATTCAGGGCGGGATCGACGAAAGACGCGGTCCGTCCGCTTTATACATCTTTGCACTGCCAAAACCCGGTGAAGAAGTTGCGAAGATCCGCGATCAGATTTTCACCGAGATTCGCGACCTGAGAAAGTCTGGTCCATCCGCCGAGGAAATGGAGAAATTGCGCAACTCACTTTGCAACGACGTGGTTCGCGGCCGGCAATCGACTATGTACCGCGCGCAAAGAATGGCTGAGTACGCACTTTACGATAACGACCCAACCTTGATGGATTCCGAACTGGACCAGTACCTGTCCATCACTCCAGAGCAAATCCGCAGCTCGGTAGAACGTTTTCTCGACATTGAAAACCGGGTCGTATTGGACATCGTACCGGCCGCTTTGAGCGAGGAAGCTCAGGCCGAAACGCCTGCGTCGCCACAGCCGCCCGGTGAGCCGACGCAACCGGCGGCTCCTGCCCCGCAAATTCCGGCGCGACCACCAGCACAGCCTGCCGCCAGTATAGGCAGCGTAATCGGCAGCGCGGAAAATCGTCCGGAAAAAGACCAACAGCCAGCCGATCCGCCGCAACAAACTGAACGCGGGTCAGGTCCTTTGCATACTTAATGACCAACACACAACCGGAAGTTCTCAAACAACCGCCACCGCCGTTACCCCAGCGTCTGTTAAAGCTACCCACCACGTCGGAAACGACGCTGTCGAATGGATTGCTGGTAGTGATCGTGGCAGATCAGCGTTTGCCACTGGTCAGTTATCGCCTGGTTTTTCGTAGCGGCGATGCGCACGATCCAGTAGAACTGCCGGGTCTCGCCGATATGCTCACGGGCTTGCTTACCGAAGGCACACAATCGCGTTTGAGCAGGGAGATTGCCGATGAAGTTGCGCGTCTGGGAGCAACGCTGCAAGCAGGGGCCAGCTCCGACTACACAACAGTCGCCGCTTCGTCGCTGACGACTTTCAGCGACGAGATTTTGGAATTGATGGCTGACGTGGCGCTGCGGCCGGTGTTTCCGGAGAATGAGGTCGAGCTCACCAGGCAAAATACCAAAGAGAGTTTGAAACAACAGCGCGCCCAGCCTTCGTTTCTGGCTTCTGAGATGGTGGCCAAAGTGATGTACGGCGCCCATCCTTATTCGGTGACCGCGCCTACTCCGGAAGCTATCGATGCCACCACGCGTGAAAAGTTAATCGAATTTCACCGCGCAAAGTTTGTTCCCAACAACGCTGTCCTGGTGATTGCCGGCGATGTCGAACAGGATTCGCTGTTGCCACGCATCGAAGAGCTCTTTGGCAACTGGCAACCAGGCAAAGTTGCGGGAAACGACTTCCCTGCACCGCCCGTACGGACGGCTCGCGCAGCTTACGTCGTCGATCGCCCCGGCTCGGCGCAAGCAAACATCGTGATCGCCAATTCCGGAATTACGCGCACCAGCCCCGACTATTTTCCCATGTTGGTGATGCACACGGTGCTGGGCGCAAATGCTTCGTCGCGTTTGTTCATGAATTTGCGCGAGGAGAAGGGATATACCTACGGAGCGTATTCAAGTTTGGATGCGCGCCGTACCGCCGGAACTTTTCGCGCCACGGCTGAAGTAAGGACATCAGTGACAGGCGACTCTCTGAAGGAATTTTTTTACGAGCTAGACAGGATTCGCCGCGAACCTGTGTCGGAAAAGGAGCTTGCCGATGCTAAGTCGTATCTTACCGGCGTGTTTCCCATTCGACTGGAAACCCAGGAAGGCCTGATCGATCAGTTGGTGCAGATCAAGATGTTTGGCTTGCCGGACAATTATCTCGAGACCTATCGGAGCCAAATTCAGTCGGTCACCAGAGAGCAGATTCAGGCAGTCGCGCAAAAGTATGTAAAGCCTGACGAGGCAGCACTCGTTATCGTTGGCGATGGCAATCAGTTGCACGAGCAAATCAAGCCTTATACGCAGGACATTGAGTTCTATAACACGGCAGGAAAACCGAAGCAGAAAGGCGAGTCCTCGGCAGCGAACTCCGCTGCCCTCTATGCCGGACAGTGGTCTTTGGAGATAGATACGCCGCTGGGCCAAAGCATTCCGGCGACCTTGACGATGGCGCAAAGCACCAACGGGCTCTCTGGAAAAGTTGAATCGGAAATGGGCAGCGGCGAATTGCTTTCGGCGACAATTGACGAGGACGTCTTGACTGCAATCGTGTCGCTAGATGTTTCGGGTCACGCGATTGAAGCAAACATCTCAGCTGAAATATCAGATGATCAGCTCGAGGGCACTATCAGCCTGCAAGATGCGCCGCCACTCACTTTCACCGGCACGCGAGCGGATGCGAATGCGCAGGTGCAAAACTCTTAGGCCGCGCTAGCGGACGACTGAAAAATAGCCCGGCAGTTCACTGCTGGGTTAAGGGCAAAGAGAGTGTAGTCCGTGGAGCGGACGGTTGAACGATTCATAGATCGAATGCTTTCAAGTCGTCCGTTTCACGGACTTCGTTGCTAAAAACTTAAATCCCAGCGATGAATCGCTGGGGTATTGTCATTCCTCCGCTAACCGCGGACTAAGCACTTACCAAACGAAAAAACGCCCGGCTTTCGCGCCGGGCGTAATTACAGGAGGAACCAAAGTTACGGTGACCATTATAACCTACGGTCATCCAAATAACTTTCAACCTCTATGATGTCAATTAAATCGTCTCCGTTGCTTCGCAGTAGGACAGACATTCCTGTCTGTCCCCATCTTTACTTACCGTCTTGGTCAGGTAAGTTGAAAGCGAAAGGACAATTTTCCATTTATCATTTACCATTTTTCATTTTCATTAACTGAAACCTGATTGCTCTCACTCGTTCTCACTTCATCTTCAATGAAAAATGGTAAATGGAAATCTTTTCCTCCTTCTAGGTCATTACGAGCCCGCCGCGGACAGACAGGAATGTCTGTCCTATTGTTAATAGCGTAACAACATGCCGTCGCCGCCCACCGCCCAGCCGGCCTTCTTTACAAAATACAATCCATAGAGATTCTGTTTGGTGCCGGATTCTTGTTCTATCCACGTCAAGCCGGCGTCGTCGGTGCGCAGGATTGTGCCGCTGCGTCCAATCGCCCAACCGCTGTCGTCGTCGATGAACTGAACGCTCAAAAGTGTAGCCCGCGTCTTGATCATGACTGCCGTCCAGTTTGTGCCGCCGTCGCTCGTTCGCAGAATTGTCCCGCGCTCGCCCACTGCCAGCCCTCTTTTTTCACCGCGAAAGTCCAGGTGATAAATCGTTGCGGCAGTTGTTGCCTCCTGCTTTGCCCAAGTTTGCCCTCCGTCGACTGTGGCGAGAATCGTGCCCCCAGTGCCGACAATCCAGCCCCTTCTATCATTAGCGAATTCAATGTGAATTAGCTCCAAACGGCTGGGCGCTCGTTGCCGCCCCCAGGTATTGCCCCCGTCCTCAGTGTAAAGAAGAATGCTGTCGATAATTCGATCGTTTTTGCTTACTGAACCGACTACCCAACCCTTCTTCTTGCTCGAGAAACGAATGCTGTAAAGCTCAACGTCCGCGCCATCAAATTCTCGCGGCAGAAAGCGGCGTACCTCGGTCCAGTGACCGCCCTCGTCCCGGGTGGAAAAGATTGCGTTACCGGCCAGCACGAAACCGATTTCTTTGTCGCGAAAATAAATGTCGTTGACTGCGTCGGGCGTATCCACCGTTTGCGACACCCAACTATTACCGCCATCGTCAGTGCGCGTGAGAAAACCGCCATCGCCGCCCACCCAGCCCCGCTTGCTGTCAAGAAAGAAAACTGTGTTTAAGTCGCGTCCTGCTGGCCCGACGCGCGTTGGGATCCAGCCCTGTTGGGCCGGCGCCGGAACCGCGAACGCAATCAGAAACAGGACTACTGTAAACAACCGGGTTTGTGAATTTTGCACGAGTGTCTTCCTGGGTCGTAACTGTTATCAGTGCTCAGCGCGAAGAAACAGGCTCAAAAAACGATTTACTGCTGCGCAACTAATTTTATGGGAGATGAATTGTTTACAAGTTTTTACCTTAACTACACCTTCAATACAAGCCGAGGTTGTACCTGGTTGGAATAATCTCTGCGAGTCCTTTGTGTCCTCCGTGTCTTTGTGGTGATCGGTTAATAAAGTCCACCACAGAGACACAGAGAACACAAAGGACGCACAGAGGAAAAAAAATTAGGACACCACACAAACCAAAGGGCCGCGCGAGTTTATCCCGGCGGCCCTTTCTTGTTTACCATTTGCAGGTGTATTCAATTACCGGCGGCGTTCACCCGGTAGACTGTCCCGTCAAGCACGACTACGACTTGCTCGCCTAATGAGAAGTACACGGCCAGCCGCGGCTTCTGTTTCAGCAACGCGAAATATTCATCGCTGCCAAACTTGATCACAATCTGGGGCAACTTCGTGCCTGCCTTGAAATCCGCATCGGTCCAAACACCATCGCGCAGGTAAAACGTCTTGCCACCAGCGATCCGCATGGTAGTCAACTTCGCGTCTTGCTCCACTCGCACGACTTCCTGCTGCTCCCGTGCACGCTTGCTCTGTTGCACAGCAACATTTCCCGTATTTGCCATCGCATCTGCAACGCTTGGCGCCGCTGGTGGCAGCGGCGCATTTGAACCCGCCCGTACGTTGCCGCGACCCTGGCCCCTGGCGATGGAGAAGTTCTGAGCCTCGTTCTGCTCGAGCGCCAGGTAAGAAGTGTAGGGTGTGACGATGCCGTAACGCGTTCCCAGGTCAACGATTTCATCCCGCAACTCTCGTTGTTCCCCGTTGGTGCGCACCTGCTCCATCAGCCAGCCAACCCGACGCGTCGCCCACAAACGCGGCAGGAAATCGTTCACTTCCTCGTTTAATGGGAAACGCAGGTTGTTGTAAAAAAACTTTCTTTCGCTGCCGCCACTCTTGCCGGTCAACGTCAGACGGACAAAGTTCATATCGATTGGATTGCGGTAACGACCGATGATCGTTAGTTGCGAGCCGCGGAATATGTCAGGCACTGTGCGCGGATACGACAAATCGGTTTCCACGCCTGCCATGTCCAGCCGCAGGTCGCTGAGAACGGGATAACTAATCCGCGAAAAGAAGTTGGAAACCTTAACTTCCAAATCTTCCTTTGGTTCAACGTAGTCGGCCACACCACCCGATTGCGATGCCAGCCGGTCCAACAACGAAGTGTTCACGTCATAGCCAACCCCAAAAGGAAATATGCGCGCATCGCCCCCATCGCGCGCATTCTTCGCGTTCGCCAGTATCTGTTCGACATTCGTTTGGCCAACCGTTGGCAGCCCATCGGTAAGAAAAACGATCATGCGCGGGTGGCCCAGGTTCGACGAGCGTCCAATTTGTTCACGGGCGGCAGTTAGCGCAGCATCAATATTTGTCCCGCCCACAGGTTTTAGCGCCTCAACGAAACGGAGCGCACGCGCACGGCCCTTCTCATCCGCATTGATCAATCCGCTAGCCAGCAAGTGTTCTTCACCGGCAAACGAAATCACATTGAAACGATCTGAAGGGCGCAGGATCCTGATCCCATAGAGTAAAGCCGCGCGCGCCTTTTCCATCTTGCCGGCTTCGGCCATCGAGCCTGACGTGTCGAGCACAAAAACGATGTCCTTGGCTGCATACTCCTGTTCCGACCAATCGTCTTTCGGAGAAACCATCAGCAGGAAGTAACCATTTTTGCCCGGCTCGCGATGCGTCAGCAGCGTCACGCCAAAATCCTCGCGCGAGAGGGCATAGAACAATTGAAAGTCCTGCGGCTCGCCATGGTTTTCAAAAGTCACTACCGCCCGGCTAGTGCCGTTTCGTTTCACTTCAATCGCATGGGTTGGCGAATAGATGTTGCGCAGCGGATCTTTACTTTCGATGTCTATCCGGCCTGAAACTGAGCCGATCTGTGTTATTTGCCTGCCCGTGCCAAGCGGATAGCGATAGGCGACCGTGCCTGACTCAGCGCGCAAAATCTGGCTGTAGGTGATTTCCAGTTTCTTGTCGGAATGCGGTGGGATGGGAAAGATGCTCGCCTGGAACAGATCTTTACCGGCGTACTCGAGCAGGCCGGGATCGCGTTGGCGGCGGACGATCTCGTTATAGATGCGGCGCGCTTCCTCGCGGGAACGCACCTCGCCAACCAGCCGGCGATTGCCGTCCCAGATTGCGAATTCCGATATTGATGCCTGTTCGGGAATTGGAAAGAAGTAAGTCCCTTCCAGGGTTGCGTCTGTATCGTTGCGAAAGATTTGCTCAATGTGAGTGGTCGCCACCTGCGACGCGATCTTCGCGTCAATCTTTATTGACTTGATCGGCAATGAACTCGGCAACACCTGGGGACGCCGGCCCGGACAGCGATCACACTCGCCCGGAACGATGACACCCTGGGCCATGGCGCTGGCTGAAACCAGCAGTAATACTGAGACTGCCAAAAGAAATAGTCGAATTTTAAAGGCTCTCATGATCTCCTCATCAAACTGTTCAAGATTACCCCTTGCCTCCTCTGTAGAACGCCGTTCCGGACCTTTCTTGCATGCGGATCATCTTGTTCATAAGGCGAGGACTAGCGTGGCATGAGGTCAGTACCACCTCGCGGTAGCGGGTGGGTCTCCCCTGGCAGGAACACTAGTAGGAACCAATCGGGCTTGTGCCGAATCTTGAGACCCACCCGCTACCGCGCGGTGGTACTGACCCAGACCACGAGATCGACTTGAAAATTGTCCACTTAGTAGAGCTCACGCAGTCGGCGGTTGAAGAAGATCATTGCAATAGCAAACAGGGAGATAATTATGCCGCCAACCGCTAACGTGCGCGGAGCTCCAAACCGGTGCGAGGCCGCGCCGGCGATGATGTTGCCAATGGGCATGGTGCCGATGAAGGAAAGGATGAACATGCTCATGACCCGACCGCGCATCTCGTCGGTCACCAACTTTTGCAAAAGCGTGTTGGTTACCGCCACCGATGTAACAATCGCAAAGCCGAGGCAGAAAAGAAATACGTAGCTGACGTGAAGATTAGTCGACAGAGCAAAAGCCGTAACGCCTGCCCCAAAGAAGAGACTGCCGCCCAGCACGAACCAACCCTTGCGGCGAAAGTCTCCCATCACCGTCAGTAGTGCCGCGCCACAAAACGCGCCCGCGCCCGCCATTCCCATCAACCAAGCCAGGCCAGTCGCGCCGAGATGAAAAATGTCGCGCGCGTAGATGGGGATCATCGAGAAGTAGGGCGCGCCAAAGAGACTGTTGACGGAGGAGATCATGAGCAACGACCAGACACGCGGCCGGTGCCGCACGTAGCGGAAGCCTGCGATCAGGTCTTTCCAAAGTGCGCGACGATCGCTGACCGCATGCGCAGGCGCGCCGCCAGCATGCATGCTGCTGTCGAATCGCACCATGCTCAAACTAATTACCACCGCGGCAAATGAAACGCCGTTGATGTAAAAGCAGCCGGCCAATCCAAACAAACTAAAGCCAACACCGGCCAGCGCTGGCCCAACAACGCGTGATAGTTGAAACTGCGATGAGTTAAGCGCGACTGCATTGGCCAAGTCTTCGCGCCCCACCAGATCAAATGTCATCGCTAAATAAGAAGGACTCGCCAGCGCCATGCAGCAGCCGGTAACGAACGAGAAGCCAAGCACCATCCATCTGTTTACCAGGCCCGTCCATACCAGTGTCGCCAAAGCCAGCGCGGCCACTCCCGCAACAATCTGCGTATAAATCAGCAAGCGGCGGCGATCGACGAGATCCGCAAAGACGCCGCCCAGTAAGGTCAAAAAGAAACCGGGAACCGTGGCCATGAAAGCATCGAGGCCCAACCAAAACGCCGAGTTTGTTAACTGCAAAACGAGCCAGCCCTGAGCTACTGCCTGCATCCACGTGCCGCAGTTTGAAAGGAAGGCTCCTATCCAAAACAAGCGGAAGTTACGATGCGAGAGGGCGCGAAACATTCCTGTATTCGCGATGCGGCCCGCCGGCGTGAGTTCGAGGTTTGGATTCTCCATGGTGAACTTCTGAATGTCTTAACATGAGTGCAGTTAAGCTTCCAACAAAAACGTCGTGAAATTCTTTCAGAGCAACATCTTCGAAAACCTGCGCAACAATCAAACTACAAATCTCTGTGACCTTTGCGTCTTCTGTGTCTCTGTTGCTGTCTCACCACCATAGAGACACAAAGAACACTGAGGTCGCACAGAAGAATCTGATCACATTTTTCGCCCTGCTGGGGCGAAGACAAACAGCGTTCTGTTCCACTTCAAACTCAACTTGCCTGTGATAAATGACCCTCCAACTTTTTGCCTTGTTCCTTTCACTTGTCACCTGTCACTCGTCACTCGTCACCGATTGCGGTATCCTTGCAACAAATATTTCGAAGCGCGAACAAGGGGGATGTCGTGGCGTTGTTACTTATTCTTCTGATCTGCTTCCACCCCGCACTGTGCCTGGCACAATTCCAAGTTCAATCGGCTTTTTTAACGCAGCGGCCAGCGCGTTCAGCTTTGACCGGTGTCTATCGAATCGACATACCGGCGAGCGACAGGCTCTATACAGTCGTCGCCGGCGCTTCCAGTAATCTTCCTTTCGGCGAACAGCAACGCTTCTTCATTGATTTGGCTGTTAGGCTAACTCCGCCGGATTTACTTGCAATAGAACAACGGGGCATACGCATCAGCCTCGGTTCCTCACGTGCACCGCGCATGACATTCGTGGCAGACGGCGTAGTCCACAACACTCAGGCTGCTGACGGTCATGTGATTCATGTTCGCTTAGCGCTTCAGCATTCAGGAGGAAGTGAACGACTGATTTTCACTTCCAGCGGCCGCACTGAAGACAACTTTAGCGTCGAGTTTGAAACCATCGACAACGGCAAGCGGCTGAGCGTGGTGCGGCGCATTGCGGCAGAAGGATTGGACCGGCCGTTGGTAATTCGCACTGTCTACAACAAAATCTCGGATGTTGCGCACTGGGAACTTTACGGTAAAGAACAAGTAGCAAGCGCATCACCGACACCCAATCCCGCTTCACCATCGAACTCAAGCGCCACCCAGCCAAATCCGTCTGGACCATCCAGCACGGCCGCCTCGATTAAAGCGGCAACGGATACACAGGCGCCAGCCACCGATCCTTCCGCAGCGCACGTCTTACGCAACGCGCTCGACTCGTGGATTGCCGCTACCAACAACCGCAACATCAATCAACAGATGTCTTTTTACGTTCCGCGTCTAAAAAGGTTCTACCTGATGAGCAACGCTTCTCGAACTTTTGTGCGTGAGGAAAAGGCAAGGGTGTTTACCACCGCGAGCGTCATCGACATTCGCGCGCAGGAACCGGAAATCATTTTCCAGGACGGCGGCCGCACCGCTGTCATGCGCTATCGCAAACAGTATCGAATCGAGAACGGGCGCAATAGCCGTCGGGGCGAAGTGATTCAGGAACTGCGATGGCAGCGCGTAGGAAATGAGTGGCGCATCTTCTCCGAGCGCGACATCAGGGTCTTAAAGTAAGTGACGAGTGACAAGTGACAAGTGACGGGTAAGAACAAACCTAAAGTCGTCACTTCGTTAGCCCGCCTTACTTGTCACCTGTCACCTGTCACTTGTCACTTATCAAATGACGCACGCACGCATCGGTACATCAGGCTTCGGTATCGGCAGAGCGAAATATGTGCAACTGTTTTCCTGCGTCGAAGTGCAACACACATTTTATCAACCGCCCGCCATTGCTACGCTTGAACGCTGGCGCGCTGTTGCCCCACCCGATTTTGAATTTGTCTTAAAGGCGTGGCAGTTAATAACTCACGACGTCAAAAGTCCTACCTATCGCCGCCTGAAGAAGAAGCTCAGCGAAGTTGAGAAGCAGGACGCCGGATACTTCCGGGCGACCGCAATTGTTAAAGAGTCGTGGGAAGTGACACGCGCCTGCGCCAATGCTTTGAAAGCTAAAACGGTTTTGTTTCAGTGTCCGGCGAGTTTCAAACCAACGAAAGAAAACATTTCAAATTTCAAGAAATTCTTTGCGCGCATCGAGCGTACTGACAATGCCGGTGGCGCGTATAACCTCTGTTGGGAACCGCGCGGCGATTGGGATCCGAAGGTCGTGCAGAGCCTGTGTGAAGAGCTGAACTTATGGCATGTTGTCGATCCTTTTGTGAGCAAGAGCGTGACACCCAACAAACTCTATTACCGCCTGCACGGCAGAAACGGCTGGCGGTATGAGTATGACGAAGCTGAGCTGCGCGAATTAGCTCAGATGGTTACCGGCTCGCAGTTAGAAGCGCGAGCGTCAGCGAGCGGCTCTTCATCGGTTTACAGTTCACAATTTACGATTCACGACCCTTACGTCTTCTTCAACAACGTCCGCATGATCCAGGACGCGGTGAAATTCAAAGTGGTCCTGGAAGAGGTTTAATAACCGAAGCGAGTACTCCTCAGTGCTCGCTGCCCAAAGCCGCGGCTAACAGACCACCATTGCTTGAGGGCTTCGCCGCCTGATGTGCGGCGGCGGCTTTGCCCCCGCCGTCATTGATTCCCTTTGAACTGGGGCTGCGCTCCCGGGGCGTAGCCCCACTTCTTAAATGGCAGGCTGACGGAAGGGCATAGCCGCTTCCGCACATCAGGCGGCACAGCCGCAACGCTCGCGGCTCGTACTCCCCTGACAAGCTCAACTGCCAGCTTTTTCCTTTGTGCTCTATCTTCATTCCGCCTTGTCACTTGTCACTTGTCACTTGTCACTGCTTTTACTACGGCTCTTACGCTTGCTCGTTGCTTTCGATGTGATTCGCTTCCTTAGTTTCTTCCTCGAAGCAACCTTCTTTGGTCCTCGCATCTGTCCGAGCAACTCGGAAAATTCAAAGCCGAATAGTTCTTTGATCTTCGCATTAAGAACCGGCAGCACTAGTCCCTGGCCCATGGTTGACAGTTCCTCGACCATACTGTCAGCAAACGCGACGACCGGTGATTGTTTGCCACGCTTCGTGTTCTTGTGCGCATACCCAACGGTATATCCCAGCGCGAAACCCGCCGACAACGCACCCAAACTCCATACCAACGGCTCCTTCTGAAACTCTTCGCGATAATCGAGCACGCCCGAGACGCTCTTTTTTACTGCTCGGTATTCCTGGTCGACCGTATCCTTGATCTCGCCGACTGTCTCGGCGAGAGATTCACGCGTTCGCTCCATCTGACGCTGGAGTTCTCGCTTACTCGGTTCATGATCTGTTTCTGCTTCTTTCGCGCTGCTCGCGTTCGGCATTGTTCTGACCTCCTGATTTGATCGGTCCCTATGTTACTGACACACGTTAAGGCTTCTTCTCCCCTTTTTTCTTCGCCTCGGGATGTCCCTTGCGCGCGGCAATGTCTTCAATATCAGAGTTAATTTCGCCGCCGATGAGAATCGCTGCGCCTGTTAAGTAGAACCAAAGCATAAGCACAATCACCGCGCCTAGCGAACCATAAGTTTTGCTGTACGAGTCGAAGTAATGAAGGTACAGACGAAAGCCCAACGAAACTAAAAGCCATAACGTGACTGCGACGACTGAGCCGGGCGTCACCCATCTCCAATCCTGATCCTCAAGGTCCGGCGCCCAGTAGTAAATTAGGGCAAAGGCAAGCAAAAGGAAGATAAGAACGATGGGCCATTGCGCTACTTTCCATGCGATGACGAAAGCAAACCCAAAGCCGTAGCTGGCGGCAAGCCAATCAGCGATCTTTCCGCCCGACAGTACGAGGACTAACGCAGAAATGATAAGAATCGCCAGGACGATCGTGAGACACACAGCAGTCAGGCGCTGCTTCCACCACGGCCGCGTCTCTTCAACGTGATAAGCAACATTGAGCGTCTCGCTGATTGCTCCCATACCGTTTGACGCCGCCCAGAGCGCGGCAAGAATGCCGAAGGAGATTTTTCCACCGCCGCTGCTGTTGCTGACTTCAAATATTGTCGTGCTCACCAATTGCGATGCGGACCCCGGCAATACTTTGCCTAAATAATTGAAGAGACTGTCACGCAATCCCGTACCCGCATCCATGAACAGTCCGAGCACTGAAGTGAGAAACAGCAGCAGCGGAAACAAGGCAAGCAAAAAGAAATATGCCAGCTCGGCGGCGTGACCGAAGATCTTGTCTTTTCCGATGTCGGCCCATACCCGCTTGGCTAGTTTCTGCCAGGTTTGGCCGCCGAGATCCCAAAGAGATGCCATGTAGAGTTTCCCGTTATAAAAGAATCGCCGAGTTAACGCGGCTTGCCGCCGCATAGTGCGGAATGCCTATGGCTTTCCGCTGGGTTCCGGTTTTCACTCTTCGGGAGGCTCAGTCTCGGGTCAGAGATCGCTTCCAGGAACGGCCGAGCCTTTAAGCACTGTGTCGTGGCAAGCCGGAATCCCCGTCTCTCACGTTTCAATAATTAAGCACTTTTAATGCAAAGGCTATCAAAGCATTCATTGCTTACACTCCTCCTGCGTTTAAAGGAGGATTCCTGCTGCATAATCGGACATTAAACGTGCTGCCGCGCACTCTGGCAATATGGATGCCAGAAGGACGTAAATCGTGAATCGTAAATCGTGAATCGATGAAAGCAGTGCCGAGTGACAGGTTACAAGTGACAAGTTAGGAAACAAATGGCTACTCTACGCTCATTCTTACCCGTCACTTGTCACTTGTCACTTGTCACTCGTCACTTGTCACCTATTTACTATTTACGATTCACGATTTACGATTTACGCGTCATGGCCGATCCAAAACAAACTGAACTTGCAAAGACACAGGAAATGCCTGCCGTCCGCCGGACTGCAGAGAATGATGAACTCTTCCTCGCAGAGCAGGAACGAATCAAGGAGATGATTGCCGCGAACGCCCCGCTTCACGAAATCCTCTCGGAGCTGTTGTTGACGATCGAGGAACAGTCGCCCGAGATGATCGGCTCAATACTGCTACTCAGCGAAGACGGCAACCATGTGCGGCATGCAGTGGCGCCGAGTCTCCCCGAGAACTACGTTAAGGTTATTGATGGCGCTCCGATTGGCCCGAAGCATGGCTCGTGCGGGACGGCGATGTTTCGCGGTAAGCCGGTTGTCGTAACCGATATTGCCACCGACCCGCTATTGGAGGAATACCGCGGCTTCGCATCCGCGATTGGTGTTGCCGCGTGCTGGTCCACCCCGATAATGTCGAGCAAGGGCAAAGTGCTGGGTTCGTTTGCAATGTATTACCGCGAGCCGCGCACGCCCACCGGCGAAGAGAGTCACCTCACCAACGTGGCTACCAGACTTGCCGGTGAAGCGATCGAACACCACGCCTCAAAGAAGTAATTCGGGAAAA
This sequence comes from Pyrinomonadaceae bacterium, assembly GCA_051002775.1. Lineage (GTDB taxonomy): Bacteria > Acidobacteriota > Blastocatellia > Pyrinomonadales > Pyrinomonadaceae > PSRF01. Next base: position 11,982 of record JBPCLZ010000042.1, on the reverse strand, counting down.
GATAGAGGTCGGAAGTTAGAGATCAGAGATCAGAGGTCAGAGGTCAGAGGTTGGACGCAGGATTGAACTTCTGACATCCGACCTCTGACTTCTGATCTGACGTCTGATCTCCGACCTCTGACCTCTGACCTCTGATCTCTGACCTCTGATCTCTGACCTCTGATCTCTGACCTCTGACCTCTGACCTCTCCCTTCTGCCTTCTGCAGTCTGCGCTTCTTCGCGAACGTCGCCCAATCAGCTAAACTTAGGCATTCGCAATATCCAACTCCGGAGGACCGACTCGACGTGCGTTTATTACAATCGCTCGCACTCATTCTTGTACTGACTTGTACAGCTGCTCTGGCGCTACAAGATCCTGCGCGACAAATACCATCCCCGATGCCTTCGCCATCACCAACACCTTCACCGTCGCCCTCGCCCACGCCAACACCGCTGCCGCCAGCGACTGTCAGGATTGACGACTACCGCGCGCCTGCCGCACGGATCATCGGCGCCGCGCTGACCAGTAACAAAGCGTATGAGCGACTCAGTTATCTGACAGACCGCATCGGTCATCGTCTCAGTGGCTCGGAAAGTTTGGAGCGTGCGATTGCGTGGGCCATCGCCCAGATGAAAAGCGACGGACTCGACAACGTGCGCGGCGAAAAGGTGATGGTGCCACACTGGGTGCGCGGCGATGAGAGTCTGGAAATGACTAGTCCCGGTTCGCTCAAACTGCCGATGTTGGGATTGGGCAATAGTGTGGGCACGCCTGCGGCAGGCATTACAGCCGAGGCGGTGGTCGTGCGCAACTTCGACCAGCTCGATGCACTGGGCGAACAGGTGCGCGGAAAGATCGTCGTTTACAACGTTCCCTTTACTAACTACGGCGAAACAGTTCGTTATCGTGGGTCGGGTGCTTCACGCGCGGCTCGCCATGGTGCAGTCGCTGCGTTGGTTCGCTCAGTCAGTCCAGTGAGTCTGCAGACGCCACACACTGGCGCGATGAATTACGACGAGAAGCAACCAAAGATTCCCACCGCTGCCATTACGATCGAGGGCGCGGAGACGCTACAGCGTCTCTACGATGGCGGCGACCGTCCCACGTTGCGGTTGAAGATGGAAGCGAAATTCCTTCCTGATGCCGAGTCGGCAAACGTCATCGCGGAAATCAAGGGTTCAGAGAAACCCGACGAGGTGATCCTGGTTAGCGGCCATTTTGATTCCTGGGATGTGGGCCAGGGCGCACACGACGATGGCGCCGGCTGCATCATCGCCTGGGAGGCGGTGAGACTGCTCAAAGAACTCGGGCTACGACCACGACGCAGCATACGCGTGGTGCTCTACACGAACGAAGAAAACGGATTGCGCGGCGGCGACGCTTACCGCGATGCGCATCGCGCTGAGCTTGCGAAACACATCCTTGCGATTGAGTCTGATTCAGGCGCTTACCGGCCCGAAGGGTTCGGCCTCGCCGCGACGGCTCCCCCGCAAGCGCGTGCCAATCTGCTGGAGATAGCCAAACTCCTCGCCGGCATTCGCGCTGATAGCATCGCCGCAGACGGCGGCGGCGCAGATATTGGTCCAATAATGCGTGAAGGTGTAATCGGTGCGAGCCTGGATGTAGACGGCACACACTACTTCGACATTCACCACACACACGCCGACACGCTCGACAAAGTCAACCGTCAGGATCTGGCCCTTTGTGTCGCTGCTATGGCAGTGATGGCCTATACAGTCGCCGACATGCCGCAAGCGTTGAAGTAAGTGGACAGATTTGAGTGGTCAGTGCGGTGCTGAGTACTGAGTACTAAGTACTAGTACTAAGTACTGAGTACTGAGTGATGAGTGAAATCATCTTGGGTGTTCTGATCAGCACCTCGTCATCCTTGGGTACGGGCTTTTCGACCTCTTAACACTTGAGGACGTCCGGTAATCCATATTCGTGATAAACGATTGCCTTCATCATCTCGTCGTACGAATGTCCTTGAGCTAATGTTCGACAGGATGTGCTTCTGGATTAGTTGGTTCGCTGTGGCATGAGGTCAGTACCGCCTCGCGGTAGCGGGTGGGCCTGCTGATTGCCGATTGCCGATTTACGATTGGGCCGTTACGGCGCAGACCAACTGGCAATCGGATCGACATTTGGCAATGGACAAGACCCACCCGCTACCGCGTGGTGGTACTGACCTCATTACACCGAATAGATCTCTGCGCTTTCTGCCTTCTGCCTTCTGCTCACGGCTCACTGCTCACCGCTCACTGCTCACCGCTCACTGTTCTTACCCGGCTTGACACCATCGGAGACGCGCTTGTATCAATGTTCCGCTCATTAACTTTTCATCATCAGCCACTCGGGAGGTTCTTGTAATGTTGTTCAGGACCAAACTCATCGTCTTCAGCGTCATCGCGGCATCATTCTGCTTTTCGCTCACCGTTAATTCCCAAACCAAAGTTCCTCTCTCCCACGAAGCGATGTGGATGATGAAACGCGTCGGCGCGCCCAACCCGAGTCCTGACCTCAAGTGGGTCGTCTTTTCTTTGATCGAGCCCGCCTACGACGAGAAGGACCAGGTTTCCGATTTATGGATAGTTCCCTCCGACGGCTCAGCTAAGCCACGGCGTCTGACTTTTTCAAGAGGCGGCGAGAGCGGCGTTTCCTGGAGTCCCGACAGCCGGCAAATTGCATTTTCGGCAAAGCGCGAAGGCGACGAAGTAAACCAAATCTATGTGCTTGATGTGGCGGATGGCGGCGAGGCAGTGCGCGTGACTTCGGTTTCTACCGGCGCACGTTCACCGCAATGGCGGCCTGATGGCAAGGGGCTGCTTTTCATCAGCTCAGTCTATCCGGGCGCGGCTGATGATGAAGCGAACAAGAAAATCGCGGCTGAGCGCAAGGCGCAAAAATATCGGGTGCGCGTTTACGATACGTTTCCCATACGCAATTGGGACAAGTGGGTCGAGGACACGCAGTCGCATCTTTTTGTTCAGGACGCGCAACCCGGCGCCAAGGCTAAGGATCTTCTCGCCGGAACGAAGCTGGTTAATGAGCGCGGCTTTGCTGGTCGCGTAACCGACTCCGGCGAGGAACTCGATCCCGTCTGGACGCCCGACGGCAACGAAATTATTTTCGTTGCAACAACGAATAGAGACGCGGCTGCTTATGCAAACAGCAACACATCGCTGTTCAAAGTTTCCGCAAAAGGCGGTGAGCCGGTGCGTCTGACGGCCGGCGGCGACAGCTTCCGCCGTCCAGCGTTTCGGCCGGATGGAAAAGCGCTTTACGCCATTTTCGGAATTGAAACCGATAAGAAAGTTTATCACCTGGAGCGGCTGGCAAAGTTCTCATGGCCCAACGCGGGTCCACTCAAGTCTCATCATCTCGTGGTAGGGAAAGGCACTCAACAGACTGCGACAGCAGACAAGTCTAATCACCTCAGGGTTGGGAAGGGCGGCTTCCACCCCAGCGAGGCTGCCCCGCTGGGGACCCCGGGCTTGCCCCCGCTCGGATCGAGCAGCACTCAACAGGCAAACATCCTTACCGCCAACTGGGACCGATCTGTGAACAGCTTCGCCTTCTCCCCCGACAGCCGCTCGATTTATCTAACAGCAGAAGAAGCCGGCCACGAAAAAGTCTTCATCATGGCAGCCGACGGCGGCGAAGTACGCCTCGCCATGGACATCACTCGTGGCGTCTACACGAACCTGAAGATTCCGGCGAAGGCATCCTCAACCATCCTGGTTGCCAGTTGGGAAAGCGCCACCAATCCGCCAGAAATCGTCCGTCTGGATCTAAAAGACAAAACGCAGCACTCGCTCACTTCCTTCAACGCCGAGCAGGTCGCCAAAATCGATTGGCAACCGCTGCGTCATTTTTGGTTTACGAGCAAAGCCGGCAAGCGGGTTCACAACATGATCGCCCTCCCGCCAAATTTTAGCGAAGGCAAGAAGTACCCGCTGTTGGTTGTGATGCACGGCGGACCGTACAGCATGTGGCGCGACAACTGGGGACTGCGCTGGAACTATTTCATGCTGTCGCGCCCGGGTTATGTGGTGCTGCTGACAAACTATTCGGGTTCGACCGGGTTTGGTGAAGCGTTTGCGCAGAGCATTCAGGGCGACCCTTTCAGAGGTCCCGGAAATGAGATCAACGAAGGGGCAGACGAAGCGATTCGTCTCTACCGGTTTACAGATGGATCACGCCAGGCTGCGGCCGGCGCCAGCTATGGCGGACACCTGGCCAACTGGATGCAGGGGACCACCACGCGTTACAAAGCGCTCGTCAGTCACGCGGGTCTGATCAATCTCGAGTCGCAATGGGGAACCAGCGACACGATTTATGGGCGCGAGGTTAGTAGCGGCGGGCCGGTGTGGGAACAAGCCGTCACTTGGCGCGAGCAAAATCCGATCAGGTTGGCCGCGAATTTCAAAACGCCGATTCTGCTTTCAGTCGGCGAGAACGATTTCCGCGTGCCGCTCAATCAAACTCTGGAAAACTGGAGCGTACTGCAACGTTTGCGGATTCCCAGCAAGTTGATCGTCTGGCCCGACGAGAATCACTGGATCCTGAAAGGCGAGAACAGCCGCTACTGGTATCAGGAGCTGCACGCGTGGTTGAAGAAATACTTGGGATGAGCCGGCTACTTATTTCCTCTCCCGGAGGCCCAAGGTGAGGGTGCGCGGCACGAGTCCGCGGAGCGGCCGCGAGCATAAAGCCTGGGGTGAAGCGAAGCGAACCCCAGGATCAAAGTCGTCAAGAACAATTGAGCCCGCGAAGCGGTCGATAGCGGTTCGATTACAAGACAGCAATCCATGATGTTAGGACTGTCGGCCGGCTCCGCGGGCTTTGGCTATTTACAACGGTTGGTTCCTGGGGTTCCGCTTCGCTCCACCCCAGGGCGGGGTCCCCGGCCGAGCATCTCGGCTGGGGTGCGAGACTTTATGCTGTCGGCCGCTTCGCGGACTGACCGCCACTGCTCACCGCTCACCGCTCACTGCTCACTGCTCACTGCTCACCGCTTAAGAACTTTGTCACCGTCTCAGCGAACTGCGCTGGGATCTTATCCATCGCATTGTGACCTTGCCCTTCGAACACGACGAGCATCCGTTTTGGCAAAGTATCCTTCAACGAGTTGATTGCCTGTTTCAGTTGTGGTGAAGCGGTTTTGCTGCCGGCCAGGAGCAAAGTTGGCACGTCTAATGCCTTCATTCGCTTCCCATCAAAACGATATTTACTAAGCGATCGGATTTCGCGAATCTGTATATCAATGCCAGCCACGCGACCGGGCCACGATGGCTGACGCTTCATCGCCGCTATTTCATCGGGCGAGATCATCGGGAGTTCCCGCAAAAACGTCACCAACGCCTGCTCGCGCTCACCGGCCTGGATCATCCTCTCCATTCGGTCGGCAACGGCGGTGTGATCGAGATCCTGCAACGGTGGTTCATACAGAACCAACTTGGAAATCTTCTTCGTCAGGAAAGCCGCTTCCAGTGCAAACACTCCCCCAATCGAATGGCCGAGCACAAAGACCGGCCCCGGTCGAGAGTTAACTACGGCGGCGACATCTTCAAATTCCTTCTTCAAACTGTATGTCTCTTCCGATCTGACTTCTGACCTCTGACTTCTGACTTCTGACCTCCCGCCCGTTTCACTATCGCCGTGGCCGCGGCGATCCATTGCACAAACCGTAAAGTGCGGAGCAAACAGCGGGAGTAGCGGTTTCCAGCGGCTGCGGTCTCCCGTGCCTCCATGAACGATCAGGAGACTTGGACCTTTGCCCGTGCATTCAACGGCGATGCGTGTCCCATCCTTTGACTTGACGAATGAAACCTGAGAAAGGGTGTCGGCAGTCTGCGCAAAAGAAACGGTCGCAGACACAAGAACGCATGAGAGAATAAGAGCTGATCGCTTGATCATGATTAAATGTTACCAAAGTTGATAGTTAACACGGCCTGACAGGAGCCCGCGAAGCGGCCGTCAGCATAAGTGATTTGCTCTTAGTGCGCCGCGCCAATGTCCGCAAAGAGACGATTTGTTCTTAGCCCGCGGAGCGGCCGCCAGCATAAAGCCTGGGGTGAAGCGCAGCGAAACCCCTTGTCAACCTCATTTAGGCAACGGCTTTGCCGCCCGGATGTGAGGCGGCGGCTATGCCCCGCCCTACCGACTCCCCCAAAGCCTTGGGGCTACGCCCCGGGGCGCAGCCCCAAAAATGAGAATGACCTTGACGGAAGGGCATAGCCGTTTCCGACGAAGTCAACGCGGGCGGCAGAGCCGTTAGGTCGCCAACGCGTGACTTCCAGAACCTCAACTGCCATTTGCTGTCGGCCGCTTCGCGGGCTTTACCAGATTTCTTGCATTGGGTTCCTGGGGTTGCGCTTCGCTTCACCCCAGGGCGGGTCCCCGGCCGAGCATCTCGGCTGGGGTGCGAGACTTTATCCTATCGGCCGCTCCGCGGGCTAATTCCTACGACATGAGTTGCTGACGTGACGGCGGAGCCCTTGCTTAGTGAAGGCTAGCCCAACTTCTCCTTAATCACTCCCGCCAGATCCAAAATTGCCGTACGACCATCTCCGCGGAAAGTAGATCCATGCATCAGCGCGAGCGTTCGCGGCTCAAGGTCCGCAAGCCGGCGCAATGTCGCATCGGTGTAAGGAGTGTAAGGCATGTCGTTGGCTAACGGACCAGCCATACCTTCTGTGATCGACGCACTCGCGCGGCCCACGATATCCGTTTCCGTAAATGCTTCGGGATCTCCCGGATGGAAGAAGAGGTCAGAGCATAAAAGCGTCTTGTCGCGTTCTTCGAAGAAGAGACCCGCATCCCATGCGTGCGGCACGTGCGGAGTTGCCAGGAACTTCAGGCGATGACTGCCAAGAGAGAACACTTCGTTATCAGCAAGCGCACGCGCAGGCCGATCGGCGAAATCATTCACACTGACCTTCGCGCCGACAAAGCTGCAAACCGGCTGCGCGTTGGGCGCAATGGTTAACCATTCGTTCAAGGCGCCGCACTCGTCTTGCTCGAAGTGGCTAAACCCAATCCATCTTAACTTGGCGGGTTCGATCAAAGTCGCAACTGCTTCACGCGTGATCGAAAACATCTTCTTGAGGCCCGTATGCATGATGAACGGCTCATCGTCTTTGATCAAAAACTGATTGAACTGAATGCCGAAGTCTGGATGAAACGTCGAAATCCGATAAACTTCCGGCGCGATTTCCATTACCTTACTTTCCATGATGCCCTCTCTTGCTGATTGTTATTGAGTCTACTGCTCGAAGGCCGAACGGCCGATAGTCAGCCGAAGTCAAACCACGCATGCACGCGGACGAAGTCATGGCTCTAGCGAAGGCCGTGTGGCAGGCCTGCGAAGCTCCCGCGGACGGTGAGCGGTGCCGGCGGCCAATTGGTGATCTTACTCGACTCGGCATTTTCGCAGGTGGCGAGCTCGACGAGGAAGCTGCCGCCAAGCTGGTCGGAGCCTGCCCGCGCGGTGGTGTGGAGATAGCCGGTGGCGCGATCTGCGGGCCGGCAGCGCAGTTTCACCTGCCGGCCCCCGAGCGCCAGCGGGAACACGAGGCGCGTTCCGGGAGTGATGCGCCCTTCGTCGTCGGCCTCGAGGAAAAAATTCCAGCCGTCGTCGGCACTGAGCTCGAGGCGATCGTGCGCGACGCTGCGGACCTTGGCGCCTCGGCTCGCGTGGTCGAACCGCAGCTCGCTGGGGGTACCGTCCATCTTGGCCACGAGCCAATCCGGTAGGATCCCGCCGAGGGGCCGGGCCAACCGAGGCACGATCACGCGCACCTCGAACGACGGGCCTTGGGACATGTCCGAGGCGCTCGAGGTGGCCAGTTTGTCCGGCTCGTCCGGTCGCGATCCGAGCCAGACGAGCCAACCGAGGCAGGCAAGCAACGCCAGCGCGATAATGACCAGCGATATCTTGATGGATTTCTTCATGCGACCGCATGATGGCCGCCGAGCGCGGTGGTGGTCAACCGCCGCTAATCAGCCTGCGGAGCAGCCGAGAGCATAAAGCCCGGGGTGAAGCGACGCGAAACCCCGGGAAACATGGCGCAACAAGCCCCAAAGCCCGCGCAGCGGCCGATAGCAGTTCCTCAAATATATCGTTCGTCGAACTCGATGCCGTTCGCTTTTAGGAACTGAATGAATTCATGCCGAAATGAAATCCGCCCATGATGCTCTTTCTGTCGTCTTAGATATTCTCGCACTTCTTCAACGTTTGATTGACTCACTGTAAATGCGCCATAACCACGCTGCCATGAGAAAGCTTTGACTTCCGGAAAAACATCATGCATCCATCCGGTTGCATTGGCTTTGAGCTTTCGCAGCACGTCGGACAGAGCACGATCTGGGCGCAGCTTGGCCAAGAGGTGAACGTGATCTGCAGTTCCGTTGATCTCTAGTGAAATGCCTCCCAGTCCACGAATAGTACCGCCGATGTATTCATAAAGGCGTAACTCGCATTCGGGTGTGATCAGCGGTCGGCGTTCTTTGGTCGAAAAGACAACGTGGTAGAGAAGGTTGGTGTAAGAGTTAGACATATTGGCCTCATCGATGATTGATGTCGAAATTATCGAGCATCTCAAATCGTTCAGCACTGTCTGGTCTCTGTCGGCCGCTTCGCGGACTTTACAAATTTTCTTGCATTGAGTTTCCTGGGGTTTCGCTCCGCTCCACCCCAGGCTCTATGCTGGCGGCCGCTTCGCGGACTTTAAACTGGTTCGCTCCCGGTTCTGTATTCGTCGACCCACATCGCCGCCTGAGGTCTGATATCTGACTTCTGACTCTGACCTCTACGTCGAATTATTTGGTTAATCGGGGATTCCTCGCAATCCCGACAAGTCGGGAATGCGAATAAATGAATGCGCATCTTTCGTCCCCAGGGTTTCAGAGCAAACGCTCCCACCCCGCGCGGGCTGCCCGCGCGGGGACCCCGGCCTGCGCTGCAATTAGCCAACGCTTTCAGCGTTATCCTGGAAAACTATTTCAAATCCGACGCACGTCGCCTCTCAATCGTCGTTCGCAGTTCTTCTGGTGTCGCAAAACGCCCGTGCACGCCGTAGATTTTCTCGACGGTCAATCCCAACTGTTGCAGCTTCTCGCTAAAACTAATCGTTGGGTCTTGTGCAATTGGAAATGTTCCGTTGGCTGCCGCGTTGAACAAGTCAGCCTGAAACAAAATCTTCTCCTTAGGCAGATACGCCACCAGGATTTCTTTTGCATGCGGATTCGGTCCAATGTCGTACAACTCCACGACGTGTTTGTCGTCCTGAAAAACTCGCTTCTTGTTCGCGACCGTCTCAACAGTCAATTTTTGACCGGTTGACAACTTCGGCAGGAGGGAAGACTCGGTGGCCGCGGCTTTTTCGAGAAAGCTCTTCGTTTCCGCAGTGGTGACAATCGTTGTCCCTTCGGCAACGTACTCACGAAACCCGCCGGCGTGATCGGAATGATGATGCGTGAGCACCAGATACTTGATCGGTTTACCCGGTACCGTTTCCTTGATCTTCGCAAGCGCCTGGACCGAGTTGTTGTTGTAAAGAATTTGTTCCGGAGCCTCTACTCCCAGTACATGATCGTTGAAGGCCACGAAGAGGACGTTGTGTGTGCCTCCTGCCAACCCTTCCAGCAAGTAAACATCTTCGGCGATCTTGCTCACGGCCGGTGGTGGCGGCGTTGCCGGCGGCGCGGCGAGTTTTGCGAAGTCGCTCGGGCCTTGAAATACACTGTCCGCGGGTCGCGTGTTGATCTGCATATCTGTATATTCAGTTTCCTGAATGACGCCGCCGGAGTTGTACAAGACACGTCCGCTGGGAAGCTTCAATTTCCCGACCGTGCGATAGCCTGAATACGCTTGCGCTATCTCAGAGTCGCCGGTCACCGGGTCCGCGTAAAGGTAGCCATACCTGGTTAGCAAGTTAGTCTGCGCATCAAAGGAAAGAGTCAACAGTTGATTGTCGGGCCGGAGAACGCTGATAACTTTCTGCGGTTTGCCTCCGATTTCATCTTCACCTACCCAACGAAGCGTTGACGCGCGGTCAAATGCTTCGAGCAAAACGAATGAGGGAAGCCGGCGCATCTGGCCACGGAAGTTGTTTACCGTAGGGTTGACTATCGGGGTTGCCGTTTTGGACCACATGTCAAAGGTATGACCTTCTTTGCCCTTGATGACAGTCTTGATCCAATTGTTGAAACCGGTGTTGACGGTCTTCAAATCATCGAAGACAAATCCACGATCTGTATCGACAATCAGAGTTTCTTCAGAGGTTCCGGCAGAGAATGGTGGTTCTGAGCCGGGACTTTGAAAGCGCGCATAAACTTTGCCTTTCTCTTTCAAGGTGAAGTCTTTGACCGCTCGCATTGCTTCGAGTCCGCCGTGGGCCGTGATCGCATCGTCGAGCACACGCCGGGCCTGCTGGTAGGAACGCTGCGACGCGTTTAGTTGCTGCCCAATAATCGAGGGGATCGAAGTCGATGCTTGCAGAAGAATCAATGTAGCAACGACAAGTAGTTTCTGCTTCATACTGTGCTCCTTCGTCCAAAAATCCGGTAGGTATTCCGATACTTCGGAATAAAGGCGTGCGTTAAGTCTTGAAGGGAGACTGCCTGGTCTAATACTCAAAAACTCATCAAAAAGTTTCTCTGAATTTTGTGAGGACAAGAGAGAAGACAGAAGTCAGGAGTCAGAAGTCAGAGGTCAGAAGTCGGAGGTCAGAGGTCAGAGGTCAGAGGTCAGGAGTTAGATGTCAGGAGTCAGGAGTCAGAGGTCAGAGGACAGAACAGAAGGCAGAGGTCAGAAGTCGGACCGGGCCTTGGTCTGACTTCTGACCTCTGATCTCTGACGTCTGACTCCTGTATTCTGTGTTCTGTCTTCTGTCTGCGGGCCCCCAATTGAACTCCAATTGAGGTTGGCTGGGTTGGGTGATGATAAGCCCCCAGGGTCAGAAGACCCCGTTAAATCGGAAATAGTAAATCGTGAATAGGACGCCAACGATACGGCCGGCGGCATTTGCCCGACCGTGAGGGAAGGCTCAATCGCGATTCAAGCCCGTCTGACATGAGCCCTCCCTTACCGTCGGACTATTGCCCCGGCTGACATGAGACCTCCCTCACGGTCGCTACTGCCCCAACTGGATTTCGGGCGGTACCTCAGGATTCATCAATGAAGCGCCGCCATCGGCGTAAACCAGCTGTCCGGTGATCCAGTCGGCTTGCGCTGAACAAAAGAGAGTGGCGACGTTGCCAACATCTTCCGGCGTTCCCAAGCGTCCCATTGGTGTCCACCCGCTCGTGTGCCAATTCCTGATGAGATCCTGCGCTTGTTGCGGCAGCGAATTCAATACGCTGTCTTCGGTCCATCCAGGGCTGATCGCATTTACCGTGATGCCGCGGCCGGCCAATGTCACCGCGAAGTAACGAACGAGAGACTCCATCGCCGCCTTGGCTGAACCCATAGCTACCCAGGGTTGCAGTCCGCCTGTACGACTTCCCTGACCGTAGGTGATAGCAAGAATTCTCCCTCCATTACCCATGACGGAAGCCGCTTCGCGAACCCCGACGAGAAACGCCTTGGCCTGCGAATCGAACGCCGCATCCCACTGTGCGAGCGTGATATCCATCGGCGGGTAGAAAAACGCAGCTGCCTCCGGCCGTGCGTTGCTGACGAAGATGTCGAGCTTACGGAATTCGCTCTGAACCTGGCGGAACATCTCGGTGATCTGTTCGGGGTGCAACACGTCAGCCTGGACCACCAAACCGTCGGATCCGCATTTGCGCACTTGCTCAAGCGTATCGAGGGCGGCAGCTTCGTTTTGATAGTAATGGACGGCTACTTTGACACCTTGCTCCGCCAGTTTCAGTGCGATTCCTCTGCCAATACCGCGTGAGCTTCCGGTGATCAGTGCGTGCTTTCCGTTCAAAGACATATCAACCTCCTTTGAGGGCGCGGATGCCAACCCGTAATCCACCGATTGCGCAGATT
>JBPCLZ010000041.1:0-25890 GCA_051002775.1 Pyrinomonadaceae bacterium | reverse complement strand
TGGTCGGGGCGAGAGGATTCGAACCTCCGACCTCTCGGTCCCAAACCGAGCGCACTACCAGGCTGTGCTACGCCCCGAACTTGCATTGGACCTTAACCAAAGGCAGTCCGCATTCTATGAAGCGGTTCTACCTGCGGTCAAGTTGGAGCTGAGTTGCGCGTCCATCAGCGTCCGCATTAAAGCAGCCGCGCGAGCTCTATGACTTATCGTTCTTTTGATGACTGGATCCAGTGAGGCAAATGGCACGTTGTACCCATCGGGAATAAATATTGGATCAAATCCAAAACCTCCTGTGCCCTGTGGCTTCATCGCCAGCGAACCATTACAAACACCTTGCGTCTAGTAACGCTTGAGTCCGTTCCGTGTCTGATAGATTGTTTCCGCCGAAGCGAGCTGACAAAACTCCGGGGCCGCCTTGCAAGGCATCTACCTCGAGACCCGAATCATCCGCCAGCGCTGTGATGCCGGTTTGGCGCGAGTAACCAACAGCCTTGAGCGTAGCGTTCTCCTCATATGTCGCCCCAACCTCGGGCATCTCGGAAATGTTTCCGAATTCCTTAAGCGTGCGCAATGTCAGCCGCAGTGTTGCGAAAGCCTCGCGCAACTCTTCGATTTTTCCGGCGTTGCGAGTTGCGACCAACAATTCATATCGATCCATCATGATTGAGATAGGTCAACGTCCAGCGTTCTGGTTGGTAGCTCTTGTTGGAAGAACCAACGGCAGTAGCCCACTAAACTGACCAAGCGGCGATCGTGTTATTCGCTCGATGCCACGCTCCTCCAAAGTTGTCACAGTAGTTGCATAGGGTAAAGATCTCAACAGGTATTCCGATTGATCTGACCAGCGCGGCGAGGCCCCAGCTGCTGCAGCAACAGTCGAAACAAATGCGCGAACGCGGTCTGTATCATTCGCATAAGTTATTACGCAAGCCCGGTTAGATAAGGGCAAGGGACCCTGTGACGTTTCGAACCCTTTGGGAGAAGCAGAAGTTTCCTTTTCAGCGTATCGATCGACCTCTGGCTCAGATCCAATGACCACAAAGCCACCAACAAAACGCGCAATAAACTCGTCTTCGGGATTCTTGAACGCTTCCGCGTTTGGCTTCGGATCGATTAGTTGAAACCCCAGTTCTTTGATAAAGAGTTCACGCATTGCGGTTTGATCTCGCACCTTTGCGATGAGCATGGCTGACTCAGGTTCCAGTCGCAACGTTAGCACTTGTGAATCCACCAGATTCAGAAACTTTTCCGGGTCACTTATGCCATATGGAGTTAACGCCGATCTTAACAAGGAAGCGAACAATACCGCGGAGAGGGCGTCAACCTGAGAGGACACCGAGGTTCTAAGCCCTTGCCATGCCACCGCGGGATTTTGAAACCAGTAATAAGTCAGGGACGAGAAATTGTCGGGCAGCATTGGCTGCGAAGTTGGGTCTGGCTGCTGACAGGAAAAACTTTCTTTGAGTTTAGCCACGATCGCAGGCTGAAGGTTGATTCTGTAGCGATCTTCGACGCCATTCTTAACTGGGACGGAACTCCAGCCCAGACTCGCGACTATCTTCGCTGAGGATGAGCTAACAAGTCTTTCAAATTCATTGTTCCCCGGTGCTCTCCCCAGAAGCATGGGAACTGCCACCGAAAGCAACCGAGCGCTGTTTCCAGCGGGCACGTAGCCGAACACCAGCCCATGTTCTGCCTGAACGTCCGCGCGCAGTCGATGCAATTCTTCATCACCTTTCAGACTCGGCTGCCGCCCAAGAGCAACGGCTAGAACCTTCTGCACCGCTGCTTCCGAATTTCCGACAATCACAAGCGTTCCGGAAATTGTAGCCACAACTTTACGATTACCACTGGGCGCCAGCCATTCGATGAACTCAAAACCGTCTATTGTCGTTCGCCTTTGAATGGGCTGACCATAAGCCGTCTCGGCGAATTTCTTTAAGGCTCGTTCGACTTCAGGTTTGCTGCGACTTGCTGACGTGTGCGTCTCCACCAACAGTGCGCCTTCCGGCTTGACAGTGAGGGTTTCCTCGTCTTGTTCGACACCCAGATTCGTTACCACCACAGCCAGTTGAGCTCGCGTAAAGATCACTGAATTGGTCGGCCCGATCCCGGTCCATCTGACAAACTTCTTTACCCAGCCGCTGCTGGCCGCATGGCTTTGTTTACCCGTTAGAGTGTCAACGAGTTTCCACGCTTCCGTCCTGGTCAAGGTTTCCACGACGTTGCCGGGATTGTTCGATTCCAGAAAGATAAGCGAATCTGCTGGCGCGTAAGTTGCCATGTCAACAGGCCGATAGCCAACCCACCAGAGCCAACTGCCAAGAATTAAAAGTACGAGAATGGTCGTAAGCAGAAACCAGCGGGTCCGTGTCATTACCCGCATGCTAACCGCGCGCATAGCGATGCGCAAGCACGATAATCAACACAGCCACCTTTCTGGAATTGACAGCCTCGCTTCCAGAAATTCAAAAATGACCATGCCATTGGCAACTGTAACACCCACCTATACATAGGGTTAAAGCAAACAAAATAGTGGTTGACAATGTTTAGCGCGTACTGTAGTCTGCTTGAGGATGGCAGTGAGGATGCTTGTCTACCAGCACTCTTGCCACGCTCCTCGCCCTCGTTCAGCAGCCTTCGTTTTCAGAAGGTCAACTCCCAAAAAACAGTGAATAGCCAATTAAGCGCAAGCGAATGCGCGTCCCGCCTCCGAATTACCAGCCGCTACGAAAGCCTACCGCCAAGGAAATCAGTCTTGAAGATGGATAAGCGAGTCGCTCCCGCGAAAACAGCCAAAAGCCGGGTTTCAAGAGCAATGAAAGCGCGCGCCCGCCTGCGGCTTAAGCACAGAATGCGTTCTCTCTCAGTCGTGAGGAATAAATAGACATGTTTAAGAAAAGTATGGGCAAAAAGAATCTCGTGGGCCTCGACATTGGTTCCAGCTCGGTCAAAGCCGTCGAGTTGCAAAAGAAGGGAAACAACCTTCACCTCGTGAACCTGGGATTCGAGAATCTTCAGGCGGACACCATAGTCGACGGTCAGATTATGGAGTTGAATAACGTATCTAACGTGATCAACAGCATCTTCAATGGCCATCAGATCAAGACCTCGAGGGTCGCAGCCGGAGTCAGCGGCCATTCCGTCATTGTGAAAAACATCGTCCTCCCCCAGATGAGTGAAGACGAACTGCAAGAGTCGTTCAGTTGGCATGCTGAAGAACACATACCGTTCGATATCTCTGACGTGAATCTTGATTACCAGGTCACCAGCAGTACCTCAGATGCTTTGAACGTACTCATGGCAGCGTGCAAGAGTGACAAGATTGCCAACGTTAAGCAGGCCATTCAATTGGCCGGCAAACAGCCCGTCGTTATCGACGTTGATTCGTTTGCGCTGCAAAACTGCTATGAGCTGAACTATCAGCCGAAAGCAGGCGAGGTCGTGGCGTTGCTCAACATTGGCGCCTCCACTATGAACATCAACATTTTGAACGGCACACGCTCGGTGTTTGCACGCGATGCTTCAGTCGGCGGCAGTCAGTACACCAGCTTACTGCAAAAGGAACTTGGCTTGACGTTTGAGCAAGCAGAGGCTGTGAAGCGTGGTTATCCGGTGCCCGAAGGGATCGAACCGCGTCCGATACAACCGATCATTGAAACCGTGTCCGACATCCTGGCTCTTGAGATCCGCAAGACCATGGACTTCTACCGAGCGACGGCCGAAGAAAGCGAAGAAGCCATCCAGAAAATTTTGGTATCGGGAGGCGGCTCCAAGCTGCCGGGTTTGCCCGAGTATCTTGCGAAACGGTTCGAGATTCCGGTCGAGTTGTTTGATCCGTTCCGACAGATCCAGGTGGACGGCAGAAAGTTTGATCCGGATTACATGAAAGAGATCGTCCCGGACATGGCAATTGCTGTCGGTCTCGCGTTGAGAGGAGTAGAAGCGGCATGATCAAGATTAATTTGCTTGAATCAATTACTGACCGCCCCACTGGGGCCGCAATGGTTGAAGCCCGGGTCGCGAACCCGCGCATCCAGACTCTCTTGCTGGCTCTAACCGTGCTTGGTCTGTTAGTTCTTGGAGTGGGATACGACTTTGTTAGTTCAAAGTCGAATCACGAAACTGCACGCCTTGAATTGGACAAGCAGAGGGCGATTAACCTCCAGATGCTGGCTGTGAACAAGGAACAGTCTGAGCTGGAAAAGAAAGCGCAGGAAATCCAAAGCCGCATCGATGCGATTAAGAAGCTGCGCGAATCTCAGCAGGGTCCCAGTGCCGTGCTCCGCGAGATTAAAACGCGCTTCGATGAGGTACCGGGCTTGTATCTACGAAGTGTGGGACAAAAAGACGGAGAACTTACGATCAAGGGTATTTCGCCAAACGAGTCGTCTGTCACACGCTTTGGCCAAAGCCTGGAGTTCTCATCAGGCATGTTTACCAATCTGAACATTGAGACGCAGCGCGAAACTGTGCAAGCAGTCAGTGCCCCTGGGGTCCCGGCCGATGCAACCGTCGCGCTACCTGAAGTAATAGCATTCACCGTGAAGTGCAGCTATGGCGCCAAATCTCAGGCGCAGAATGCTGTGCCCTCAACCTCCAACCAGGTGGCACTGAAAAAGTAACTCACAAAGAGGTAATCCCGCTGAGAAATCGGGAAAGGAACGAAACTGATGAAAATTGGCAATCTTAAAGCGCTGCCCTGGTATCTGCGACTAGTGATGTTCGTGGCTGGCGCCGCGGTCCTCTATGCCGGCTTCTGGTATTTCGTTACGCGTCCAACCCGCGCGGAAACGCAGCAATTCAATGACGAGATCGCACAGCTGCTGCCCAGGAACGCACAGGCGCAAATCGCATCGCAACGATTGAACGAATTCCGTGCCGTTTACAAGGCACGGGAGGAAGAATACGAAGAGCTAAAAGCGTTGCTGCCCGAGCAACGTGAGATAACAATGGTATTGCAGGGCGTTCAGGATCGAGCTCGCAGCAACGGTTTGGTTCTTAAGAAATTTCTGCCTAAGGATGACGTGCAGGAAGGGAACTACAACGGCAAGAAGATCGAAGTCAGTGTCACCAGCTCGTTCGCCTCGCTTCGCGCTTTCTTTGAACAGTTGGCCCACTACCAGCGCATCGTTTCAGTTACTAACTTTCAGCTAACCCAGGCGGACAAGCAGACTTCACTGAAAACTGTTGAGGCGACGTTTGATCTGACTGCCTACTACGTTTCCGCAGAGAAGCTTAAACCGGCAGCGCAGCCTGCAGGCTCAGGTCAGGTTCCACCGGCTACCGCACCCCCCGCTAAATAAGAGTTTGCGCCCAACACGAATCAGGAAAACAACCATCATGAAATATCAAACTATAACCTTTCAAAATGCTGTAGCAATCTTCCTGTGCGCAGGAGCGCTAGCGCTCGGTTCAGCAGTGTCGGCAAATGCCCAGGACAAGACCGAGGTTAAGGCGCCTACTCGGACGAATTCTGGCGGACGCGATCCGTTCAAGAGATATGAGCCACCGCGCCCGTCCGTAAAGAAAAGTGGTGTGCTCATGCCCCCTTCTATTCAGCAAAGAATTGAGCAATACCGCGCCCAAAAACAGGCGGCAATGAGTGCTCATATTGCGGCGCCGAAACCGACGACCGCATTCCTGCTTAGTGAAATCCAGGTAGTTGGCATTTCGCGCTCACCGCGTGGTTATGCCGCAATCGTGGAAGCGTCGCCGATCAAACTCGCCTACGTTATCTATCCCGGCGAGCGTTTCTTCGATGGTCAGTTAGTAGCGATCGAAGACAACCGTTTGGTTTTTCGTCGCGAAGTAGTTTTTGCGGACGGTCGCCGAGAGCGCTCGGTCGAAATGAAGCCACTGCGACAACCGAGTACGATTGATGCGCTCGCCTCCAAGACCGCTTCTGCAGCTTCTACGGCCGACGAGAAAAAGCCGGAGAAGCCAGCAGCTGACAAGCCTTAGTAATTTCTGGTTTCGAATCGTCACGATTGGTTCGAAGCTATTCCTCGCGTAGTTAACACATCAATACCTTCTGCTACGCAGTTTGACAATCAACCCCGGACGACCCGCATGTGCGGCGCGCGCTTCAGGCTGGCAACAGCACGAGCGTAGCGTGTGGCGGTTCCCGTCCCGAATTCCCTAGGAGGGAAAGATGTTTTATCTGCCTCTAACTCAAAATGCCATAACGAGGACCACGCTCGTCCTAGTCTTCATGTGCCTGTGCAGTGTCCAGAATTTTGCTGCCGGCGACGCGGCGGCGGTGACCACTGCATCTTCTATCGACGCCACGGCGACGATGGAAACAGCCGCACAACAGCAACCATCACCTGCACCAGTTGCCGCACCGACGTCTAGTCAAGCAACGCAATCGCAACAGGGCAGGCAGTATGGCCAACCCGGCTTTATCGGCGAACCGATCAATTTGAACGTCGTCAACGCAGACATTCGCGACATTCTCAACTACATCACCGAACAGTATGGCGTGAATTTTGTAATTGACTCTTCGGTTGGCGCCGTGCCGGTGACAGTAAACGTTCAGGATGTTCCCTGGAACGTTGCGCTGGATGCCGTACTTAAGGCGAATCGTTTGGGCATTGAAACAAGTGGCAACATACTGCGAGTAGCGACCACGGAATTGCTCGCGAAAGAATCAGAAACACAGAAAGTGATCAACGATTCGCGTCTGGATGCGTCTCCGTTGGTAACTGAATTCATTCGTTTGAACTACGCACGCGCGTCGGGCACATTGGCCCAGGCCGCCGGCTCAACCGGCGCGTTCTCGGGTGGTTCAACCAACCTCAGCTTCAGTGGTGGAGCGGGTGGAGACGCTACCGGAGGCAGCGGCGACCAGGGCTTGTTGCCGATCATTTCGCGCAGACTTTCGCGCCGAGGCTCGATCGAGGTCGATGGCCGTAGCAACACGCTCATCATCACTGACGTTAAAGAAAATATCGACGCGATTCGTCAACTGGCTGCGATTCTGGACCAACCGGAACCGCAGGTCGAGATCGAAACACGAATCGTTATCGCGCAGCGCAACTTCAGCCGCGATCTCGGCGCCCAACTTTCAGCCGGGGTTGTTAACTTCGGTCGCGGAGGTTTGGCTAATATCTCTACGCTTCCCGCTACTTCAACCACTACGGGAACTGGCGGAGGAGGAGGCGGCGGCGGAACAGGTACCGCAGGGGTACAGAGTGGTCCAAACCCGTTCGGAGTCTTCGGAGGACTTAGTGGGACCAATCAACCGCTCGGCTCTCTTGGGGCAGCCGCGGCCAGCACAGTCATCGGTTTGACGACTGGGCTTTTCGGCTCGGCGCAAATCAGCGCATTGATAACTCTTGCAGAAACCAGAGGCGAAGCGAAAACAGTTGCAACGCCGCGCGTCACTGCCTTGAACAACCGTCCGGCGCAAATTGAAAGCGGCTCGCAGATTCCGGTGCAAACGACCCAGGCTGCCAGCGGTACCGCGGTTGTCACCACGACTTTCGTTTCAGTTCCTTTACGTCTTTCAATCACACCGCAGATTACCGATGTGGGCACTGTTATTCTCCGCGTTACCATTGAGAACAACACAATCAACACCGGTATCGCAGTAGGTGGCGTACCCGGCATCGACACACAGCGAATGCAGACAGAAGTGCTCGTGCCAGATGGCGGCACCACTGTCATGGGTGGCGTGCTAGCAGATACCGAAGGCGAGACGCGACAGCGAACGCCCGGCCTTGCCTCGATTCCCATCATTGGAAACATGTTCAAGCGCAAACTGACGACCCGCCAGAGCAGCGAGATCCTGTTCTTCATCACGCCGCATATCTATCGGCCTGATTACCAGGGTCGGCCAACTGCCGGAACCATCAGCACTGGACCGCGAACCACAACCATCTCGCAGCCAGTACCTTTGGGCAATCCGTCGAGCAACACTCCGACACCGACGCAGTTGCAGCAGCAACAGACAACTCCGCAATCAGCGCCTCCAGGCCTGAACGCTCCGGCGCCCAATGCTCCTCCAGCAAACACGCCCAGTGCCCGTCCTGGCACCTTAGGTGGTCAGCGTCCATAAGGGGAAAAGTCATGTTCAAGGAAGTATTAGAAACAATAATTGAGCGCACCGAGGGAAGCCTCGGTGCACTCATTATGGGTATCGATGGCATTGCCGTTGAGCGTTCGCTAAAGCAGGCAGGCCAGGAAGCAAACCTTGACATTGCGGCAGCGGAGTTTACTTCACTGGTGCGAAATGCGCAGAGGGCCGGTAAAGACACGGGTCTCGGAAACCTGTGCGAACTGGTCATCTCGCTCGATGATGCTGTGCTGTTAATACGATTGTTGGGACAAGAATACTTTGTCGTTCTGGCGATAAGTCCCGAAGGAAACCTTGGTCGGGCTCGCTTTGAGCTACGCAAGGCCGAGCTACAGATTGCCGGCGAGTTTGCGATGTAAACACATTCACGCCTCACTCTTAAAAAGCCGCTTCTTCGGAGGCGGCTTTTTTGTTTGTTGAGGACTCGCAGACCGTCCTGGGTTAAGGCAAACGAACGTAAGGCATGCCGCGCAGAATAATTCTCTGCCGGCGAGCCACGCGACGGGGATTGACTCGCGGATTAAAAACGGTGCGCGGATTCGGAATCATGGCCGCGAGAAAAGCAGCTTCATTTGCGCTGAGCGCTGACGCGGGCTTGTGAAAATAATGTTGAGCCGCGGCTTCTGCTCCATAAATACCATCGCCCCACTCAATAACGTTCAAATACAGTTCCAAAATGCGGCGCTTGTTTAGTTCACGTTCCATGAAAATGCTAAGAATTGCTTCCTGACCCTTGCGGAAAAAAGATCGTTGCGACGAGAGATAGAGATTCTTGGTCAGCTGCTGCGTAATCGTTGATGCGCCACGCTTAAAGTCCGGAAGGTTCGGCAGCCAGTCGTCATTCTCACCTTCCTTCTGTGCTTCCTTCGCTGTTTCACGCATG
The DNA here is from genome assembly GCA_051002775.1 of Pyrinomonadaceae bacterium. Classification (GTDB taxonomy): domain Bacteria; phylum Acidobacteriota; class Blastocatellia; order Pyrinomonadales; family Pyrinomonadaceae; genus PSRF01. Next base: position 16,927 of record JBPCLZ010000041.1, on the reverse strand, counting down.
CCCTGGTCCCAAACCTTTTGAATGGCTCCATAATCAAAGCCACTATGAGTTACGAAATTTGTGTCTTCGCCGGCCAGTACCGCACGCTGAAGGTTTGGAGAGATTCGCTCGAGTGAAACCCATACTTGTTCACGCTTTGGCGCCCGCCCTTGAGACCGGGCTTCCTTTGCGCGCGCCTCGATAAGAGAAGTCGATAAAGGCGTTTCTGTTTTCAAACGCGATATGCGTATGAACATAATCGCCTGGTAGGCGAGGAAACCCAACAGGACGCCCGCAAGAATTAGAAAGAGAGTCTTGAAGATTTTGTGCATGTTCAGCGAGAGCGTTGGCGCGGATCAAGGTACTCGCGCAGCCCATCGCCGATGAAGTTAAAGGCGAGCACGGTAAGCGCTATCGCAATGCCGGGAAAGATCAACGCGTGTGGGGCTGCCTGAAGCGTGGAGAGGTCACGCGCTTCTTCAATCATCACGCCCCATGATGGGGCCGGCGGCGGTACACCCAAGCCAAGAAACGAAAGTGCTGCTTCCGACAAAACCGCGCCGGCCATGCCGAGGCTCGCCTGCACGATCAACGGTTGAATAGCGTTTGGCAATATATGGACCATCAGGATGCGCCTGTCACTAGCTCCCAACGCGCGCGCCGCCTGAACGAAGTCGTATTCGCGGACTTTCAAGACCTGTCCCCGAATCAAACGCGCGTAGCCCACCCAGCCAATAACGCACAGCGCAAAGATAAGTTTATTCAAACCGGCGCCCAAAAACGCGACCATCGCAATGGCCAGCAGTAATCCAGGGAAGGCGAGGAAGACGTTAAAGACGTAGCCCGATACTATGCGGTCGATCCAGCCCCCGTAGTAGCCTGCGAGGGCACCCAGAGTCGTCCCCACAAAAGCCGATACCGAGACGACAACTATGCCGACTTGAAGCGAGATTCGGGCTCCAAAAACCACCCGGGAAAAAATGTCTCGACCGGTAGAATCAGTTCCGAAGAAGTATTGAGCCGATGGGGGTAGGTAGCGAAGAGAAAGATTAGTTGCTCCTACGTCGTGCGTGGCGATCCACGGCGCGAACAGTGCGACGATCACGAGCACCGCAACGATAACGAGGCCGACGATAGTTAGCCGGTTCATAAGAGTCTGCTGGTCTTTGGCCTTGGGCTTTGGTCTTAGTCTTTTGTACTCCGCACAGCTGCACGCTGTTTCAAAGGCCAAAGACCAAGCCCCGCGGCTAAGATACTCGAATCCTGGGATCCAACCACCGATAGACCATGTCGGTAAGCATATTGGCGACTATGTAAGTGATGCTGATTACAAGGACGCATCCCTGGACCACGCGGTAGTCACGTTTGCCGATTCCGTCTTCCACCAGGAGAAGCCCCAAACCAGGCCAGCCGAATATTTTTTCAGTGATGATTGCACCGGCAAGCAAAACGCCAAGCTGCAAACCAAGAATCGTCACTACTGGAATCAATCCGTTTTTCAAGACATGTTTGTAAACAACCTTCGTTTCGCTTAACCCTTTTGCGCGGGCGGTGCGAACGTAGTCTTCGCCCATCTCCTCAATAACCGACGAGCGGACCATGCGCGTAAGAATCGCTGCCAGCGCGGCGCCCAACGTGAACGATGGCAAAATGAAATCAGTCCAGTCGAAACGACCCGACGGCGCCAGCCAGCGAAATTTAACCGCGAAAACGTAGACCAACATTGGCCCAATAACGAAACCAGGCAGACTGATCCCAATGAGCGCAACAATTGAGGCAAGGTTGTCGATCCATGTGCCGCGATTCTTTCCTGCGATTACGCCCAGCGGAATCGCGATGAGTACTGCAATCAACAAGGCCGATAGTGCAAGTTGAATAGTGGCCGGATAGCGCTCGAGTATTAGTTCGATGACGGGACGATCCGTACGAAAAGAGCGGCCCATGTCACCGTGAAGCAGGCGAACCCAGTAATCGGTGTAGCGATTGTTGGCGCCGTGCCATTGAAAGTGGCGGTTTTCTTGTGCGTCGCGGGGAAAGGAAAAGAAGAATGGTGGGCGGTCAAGCCCATGCAGTTGACGAAACTGCTCGAACTGCTCAGGTGTCGCTTGTTCACCGAGAACAGCAACGGCCGGATCACCTGGCACCAGTTCGATCAGTAGCGTAACTAATGAGACAACTGTCCAAACGACGAGCAGAAAGATTGCGAAACGCCGCAGCGCCGAGAAAACTTTATACTTAAAAACTGAACGCACTCTGGCGTGTCTCGATTAACGGAAGGATCAAAATCGTGAGGATAATAGCATACGAGTAGGATAGACATTCCCGGCCGAGAAAGTTGTAATTGCCGGAGCTCGACGAAGGAATCGAGCATCTTTAATAATAAGAACGTAGCCTGCGAGGAACCTGGAAATGAGTGCGTGGCCCCGACAACCGTACACTCGCCAGGAATTCCTCCAGGCTACGCTCTTATGGTTGCAAGCACGCTGTGCTTGTAACCAATCTTTAGTAAGACAGACCTTGCCGTCTGTCTTCATCTCGCTTCGGACGGGCAAGACTCCCTGTCCTAGTTTGGACGCCTGCCAAGATGCAGGGCCGCAATCCCGCCAGTCAGATTCTGAAAAGTGACCTCGGTAAAGCCAATCCCCTTCATCATCTCTGCAAGGGAACTCTGGTCAGGAAAGCGCGCTACCGAATCCGGTAAATACTGATACGCGCTTTTCGACCCGCTTATCAACCCACCAAACAACGGCAGAATCTTTGTAAAGTAAAGACGGAACAATGGTCGTAAAATCGGTGCCTGGGGCCTTGAAAACTCAAGTACCGCGACTGTTCCGCCCGGCCGTAAAATTCTTAGTAATTCTCTTAAGCCTTCTTCGAGGCTCGCAAGGTTGCGAAGACCAAAAGCTATGGATACGCCATCGAACGACTGATCGCCAAAAGGAAGGTTCAGCGCATCACCTTCCACGAAAGGAATCGTCAGTCCCCGATCTTTGGACTTGGCAGCAGCGATCTCAAGCATGGGTCGGCAGAAGTCCAGTCCCATCACCTCGGCCTCTGTTCCGGCATCTAATGCCAACGAAAGATCGCCCGTGCCGCACGCTACATCAAGAATGCGAGCGTCAGAGACCGGCAACGTTGTGGCCACTCTCTTTACTAACAGGCTTCGCCAGCGCCGATCGACGTTACCAGAAAGCAAGTGGTTTAAAAGATCGTAACGAGTGGCGATCGCCGCGAACATTTCGCGGATGCGTTGCGCTTGCTCGCGTTTCTTTGCGCTTTCTTCGTCAGACACAGTTAAGCGAAAGTTGCTGTTGATATGGTTGCAGGCAGGTTGCGAATGAAATGTGATTAGTCAGGTTTCGGTGATGTGAGCGGCTTGGCTGACTTCGGATCAGTTGTCACGTTGGAAGAAGCGGGAAGTTCACCAAAGAGTTCTATCTTCCCGTAACGCTCGAGCTGTTGTTTGAGAACTTCGGAGTTTCCAATCACTGCTGATGCAGGCGGTACCTCCCAAAATAACCGATTCGCCGCTCGTTTTAGATCGCTCGAAGAGACTCTTGACAGCGCCTCCAGCTGTTCGTGAGCGGTATTGACTGAATACGTATCAACGTCGAGCCAGGCCTCGGCAGCACCGTCTTTTGTGCTGATGTGTTTGTTGAGCGCGGCGATGGCTTGGCTCCTCGCTGCTTCAAGCTCTGCTTCAGATACAGGTTGCGTGTTTAGTGACTTTACTACCTCTTGTGCAGTCGAGAGGGTTTTGGCGGCCAACAAGTTGTCCACCGTTGCCCCCAAGACAAACCAGCCGGGTAACGCAAACGCATCGTGTCTGACGAAAACCGGGTTACGCGCCAAGTCCGGAAGTAGTGTTTCCCAGCGCTTAAGGGCGACGAGGGCGAGCAACGACGCGGCCTGAGCATCCGGATCGTTGCGAGCAAAGCCACGCACAGCTAGTCGGACTTCAGCACTTTGGTCTGCCGGCGCATTCATGATGAGTATGCGTGCATCGGGCACGGCGGGCTGTTGAAAGGTTGCGGGAACGACTCTTTCACTTTTGCGCCAGCCACCGAGTAGTTGGCGCAGGGCGCGGTTAACGCGCGGGCGCTCAACACCACCGATAACCACCAGGGTGGCATTGTTGGGATTGAGGAAGCGTTCGCGCGCGATCATCAGATCTCGACGTTCGATCCGCTCCAGCGATTCGACCGTTCCGCTGTAAGGACGGCCATAGGGAAAATCGCCAAAAAGCCTGGTGGCAATAGCCCGGTCCGCCAAAATCGTCGGCGAAATGCCCGTGTCCTTTATTATCTTGACGCGGCCATCACGGGCCCGCGCAACGTTTTCAGGCGTCAGTTGAGTTGTCACTAGGGCGGTGCGGAGAATCTCAGCCATTTTTTCGAACTGCTTAGCCTGGCCTTGCATGGTGATGGTTATAGAGTCGTAATCCGTCGTCACGTTGAGCCGTCCCTGCATTTCTTCGGTGAAGAATTCGCGGGTTGCCGGATCGGGAAAGAGTAGATCACCCAAGAGTGCCATGCTGCCCGCTTTGGCCGAGAGATCAAACGCGGCGCCACTATTGATTCGTAGCTTAAGCAAAACCTCCTGGTCGCCGGGTCGCGTAAGCACTGCAACACGCAGGCCATTCAACAGCTGGAATCGCTCGGGAGTGGCCGACGACTGCGGATAGACGAGCGTTTGAGAAGCCGCAGCAATCGAGAGCAGCAGCGCCATCTTCCTAAGAAAACCACCAAATGCAGGGACGTTCATAAGGTTCCCGATTGAAGAATGTCCAGCTCAGGCCGTCATTTGGGCCAAAAGGGAGGCGAAAACATCTTAGAGGTACGATATTTAGTCGTCAACCGTTTGCCTTCTAAATGCATCCAAAGCCTCGGGTTGAACAGTATTGGCCAGCTGTTAAGCTTGAACAAGCTCACAACATGACCGCTGTACGCAGTTTTCTCGGCCCGGTTATTTGAAATGCCGCCTCGGGCGAACGAAAGTTGAAGGAAAGCCGTATCCTTTACCTGTTTGTCGGTAATACTAGTAGGAAGCGATTCCTGCAGAATCGAGTGGCGATTGCCAGAGAGAAACACAGACGAATTTTTGCTTGAATCGGCAGGAGCGGGCGAGGCGGCCGCCTTCCAGGAGTTGTATGAACGGCATCGAAAACCAGTGTTTCGTTTTGCCTACCGTTTGTCAGGAAACGTCGAAAATGCGGAAGACTTAACCCACGATTGTTTCCTGAGTTTGATAAAGAGGGTAGCGAGTTTCGATCCCGGGCGGGCGTCCTTGCGCACCTATCTATTGGCGGCCACCCGGAATCTTTGGCTTAAGCAGTTGCGCACCCTGGGTCGAGAATCGGCGCTGGATGAATTCGATGAGAACGACTTTATAGCCGTCAGTAAGGCGCCGCTCCGTAGATTGCTGGAGAACGAATTGTCCCAGACCGTGGCGGAAGCGGTGGCAAACTTGCCTCCTTTACAGCGCGAAGCGTTAATTCTTTTCGAATATGAAGGAATCTCGCTGAACGAAATTGCGAGCATGGTGGGCAGCGATGTTGGCGCGGTGAAAGCAAGGCTCCACCGAGCCCGCGCACGGCTGAGGAAAACGTTGCAGCCTTATTTGAATAGCCACAGGGAAATTGTTACTTTGGAGAAGGCTTGAAATGAGCAGCATTGACCCGGGAGACAGCTTTATCTCGGAAGATGATTTGAAGAGTTTGCTTGATCGTTGGATTGCTCCAGAACCTTCAAAAGAACTCGATCAACGCGTCGCAAACAGTTATTATCAGGAGTTTGGAAACGGAGATACTGCAAATTCAGTACTGCTCCCCCAAAGCCAAAAAGAGGTACGTGCAATGAAGTTTTGTTCCACTTGCAGAGAAGAGTTCGCGGATAAGTTCAGCTTTTGTCCCGTGGATGGCACCCCCTTAACCGCACCGATTGCGGAACCGGAAAAGAAGGTTGCGAGTACCCCGACTTTTAATGAGCGTGTCGCCGCGCCGGTTCTGGCCGGGGCAGCGGGTGCTGCTGTTTTGCCGCGTGGCGAATATCACCTGACATTTATCGACGATGCGGGATTGATTGCGCGGCTGAGCCTGGTACTTCGCGAAGTGGCCCATGAATCGGAATTAACGTGGCCCGAATTCAAGCGCGACCCATTTGGCTTCTCGAAGCGCATGATCACCGGCTATGGCCAGGCGGGGTGGCGTTTTCTGTCCCAGCCAAATGTTGCAACGGGTGTTTTGACGGCACTGTTTGTCTTGATCACAGCGGTGTTTGGAGTTCTGTGGCTTGATCGGGTGCAAACGCGCCAGGATCAGGAACGGGCAGCGGCGGAAGAATTAGTTGTCGATCAATTGATCGATATACCCGCTGACCAGCCTACTCCAGACGAAGGCACGGCAGGACAAGCTAAAGGCGACGGTGGCGGCAGCAAGCCAAAACAGGAAAAGGCCGGCGGTGGCGGCGGTGGTGGGCGACAGGAACAGAAACCCGCATCGTTTGGAAAAACCCCGCAAGCTTCACTGACGATTCCGCAGGTTGTGGCTCCAGACCCGAAACCGCCTGCGTTAAAGAATCCGTCCTTACCCGTAGCGGCTACGATTGTTGCCGATCCAATGTTATTTCCACCGGATACGCGCAATCTTAACTACGGTCTGCGCGAGTCCAAAAGCACTGACCCATCTTCAGGTCCCGGCACGGGCAATGGTATGGGTACTGGAACCGGTGGCGGTATGGGACCGGGCGAAGGTGGTGGTTACGGACCAGGTCGCGGCGGCAACACCGGCGGCGGCGATCGCAATGACGGCGGTGGTGGTCCCGGCGGCGGCGGTGGCGGTACTGACTATAACAAGGTGTTTAGTGGTAAGGACGTTAATACCAAGGCCCGCGTCTTATCCAAGCCAGAGCCTCAGTACACCGAAGAGGCGCGCAAGAACCAAATAACTGGGACAGTGATCCTGCGCGCGGTGTTCACATCAGGTGGGCAGGTTACCAATATAAGTGCTCGATCTGGGTTACCGTTTGGATTGACTGAGCGGGCAATCGCGGCAGCACGGCAAATCAGGTTTGTGCCAGCTACCAAGGATGGACGCCCCGTATCCATGTACATCCAGCTGGAATACAACTTCAACCTTTATTAAGGTGTTCTCCAACAGTAAAAAGGGCGGCGACTGGATTCAGTTGCCGCCTTTCTTGTTTCAGCCGCTGCCAAACTGGTTCTGTTTGGCTAAGGCGACAATCTATCAACGAAGCGCTTCATTCGTTTCACGCCTTCGCGCAACTGCTCCATAGAAGTAGCGTAGGAAATACGAATACAACCATCAGCACCAAAGGCAGCGCCGTCTGTTACAACCGTCTGCTCTTCTGCCAACAAACGTGCCGCAAATTCCGCCGAGCTTTTTACTTCCGCATTCAAGCAATTCTGCACGTTGGGAAAAACATAAAATGCACCTTCTGGCTCGGCGCAACTGAGGCGCGGAATCTCTTTTAAGGCATTCAACAGCCACGCTCGCCGCGAGGTGTACTCGTTGAGCATCGCCGCCACAGAATCCTGGGGTCCATTCAGTGCCTCGACTGCCGCACTCTGCGCAATTGAGTTTGCATTGCTGGTTGAGTGCCCCTGGACCTTCAACATTGCGCTGGTCCATTCGCGCGGAGCCAGCGCATAGCCCATCCGCCAACCCGTCATCGCATATGTTTTTGAGAATGAACCGGCGATGCAAAGACGTTGTCGCAGTCTGTCAGGCAGAGCAGCCGCACTGAAAACTTCAGCCGGCGGGTAAACAAAACGCAAATAGCATTCGTCCGAAACTACGTAGATGCCGCGCTCGGCCAATAGTTCCATGATTCGTTCGAATTCGCCGGGTGGGATAACGCGGCCTGAAGGATTGTTCGGCGAGTTAAGAATTATCAGTTTGGTGCGCGGAGTTATGGCTTTCTCAACCTGCGCGGCGGTCAGCAAAAAGCAAGTTTCTTCCGTGTCAATAAATACCGGCGACGCGCCTGCAAAAATTACAATCTCCGGAAAGGTCACCCAGTAAGGTTTTGCCAGCAGCACTTCGTCGCCCCGATTTACGAGCGTCACGATGGCATTAAATATCGCCTGCTTGCCCCCCGAAGTTCCCATCACTTCTGATCGCTCATAACCCGCGCCAAACTCGCGTTGGTAAAAGTCGATGATCGACTGTTGCAGTTCGCGCGTGCCTGCGGTCGCGGTGTATTTTGTGCGGCCCGCGATCATCGCCCGATCAGCAGCTTGTTTAATGTTGTCCGGGGTATCGAAATCCGGCTCACCCGCACCAAAGTCGACAACGCTGACACCCTGCGCGCGCAAAGCTTCGGCCGCCTGCATGGCAGCAAGAGTGGACGAGGCCTGCATCTTCGCGACGTTTTCTGAAACTGGAAAAAGCGATGAAGCTGGTTTAGTCATTGGCGCTCTGTCTAACCTTCCGTTTCATGCGCGCTTCCACCGCCGGCGGCACTAATCCATCGAGTTTGCCACCCAACTGAAACACTTCTTTGACCAGTCGCGAGCTGACGTAGGAGTATGTTTCGGCAGGCATCATGAAAACGGTTTCTATCGAAGGCTCCAGCCGCCGGTTCATCAACGCCATCTGTAGCTCATATTCATAGTCAGAAATCGCCCGAATGCCGCGCACGATCGCGTTGGCCTGTTGCGCGACCGCATATTGGACCAGTAGCCCCTGGAAATGATCAACATGAACTTTGCAGGAACCACGATCAATTTGTTGCAGCACCTGCGACAACATTTCTCGTCGCTCCTCAATGGTAAAAAAGGGCTGCTTTTCAGGATGGACCAGGATAGCTACGATGATCTCATCAAACAACTTGCAACCCCGTTCGATGATGTCAAGGTGTCCGTTAGTGACTGGATCGAATGAGCCGGGATAGATTGCGCGTCGCATGGTGGGAAATGGTAAGGGCTAAACGGCAAAATAGGAAATGAAAACTCCTGTTTGCCTTCCGGCGTCGTTGGCCCTAATAGCTTGACAGTCAAACTGTGCGATGCTTCAATGACTGCCGGACCAAACGTGGTGAGTTAAGGCGACTTGCGGCCACGTAAAACAATCGGCTAAACAGCTCGGCGAGTCTTGACTTCAGGACTGACGAAAGGCTTTGGCAAGCCCCGCGTTGTTTGGCGCGGGGCTTTTGTCATTGCCGATTGCCAATTGCCGAATGCCGATTGAAAAGGCAAGGGCGGCGGGCATAAAAGGCTGTGATTAAATTCGAAACTAGCAAACGGAAAATCGGCAATTGGAAATCGGTAATCGGAAATGAGTGATTTTCTCGACACATTAAAAGAGCGCATCGTCGTCTTTGACGGCGCGATGGGCACCAACCTGCAGGTCCAAAATCTCACGCTGGAGGATTTTGGCGGGCTACGGTTTGAAGGCTGTAACGAGAACTTACTCGTCACCCGGCCCGACGCGGTGGAAAACGTGCACGTCGCGTTTCTCGACGTTGGCTGCGACGTAATCGAGACTAATTCATTCAACGGCACGCCTGTAGATTTTGCTGAATACGACATGGCCGATAAGGCGTATGACATGAACGTCCTCGCCGCTCGTCTAGCCAAACGTGTTGCCGCAGATTACTCAACTAAGGACAAACCTCGCTGGGTCGCGGGCTCAATGGGCCCAGGCCGCAAGCTGCCCACTCTCGGACACATCAGGTTCACTGATCTTCAGGCCGCGTATGCCGAGCAAGTGCGCGGGCTGCTGGATGGCGACGCGGACCTTCTGATAGTCGAAACGTGTCAGGACTTACTGCAGACAAAAGCCGCGCTGGCTGCGATCTTTGCACACTTTGAGAAGCATCGTGTGCGCGTTCCGGTTATCGCGCAGGTCACCATCGAGGTGTTCGGCACGATGCTCAATGGGACCGAGATTGGTGCCGCACTAACTGCGCTGGCCCCGTTTCCGATCGATGTCATCGGTATGAACTGCGGTACCGGCCCGCGACACATGACCGAAAGCATTCGTTATCTGTGCGAGAATGCCCCGCTGCCGGTGTCAGTGCTGCCTAACGCAGGCTTGCCGTCCGTCGTCGAAGGCAAGATGCATTACGACGAGACGCCGGAAACTTTCACGAATCAAGTCATCCACTTTGCCAGCGACTTCGGTGTGAACGTGGTTGGTGGTTGCTGCGGAACAACACCAGCTCATCTGAAGTTAGTGGTTGAAGCCATGCAGCGCATTTCACCGAAGAGCCGCAACGCTAAACTTATCCCCGCTGCTTCGTCGATCTATTTTCAACAACCGTATGTGCAGGATGCCTCGTTTCTAATTGTAGGCGAGCGAGTAAACGCCAGCGGCTCTAAGAAGATGCGCGATCTGCTCAACGTCGAAAATTGGGATGGCCTGGTCGCCCTAGCAAAAGAGCAGGAGCGCGAGGGCGCACACGTATTGGATGTGAACGTCGACTTCGTAGGCCGCAATGGCGAGAAGGATATGCACGAGCTTGCCTCACGACTTGTAACAAATATCAAGCTGCCGCTCATGTTTGACTCCACCGAGTGGGAGAAGATGGAAGCCGGTCTGCAGCACGCCGGTGGTAAGAGCATTTTGAATTCGACGAACTATGAAGACGGCGTGCCGCGTTTCACGAAAGTCATTGATCTTGCGAAGCGTTATGGCGCCAGCGTTGTCATTGGAACAATCGATGAAGAAGGGATGGCGCGAACTGCTGATGGGAAATTCGCCATCGCCAAACGAGCGTACGAACAGGCAACAGGCGAATTAGGTCTTCCGGCCAGTGACATCTTCTTCGATCCGTTAGCACTTCCGATATCGACCGGCATTGAAGAGGACCGCCGCAACGCGCTGGAGACAATTGAAGGAATCCGTCGAATTAAAAAGGAATTACCCGGCTGTTTCACAATTCTCGGCGTCTCCAACATCTCATTTGGATTGAATCCGGCTTCTCGTGTCGTACTAAACTCCGTGTTTCTCCACGACGCAGTAGAAGCTGGCCTGGATGCCGCCATAGTTAACGCCAGCAAGATTGAACCGCTGAATCGGATCGGTGAACAGGAGCTGAAAGTCGCGCGTGATTTGATCTACGACCGGCGCGAGTTTGAGGGAGATGTTTGTACTTATGATCCGCTGACCGCGTTCACGACATTGTTTGAAAACGTGAAGAGTAAGGCCGCGAAGAAGGAATCGAAGGGTGCGACTGTTGAAGAACGTCTTAAGAATCACATCATCGACGGCGAAAAGATCGGGTTGGAAGCAGAACTCACCACGGCGCTGGAAACATATCCCGCGCTCGATATCATCAACAACATCCTGCTTGGGGGTATGAAAGTCGTCGGCGATCTCTTTGGCAGCGGGCAGATGCAGCTGCCGTTCGTCCTGCAGTCAGCGGAAGCGATGAAAGCGGCCGTGCGTTTTCTGGAACCGTTTATGGAGAAGAAGGGTGGGGCAACGGCAAAGGGCACGATGGTGCTGGCGACCGTCAAAGGCGATGTGCACGACATTGGGAAAAACCTTGTCGACATCATTCTCACCAACAACGGTTACAAGGTTATCAATCTCGGCATCAAGCAGCCCATTGACAATATTCTTCAGGCGCAGGAGGAACACCAGGCAGACGCGATTGGTATGAGTGGCTTGCTGGTAAAGTCTACGCTGATCATGAAGGACAATCTCGACCTTATGAACGAGCGCGGCATCACCGTGCCGGTAATTCTTGGAGGCGCGGCCTTGACCCGTCGCTACGTTGATGAGGATCTGAAGTCTATCTATAAGGGCAGCCTTTACTATGCTGGTGACGCATTTGCAGGGTTGCACACGATGGATAAGCTCGTCGGCGGTAACGGCGAACAAGTAATTACCGCGGATCTTACGAAAGCGGCGGCGGCGGGCGTCACCGATAGCGAGCAGGCAGAAGACATAGAAGATCGCGTCGGAGAAGAAGCGAAGCTCGGCATCACTAAGCGAGTAAAGCCGCGCGGAGCAACAAGCGATGGCGACACGACGCATACTACTCGCTCCGCGATTCGCACCGATGTCCTGATTCCTCAAGCTCCGTTTTACAGTTTCCGTGTGGTCGACAATATTGATCTCGACGATGTGTTTTCCTTCGTCAATGAGACCGCCCTGTTTAAAGGACAGTGGCAATTCAAACAGGGACGCAGACCGCCGGAGGAATACCAATCGTTGGTGCGCGAGACGGTGCGTCCTATTTATGAAGAGCTCAAAGAACGCAGTAAGCGCGAACGCCTATTACTGCCGCAAGTTGTTTATGGATATTTCCCCGCCCAATCATCAGGTAACGATCTAATTGTGTATCAGGACGATCAGAAAACTGAGCGCCTGCGTTTTACTTTTCCGCGCCAGCCGGCGACAAAGCATCTGTGCCTGGCCGACTTTTTTGCGTCCGTAGAATCGGGGCGTGTGGATGTGGTTGCATTCCACCTCGTCACCATGGGGCGTCGCGCCAGTGAGTACGCGCATGAGCTCTTCAAAAGCGACAACTACGCCAACTATCTTTATTTCCATGGGCTAAGCGTAGAAGGCGCCGAGGCCCTTGCTGAATTTTGGCACAAGCGCATTCGCGAGGAGTTGGGCATTGCCGTCAACGATGCAGCCGATATAAACAAGCTTTTCCGCCAGCAATATCAGGGTTCACGTTTTAGTTTTGGTTACCCGGCTTGTCCCAATCTTGAAGACCAGTCGAAACTTTTCGAGCTGCTCGAACCGAGTCGTATCAATGTAGAACTAAGTGAGGAGTTTCAACTGGAGCCTGAGCAATCAACTTCCGCCATCATCGTTCATCATCCGGAAGCCAAATACTTTTCGATCGACTAAAGATAGTCCAATGTCCAAAGTCCAAAGTCCCGAGCCGAAAGTTGCTTCGCTAGACGAAGTGAACTCGGACAACAAGAACTTTGGACTTTCGACTTTGGACTTTGGACTATTCCGTGAACCCACTCCTGAAGAATTCGCTGTCTTATCATCTTTCGAACGTTTTGCCTTTCATCTCGTTTCACGTATGAATCAGGGGAACTGGAAACGGTTTTGGACCTGGTGCCAGAGAGTCTTTGGCGCCGGATGGATCCATTTTTCTACGTATAATCTGATGCAGGTTCATGGCTTGGAGAACATGCACGCATTGTCTCCCGAACTTCCCATCCTGCTGGTCGCTAACCATCGTTCGTTTTTCGATATGTACACCGTCTCGACGGTACTCTTCCGCAATACACAATGGCGCAAACAACTTTTCTTTCCGGTCCGCGGCCGCTTTTTCTACCAGGGACCGATAGGATTGTTTGTGAATCTGGTAATGGGCTGGTGGTCCATGTACCCGCCGTTCTTCGCTTCGGGTGAGAAACCGCTGGTAAACAAGCGAGCGTTTGATAAGTATTCGTTTGCGTTACTTACAAGCCTTTGTCGCCAGGGTGCAGGCAATGTTATCGGTTTTCACCCCGAGGGTACCCGTAACAAAAGCTCCGATCCATATTCATTTCTGCCGGCGCAGCCAGGCGTCGGCAAACTGATCAAGGACGCAGCGCCGCAAGTCATTCCAGTTTTTATCGCCGGACTGGGAAACGATTTGCCGAAGCAGGTAATGGGGAACTGGACCGGCGGCGAAAGGATTCGCATCCATTTTGGACCTCAACTCGACTTGAGTGATTACTTGTCGCGCAAGGACCAGGCACGAACGTACATAGAGATCTCCAAGTTTGCCATGAGCAAGATTGCAGAGCTGGGTGAAGAAGATCGTCGATTGAGCTCGGGAGAAGTAAAAGCGGGGACCTCGCCTTCCCAAACTTGAGCTGATCATACTTGACTTTGTTAACCCGAGATGGAAAGTCTCTCAAGACGCAATGAATCAAGCGAGTAAGGAGTCTCACAGGTCGGGAAGGCGGGCATGCCTCCGCTCTTAAGCATTAAAATGTCGCTCCCCTTAGTCATCATCAATCCTACTTCTGCGGGCGGCGCTACAGCCGATGCTTGGCCGAAGATTGCCAGCGAGTTGAGGACCCACTTTGGCCCTTTCCAACCGGCGTTCACGACCAAACCAGCCGAAGGAATCGAGATAGCGGCCGAAGCGGCGCGCAAGGGAACGAAGCTAATCATCGCTTGTGGCGGCGATGGCACGATTTCTGAAGTCGCCAATGGAATCCTCGCTTCCGGCTGCGACGCAGAGCTGGGAATTCTACCCAGCGGCACCGGAGGCGATTTTCGCCGCACTATTGATATTCCGAACCGTGCCGGAGCAGCCGCCGTGATTTTGCGGGATGGTCAAACTCGTAGCATTGATGTGGGCCGTGCTTCCTACACTACCGGCAGCGTCGAACAGGAAACGCGTTATTTTGTTGGTATTGCGTCGTTTGGAATGAGTGCTGACGTAATCGCCCGCGTAAAAGCCGGACAACCTCAGTGGCTACCGGCGAAAGCGCCTCGCTGGCTAACCAGCCGCTTTTCATTTGGCTCGGCCATGCTACAAAGCGCGGCCCGAATGAAACCTACACGCGTGTTAATTCAGCTTGACGACAAATCAGCGCAGCGGACGACGGTGGCAAATCTTTGCGTTGCGAATGCCAAGTATTTCGGCGGCGGGATGAAGATAGCGCCTGATGCAAAGCTGACCGACGGCAAGTTTGACGTCGTTAGTATTGGGGATCTGAGCTTAAGCCGAATACTCGCTAATGCACCTCTATTATATTTTGGTGCGCATTTGAGTCTCCCTGAAGTTCAACATGCGCTGGCCGCTAAAATTACGGCCAGTCCGATCGATAAGGATCAGCGTATTCAACTTGAACTTGACGGTGAACTGCCGGGGTTTCTGCCCGCGACTTTTCAAATCGTTCCGCGCGCGCTTCGCATACGTTGTCCCCGCTGAGGTTCCCGAAATCAGAAAACTTCTTGCCAGTAATTCCTGAAACGGGTTATAAATACGCACCGCGCCGCGATTCATAAGACATTTATTGGCACGGGTTCTTCATGTATAGACGAATATCGTGTTCGTGCGCAGAGGGTGATCCCTGCATGGCGGGGAATTGTATATTTCACTCTGTGAGTTCGGTTGAAGTGTATCTTCGGAACTCAATTGAGGGAGGTCGAGGGTAGTGGATACTCGGAATGATCCGCAGTCGTCCGCGGGCGAAGTGCCGAGCACGCCGACGGCCCAGGCGCCTGCAGGTGCCGGGCCGGCTGCGCCTGGACCACCTCCCGCAGCCGCGCCACCAGCTCGTGCAGTTTCCGCCAGTGCCGCAAAGCCGGTGGGTGCTGTGGTCGAGAGCACACCCGATCCTCCGGTTAACAAAATGCGGCGGCGGATTGTTTGGGCCAGCATCGTTGGATTTCTTACGACCTGCTTCCTTATGTTTCTGCGGTTTTTCCTGCCTCGCTCAATTCTTGAACCGTCGAGCGTGTTCCGCGTTGGTTATCCAGCAGACTACGCGCTTGGCGTTGATACCAAGTGGCAACAGCAATACCGGATCTGGGTCGATAAGACTTCCGATCGGATGTTCGTGATCTACGCGGTTTGTACGCATCTCGGGTGCACACCAGATTGGAAGGCGAGCGAAAACAAGTTTAAGTGTCCCTGCCACGGCAGTGGTTACGACAGTGAAGGTGTCAACTTTGAAGGACCGGCGCCGCGGCCGATGGATCGCGCGCATGTGGAGCTTGATGCCGAAGGACAGATCCTTGTGGATCTCAGCAAGCTCTACAAGTGGCCCAAGGGCGAGAAAAACGAATTCAATGAACCCGGCGCTTATATTCCGCTCTAGAAGCAATTATGGAAGAGAATCCAGACAAGAAGTCCACTGAACAACTGACTACCGGTGAAAAGCCCGGCAGCGCCAGCCTGGTTGGACGAGTCAAGGAAAGCAGCACTGCGCTCAAGCAGCGCGCGATCGAGGAGGTCAAGGGATACGCAGATCCGCAGGATACGCAGCTTTGGAAATCGATCTTTCGCGTCTCGCACGATCGTTCCGATCCGCGCAATCGCTCTCTGGCAGTTCTTTCAAACGTCTTTTTGCACCTGCATCCGGCAAAGATCAATCGCGATGCAGTGCGCTATCCGTTCACCTGGGGCATGGGCGGCATAACCTTCTATCTTTTCATTGTGCTTACCTTCACGGGCGTGCTGCTGATGTTCTACTACCATCCGACGAAGGCCGACGCCTTTCGCGACATTCTGTATCTCGAGCACGATGTCCCTTTTGGCAAGCTCCTCAGGAACATGCATCGTTGGGCAGCGCACTTAATGGTTATCACGACCTGGCTGCATATGTTCCGCGTCGTGTTGACTGGTTCGTACAAACGTCCCCGCGAGTTTAACTGGTGCGTGGGCGTCGTTTTGTTGGTGCTCACCTTGTTGCTCTCCTTCACGGGTTATTTGCTACCCGACGATCAGCTTGGTTTTTGGGCGGTAACAGTCGGCACAAATATGGCGCGCGCGACACCGATGCTCGGTTCGGAAGGGCCATTCGGAGTGCAACTGGGCATGACCCCTTTTAACGACGTGCGATTTGGGCTATTGGGAGGTTCTATAGTTGACTCGAACGCACTGTTGCGTTCCTACATCTGGCATTGCATCGGTATTCCGCTCGTCGCATCGATCTTTATGGCGGTGCATTTCTGGCGTATACGCAAAGACGGCGGGATCTCCGGGCCGGCGCCCGTAATGCTTGAATCGGAGATGAAGGCGATCAAGAGGAAATAACGCCCGGCAAAGAAGAGGTAGCGCGAAAGATTTGATTTGAGGCTCCACAGAACAATAAAGAATGATTCAAGAAAGAGAAGCTGCAGGTAGGGAAGGGCGGCTTGCCCCCGCTCGGCTTGAGTGTCTGTAGTGCACCCCTGAAATGACACAGTTAGTTAAGACCATAAGGGTGTTGAAAGCGAGGCTTCAAACTCAGCCGGTGGCAGGTAGCCGATGGCTGAGTGAAGTCGCTTCCGATTATAGACAGC
>JBPCLZ010000040.1:0-4444 GCA_051002775.1 Pyrinomonadaceae bacterium | reverse complement strand
TGTTGACTGGCCAGGCAGCTTTTCAGCGCAACACCGACGCCGAAACTATTGGCGCGATTTTGCATGAGCAGCCGCCGGAGCTCTCATCTATTGATCCGCGGATGCCGTCAGCACTGGTAAGAGTGGTAAACGGGTGTTTGGCGAAGGACGCGGACAAGCGGTATCAAACTGTGCAGCAGGTGACACGTGATTTGAATGCCCCGCGCACCGGCGAGCTTGCCGTAACTCTACCGTCAAGATGGAGAAGGCAAACGAGTTTTGCAGGTTGACGGAGACGGGGTTCGAGTGGAGATCCAAAGGGGGGCGGTTCCCCCAAGTGGTTTGTCGATTCAGTGGAGGTGACTTTGGCCGACCGGGCTCTGCGGACTGCGCCAGGCGTCGGCAACACAAAGATGGTAGACTTCAGGTCGTAAAATCGGACAGTCTCGCACAATGGAAACGGTCACCCAGTTACGGGCAGCAGTTTCCCGTTGCCGAGAATGCGACCCCCGAAGGCAGGCGACGTAACCGAAGGATAGATATTCGTGTGACGCAAAAGTAAGCGTGGTGAGCCACGCGAAAGGAGAGACAAAATGCCGAAGCAAACTGATTACACTCCCGAAGAGTGGAAAACTATCTCTGCTGCTCCGGTAATGGCAGGCCTTCTCGTTACAGTATCAGACTTGAGTGGCCCAATAGGGACAGCGAAGGAAGCAATTGCTGTCGTCAGAGGAGTCATTGATGCTGCGACCGGAACATCAAACGAGTTGATCAAGGCTGTAGCTGAGGGAATAAAGGCGCAGGGCGGAAAGCCCGATATGCCTGCCCTCCCTAACGACAGAGCCGCCGTACGGACCGCGTTGATCGACGGTTGCAAGCGAGCGCTGACAATAGTATCGCAGAAGTCACCAGGTGAAGCCGAAGAATACAAACAGTGGCTGACTTCGCTTGCGCAAAAGACGGCGGAAGCATCTAAGGAAGGCGGCTTCCTGGGCATCGGCGGGGTACAGATCAGCGATGATGAAAAAGCTGCGGTTAAAGAGCTTTCTTCAGCGCTGGATCTGAGTACAAGGACATCAGGCGCAAGTTAATGTCACTGGTGTTTATGGACCGTTGAGGGATCCATCCACGGGCTAAATACTTGGAGAGGCTACCGAGCTGTACACTGGCTCTCAATTCGGTGCCAACTGCTTCGTGCGGGAAACTTATACAACATGGCACTGGCGAGCACCTGAGGGCGCAATACTCCCGCAATGAGAAGGAATCTGGAAATGAAATCAGGGAGCCTATAAACCTTGAGGAGGACAGTAAGATGGGACTCTTCGATCAGATGTTTGGTAGCGGTGCTTCGGCGGCGCAGAGTCAACCAAACGTACAAAAGCGATTCAACGAGTTGAAGACGAAATATCAGTCAGTGCTGGATGCAATAGAACAGCAGCAAGTGCAGTTGCAGAATCTCCATGTACAAGACGACAGGCTGTTAATTAAAGGAACTGTGTCGTCTCAGGATGCCATGGACAGGATCTGGGACCAAATCAAGCTCTTGGACAAGGATAACGAAACGGATCTGACCTGCGACATTAGCGTTGATACGGCCCGATTGGCAGGCGGTTCCTGGTAACAACGACAACAAAGAAAGGAGAAAACATGTCGGTAGCCAAGGTAACTGAAATTATAGCTTCGTCGCCCAAAGGCTTCGACCACGCTGTTCAGATCGGCATCGAGCGAGCCAACAAGACTCTGGAAAATGTGAAAGGAGCGTGGATTAAAGGTCAGAAGGTTGTTGTGGAGAACGGCAAGATCATGGAGTACCGAGTAGATCTAAGGGTTACATTCGTGATTAAAGACTGATTCGAGACGTTAGCGTCGAGCTTGAAATCGGGAATCGTGGCGAACGTCTGGTTAGCAAAGATTTGAAGCTCCGCCTTACCCCGGTTGACCGCTCCTAAGGCCACGCTTCGTAGAGGCAATCGTCGGTGAATAGCGCGACGAGCCTCTCTGTCTCGTGGGCTGACCAGGCGTTCGCCCATTCATCCAGCACATGTTCCAGATTCGTGTCTGCCATATCGCCTCCTTCCTAGATGCTCGTTCCTCCAGCGGCCTAACGCCCGGCATCACCCGCCGCGCACTCAACTGAACAAGCATTCAAGTTTACGGATGAAAGCCGCGCTATTCGCGGTCGGGTGCATGCCGTTGTTTTAGCGAGCTTCCCGCATAGCATGGTAAACAACTTGCTTGCTCGCGAGGCAATGAGACCTCTGACGTGATCCTAATGAGTAATTGGAAATGATTTCAAACGCAGACTGGTGCCACTCAAGCTCAATGAGTTTCTGCCTGACACCCAGCAGATTGGGCAGGCGTGATCGTGAACCAGTCCGGCTGGGACGCGTGCTTTGGCAATGTCAGCACGAGCTGCCCTATTAACTAAGGCGAGAATCCGAACGAAACCTCTAAAGGCAGCAACACACTTCCCACGATCATCAGCACGTCCGGCACAGCAGGTGGCGGAAACTGATAGCGCCGAGTCCCAATCCGAAAAAGTTGACGAAAGTAGTGACGAAGAAGACTCGAACTCAGAGTACTTTCACGGCCATCAATGTACGGTTGACTGAAGCGGCCACAAAGCTGGATATGAGTGGGCCGAAGCGCATGACATTCATGACCCGGATGAATGTGGTGGCAACTCCCGGTCATTCATCGAAGGTTGCCAAGCATGGGCAGAAGATAATCCCTAAGGGTGAAGCGGATATTCCCTTGCGTCACTTCGCTGCTAGAGCGGCTTCATTCTACTTCAACGTCGTAAATGTCTAAAACTGCACCGGATTAGGTTGTGAGAACTGCCATACATAGCAGAAGTCTCTTGGCTTACTCACTGCGCTCAAGCATACTGAGTGCCATTTTCAATATTAGAGGAGAACCGAAATGGCGATCAAAAAAGGTAAGCGTGAACTAATAAATACCGGCACCGACAAACGCTACGTCAAGCGTAACGAAGATGGCACCTTCAGCGAGTCTGTTGACGTGGGCAGGTCTCTGGCCGCAGATAGGCGCGGCAAAGCAAAGACAACAGTGAAGGCCGGCTATGGAGATCAAGGCGACCAAGCAAAGCGTGCGACAAAGAGATCGACGAAGAAGACCACAAACAAGAAATGAGGTCGTCCGGTCTGGACCCTATCCCGTCTGTTGTGGCGCCGATGCAGCCGACTCTAACCCGTCAGGCATTCTCAAACCGAGAATGGTTATTTGAGCCGAAGTGGGATGGCTTTCGCGCGATCTGCTTTTTGCAAGATGGCAAGATTCGGTTTGTCTCACGGAATCGAAAGAGTCTGACAGAAAGATTTCCCGACCTTCAAGGAATTGTTAAATCAATCAAAGCTAAATGTGCCGTGCTCGACGGTGAAATTGTTGCGCTCAATAATAAGGGAGTGCCCTGTTTTGATGGCCTGCGATCCAGAAGATTTGCTGCTGAGTGTGTGATCGTTTATTACGCTTTTGATTTGATTTATTTAGATGGCCTGGACCTCACCCAATGCCCTCTTGTTTCCCGAAAGGCGACCTTAAAAAAGATCCTACCGAAACAGAACACAGCGAGAGTTCGTTACACAGATCATATAGTCGGTGAGGGCGAAAGACTTTTTGCTGAGCTTGAGAAAAGACGACTCGAAGGCATGGTTGCTAAGAGGTCTGATAGCCTTTACGTGAGCGGCAGAACTCGTGCCTGGTTGAAAATCAAGACAGCAGCCGGCCGGGAAGAAATGCGGAAGCGGTCAGCGGCGTGGCGTCTACAATAATTCTCGTAACCGTTCTTTCAGGACCGCGTCTTTCGGTGTCTTAGATCCAAGGTTCAACCAGGCGTGAAGCTTCTGAACGGTTAGTGAGTGAGTAATAGAAGTACGAATCTCAACATGAAGCTCGGTTAACCCTCGAGGCTCACAATCGTGCTGCTTGAAGGCCCGCACCGCTAACGCCCCGGCCTCGTAAAGAGTCTCTGCCTCAACTTCAACGGTATGTCTTAACCCCTCAAAATCGAGGTAGGAAACGATGCAGAGCGCCATCTGCGGAGAATAGCAATTTTCGCTGTTCTCGGCAATGGGAGGTTGTGCCAGGAATGGGACGAACGAAACGGTAATAGCGAATAGCAACAAAATCTAAGCAAATACTCGGCCATTTGGACCCGGGTTCAGCCAAGCGATTTTTAAGTTTTTACGGTACAAGATGGATTCGGAGTCGCTGATAGGATTGTCACCGTTGCCGTTTACTGCTCATCGTTGCTCCCACACATCTTTTCATATCGAGCGCGCCCGATTGCGAGTATTTCCATGACGCGGGCAAGTTTGGCTTTATCCATACCGGTTGCCCTTCCCGAATGTGAGCAATCAATGCCCGTACAACTTCTACTCGCTGTTCGTTGGTGTACTCCCTGTGAGGGGCATGAGATGGCAAATTGGCGTCGAGATACTTTAAC
>JBPCLZ010000039.1:0-3414 GCA_051002775.1 Pyrinomonadaceae bacterium | reverse complement strand
GGCCGGCGCTCAACTTCATCGAATAATGAGTTGAAGAGTGGTTGGCTCATCGCAGGGATGAAGGATGAAGGATGAGGGAGGAAAAGTAAACCCGGCACTCGGCGAGCGTCGTTTGGTTTTATGCAAGTCGTATAAGCTGAAAACGCGTTAATAAATCTAAAAAGCAGCAGTGCATCGGTTTCGGTGCAAATGTCCGATCAATTTCAAATTTGAAATATTTCTCCCTCTTCCTTTGGGAGAGAATTGGGGAGAGGAGTTTAGCGCGTTAAGCTTCGCACCCTCCCCTAACCCCTCCCAAAGGGAGGGGAAGAAACCACTCCACAACTTGTTCAGACTTTCCTAAGGTTCGCCGTAAAGCAAACTGTTAGTTTGCGGTGGCTCATTAGCGCTCAACTCGAATGACTGTGAACCGCCGCAAACTAACAGTTTGCTTTACGTTATGCGTCTCGTTCAAGAATGAAATCCGCGATCGATCGCAATAACTCAGTTGGCCTGTCTACACGCGTCAGCGCGTCACAAGCGGCCGCGTGCGTACTCGCCAAATGCTCATGAGTGGCTTCGATTCCATAAAGCGCGGGATAAGTTGCTTTGCGCGAACGTTCATCTTTGCCTGGGGTTTTGCCTATCGTCTGTGCCGTCGCGGTAACATCGAGCAGATCATCGGTTATCTGAAATAACAACCCTAGTTGCGCCGCATAATCGGTGACAGCTTCCAGTGCAGCATCTGAGGCGTCGGCGATGATTGCACCGCAGCGCGTCGCTGCGACAATCAATGAACCGGTTTTGAGCCGGTGAATCCTTTCCAGCTCTTCAGTTGCTACGTCCTGCGATTCGGCTTCGAGATCGTAAGCCTGACCCGCCACCATTCCATCCGGTGTCCCGGCCGCGCGCGCGATTTCCGAAATTAAGAGAGCGCAGTTTGTTGGAGAAAGCTTGTCGTCTTCGGCGACAGTCTTGAAGGCCAACGTTAGCAGCGCATCGCCCGCAAGAATCGCCGTCGCTTCACCAAACCGCACATGACAGGTGGGACGTCCGCGCCGCAGATCGTCATCGTCCATGCAGGGTAGGTCATCATGGACGAGAGAATAAGTGTGAATCATTTCCAGCGCGCAGGCAGTTGTGATTAGCGATTCGCGCGGCGCGCCAAAAGTCTCGCCTGCCGCCAATAGCAAGGCGGGGCGAAAACGTTTACCACCCGCAAAAACGCTCCAACGAATGGCAGCATGAATTGTTTCCGGGGGGACTAACTCGGCTGGCAAAAGACGATCGAGTTCGCTGTCAACGATCTGGCGTACCTGTACCAGGAATTCAGGCATGGGAACAGCGCGCGCCCAGCCCGGCATTTCAGAAGACGTCTTCATCATTGCTGCTGCCAGTCGCGGGAGTGGTTAGTTTTGAATCCTCGAACGCGCTGACTACCGGCCGCCCCTGATTGTCGCGCAATAGAACTTCGATGCGGCGCTCAGCCTGGCTCAGACGTTCCTGACACTGGCGCGAGAGTTTGATGCCCTGCTCAAAAAGTTCCAGGCTCTTTTCCAGCGGCAAATCACCGCCTTCGAGTTGGTGAACAATCTCCTCCAGAGCTTCCAGCGATGCTTCAAAACTTTTTGGTTGTTCGTCGTTTTTCATTTAGTGTTTGAGATCCTGCATTGGTCTTCAGCAAGCTTTGCCTCAGCTGTCATGGACCAGGTCCGTTTCGGCTTTGCCGCCTGATGTGTGGCGGTGGCTATGCCCCGCCGACAGCAACTGGATCAGTCATGGGGCTATGCCCCTTGTACGCAATTCCCCTCAGGGTCAATGGGCCAAACGGTCGCGTCAAGGGCGTAGCCCGAAAGATAAGAGGGCAGCTCTACGGCGGGGCATAGCCACCGCGGCACATCAGGCGGCAGAGCCGAAGCCACATCACGAATGACTTTAGAGCGCTGCTTCCATCTTACGTTTCTTCAATGCCATGCACCTTCGCGCTGATTTTTCCCTCCGCTAACCTAACTTTAACTGAGTCCCCTATTGAAACCGACTTTGCATCACGCAGAAGCGTTCCGTCTTCGCGTTGGGCGATAGCATAACCGCGGCTTAAGACGGCCAGCGGCGAGAGCGCGTCAAGCGACGCCGCTGCCAGCCCGAAACGTTTCTCTGCCGCCCCGCGCCGCCTTTCGATAGCAGAGGTGCAACCAGTATACGCTGAATAAAAGCGAACCCGTGCTTCCGTCAAACGCGAGCGCAACTGCGCGGGTTCCAGGAAGCGATTCAAAGAGTCAGCGCGCAAGTGAGCGCCGCGCAGCGACTCGCTCATTAGAATCTCGAGGCGGTGTTGCGCGGAATTTGTTGCAGTTGAAGCGTCGCGAAGGCGGCTGCGAACTTCAGCGAAAGCTTGTGAAAAAGCCTGTTCCTGAACCAGCGTACGCGCGTTCATGATCCGGTAGCGCATGAGCCGTCCAAGATTTTGTCCCAGGCGCGTGAGATCCGAGCACATCTGATCTTCGCGCGCGGCTACCAACTCCGCTGCAGCTGAAGGCGTAGGCGCGCGGCGATCCGCAACGAAGTCGGCAATGGTGTAATCAGTTTCATGGCCGACGGCGGAAATGATCGGAATCGCCGAGGCCCGAATCGCGCGCGCCACCTCTTCCTCGTTGAACGCCCAGAGGTCTTCTGTCGATCCACCACCGCGGCCCACGATTATCACGTCAACCAGCTCGAGCGTACGTCCGTCTCGCTGTGCGTTTGCATGATGTTCGTTAATCAGTTTGATAGCGCGCGCAATGTCGCGGCTGGCGCCTTCTCCCTGTACGCGTGCGGGGGAAAAAAGTACATGAACAGTTCGTGTGCGCCGCGAGATGACATTGAGAATGTCTCGGATAGCGGCGCCGGTTGGCGAAGTTACTATTCCAACTCGTCCCGGAAAAACCGGCAGCGTGCGTTTTAACTCATTCGCGAACAAACCTTCAGCCTGAAGCCGATCGCGGAGTTGTTCAAAGGCAACTTGCAGCGCGCCGGCGCCCACCGGATCAAGCGCCTCAACGATCATTTCGTATTCGCCGCGCGCCTCATAAACCGATAGCCGCCCACGCGCGCGCACATGCAACCCGTCAGTGGGGCGAAAACGAATGCGACTGTTTGCCGAACGAAAACATTTTGCGCGCAGTTGAGCGTTTTCGTCTTTGATTGTGAAGTACCAGTGGCCAGATGAATGCGCCTTGAAATTTGAGATCTCGCCTTCAACCCACACCGAGGCAAAGCGCGCCTCCATCGCCTTGCGCACGGATTCAGTCAGCTCGCTGACAGTCAGCGGCCGGCGCTCAACTTCATCGAATAATGAGTTGAAGAGTGGTTGGCTCATCGCAGGGATGAAGGATGAAGGATGAGGGAGGAAAAGTAAACCCGGCACTCGGCGAGCGTCGTTTGGTTTTATGCAAG
>JBPCLZ010000038.1:0-23041 GCA_051002775.1 Pyrinomonadaceae bacterium | reverse complement strand
TCAATTGAATTCTCTGGCCCATGGCACTGGTTTCCTTCCACGGCATCGGCATCCTCCTCCTTGCCGACGCAATGTAAACCATGTGCCCGGTTCATTCTGTAAACTATGTTACCGGTTTGTACCCTCTTTCTCCCTCTCCCCTTGGGAGAGGGCTGGGGAGAGGGCTTGCGCGCGTTAAGCTTCGCACCCTCCCCTAACCCCTCCCAAAGGGAGGGAACAAACCAACAACTCAGACGTGCGATGGTTTGCGTCCTTGAAGACACACGCCAAAGCTTGGACTCTGAACTACGCTCGCGAGCTTAACCAAATACGTGGTAGCCACCCATCATTCTGGCGCCAAAGAAAGTGCAAAGGACGAGCGCGAACCCGGCGATTCCCATCCAGGCTGCTCTTCGTCCACGCCAACTTGCAGTTGAGCGGTAAACGATCAGTAACACGTACAGCAACCAGGTCAGCGCCGCAAAAATTTCCTTCGGATCATTGTGCCACAACAGGCCGTCGCGAGACGATGCCCAAACCATCCCGGTCGCGATACCTACCGTCAAAAGTGTCACACCGATGGCCGTCGAGCTGGTGGCAATTTCATTAACTGTACTCAGCGACGGCAACCGATGATAAATTGCGCCAAAGGTTTTCAACTTCAGCGCCCTTTCCTGCAGCAGGTACATCACGCTGGCCAGGAACACTACAAAGAAGGCGGCATAGGCAAAGAATAAGAGCGTTGTGTGCACGGGGAAGAGCCAGGTATTGCGAACGGCGATTGTGTGTGTATTGTCGATTACCGGACGCGTCACAGCCGCGATGAAAACCAGCAGTGAAACCAGCGGCAGAATAAAAGTGCCAAATGTTCGCGCGCGGTAGCGATAGATAATCAGCGTGTAACTGGCAACCAGTGTCCACGCCAGAAACGAAAGCGTTTCCCGAAGATAAAAGAGCGGATAATGACCATCAATCATCCAGTCGGCAACCAACGCAATCGTGTGCAACAGGAAACCGGCTGCCATCGCCAACTCAGAAACGCGTTGCAGCGCGCGACGTTTGTTAATAAACGCGAGCACGGCATGAATGGCGGCGACAACGTAAGCAGCCAGAACGGCTAGCAATAGAGATCTCATTGCTTAAAGGCGAGCAGGCGTAATTCTAATTGATGCTAGAGGCGGCAGCAAGGACGAGTTAAAAGTCGCATTAGGAACTCCCATCATTGTGCTGCGACGAAGAGTTTCACACCGCGTTACGGACGTTCTTGTTTGCCTAGCGCACTCGTGCTAGTTTTTCCGTGCTCCAACAAGTCACGCTTTATTTTCTGTCAAAAGCTTACGAACTATGCCTGATCGAAACGACGCCTGGGAATTATTATGCGAATACACGAAGGGTGATAGTCTTCGTAAGCACGCGCTCGCAGTAGAAGCGGCGATGCGTGCCTGCGTCAAGCGATACGGGGGCGACGCCGACGATGAAGACGAGTGGGGACTGGTGGGACTGCTTCACGACTTCGATTACGAGATGTTTCCGACAGCCGAGCAGCACCCGTTCACCGGCGCAAACATACTTTGCGGGCGCGGCTATTCTGAGCGTTTCATTCGCGCGATTATGGGCCATGCCACCTACACCGGCGTGCCGCGCGACACCGCCATGGCACGTGCGTTATTCGCGACTGACGAACTGTGTGGTTTCCTGGTGGCCTGCGTTTTGGTGCGGCCGGCGAAAAGCCTTGACGACCTTGAAGTGTCTTCCGTAAAGAAGAAGCTAAAAGACAAAGCGTTTGCGCGCTCGGTAAACCGCGACGACATTCGTCAGGGCGTCGAGGAATTAGGTGTGGACATGGACGAGCATATTCGCTTCGTCATCGATGCGCTGCGGCCAGTCCAGGAACAGATCGGGCTAAAACGCGTTTCAGGCTAACAGCCGGCGGTAGGGAAGGATTTTGCGTTTGACTCAAGCTCCCGTTGGCTTTGCAATCCGGGTTATTGGCTGAGATGTGGGCGGGCGCGAAGTCACGATCGAGGCAAGTAGAAGGGCGGCTAAAATAAGGAGCAAAGAAATGAGAGTAGTCAGCGCTGCCTGAAGTTTGCGCCGGCGCGCAGTATGGCGGTAAACGAAAATCGATGCGATCAGTGTAGCGACCAGAGGCAAAAGAAAAGTAGAGAAGACCAGGGCCCCTGGTTTCGTCAGCGGCGTGAGTGACGAAAACACAAACAGTATTATCGTTATAGCTCCACCCGCGCCAATGACAGCGGCTATCAGCGAGCAAAGTAATACCAGCTTGAGTCGCATTCGTTAGGTTCCTTCAAACGGTGATTGCATGAAAAGTGCTTGACCAGTAGCAGTACCTGAAAATGCGCGCTAAGAATAACACAGCACTTCAGGATGGGCCTTTGTAAGGCAAACTGTTGGTTGGCGCCGGCAAGCCGACAGCTGGTTTGACACTGTAAACATGGTTACCAGAAGCGCACTAATCTATTTATCCAGGCAGGAAGGGCTGAAGGACTTTGCCGCCCGCTTCCGTCCCTTCAAGAGGCTGACGACGCGCTTTGTTGCCGGCGAAAACGTCGACGAAGCAGTTGCCGCAATACGCGAACTGAACGCCGAGCATTGTTCCGCATCTTTCGACCACCTGAATGAGTCAGTCGCAAACCCGGCGGAAGCCGACGCAGAAGTACGAGAGTATCTGCGCATCCTGGCCCAGATCGACGAACAGGGAATCAACTCGAATGTCTCGATCAAACTCTCGCAGTTTGGTCTGGAGCTCGGTCCAGAGCTCGCTTACAAAAACGCGCGCGCAGTTGTTGAGGATGCGGCGCGCCGAGGGAACTTTGTGCGCGTCGACATGGAAGGCTCAAACTTTACGCAGGCGACAATCGATATCTTCAAACGCTTGCGGGTTGAATTTGGCCTGAATGACGTAGGGATCGTTTTGCAGTCTTATTTGCGGCGCACCTATCAGGATGCGCAGGAACTGGTAAAACTGCCGGCCCGCATTCGCATCTGCAAAGGCGCTTACAATGAGCCGCCGGAAGTCGCTTTTCCCGACAAGAAAGATACGGACGAAAACTACGTGCGGGTGATGCAGTTGTTGCTTGCGAGCGGGGTGTATCATGGAATCGCGACGCACGATCCGCACATGATTGAGGCCACTATTGCCTTTGCGCAGAAGCAGGGAATCGGTAAAGAAGCGTTTGAGTTTCAAATGCTTTATGGCATTCGCCGGGATTTACAGCGGCAACTGGCAAAAGATGGATATAACATGCGAGTGTACGTGCCGTATGGCAAACACTGGTATCCTTACTTCATGCGCCGCCTGGCTGAACGACCGGCGAACATCTGGTTCGTTTTGAAGAACATGATGAAGGGTTGAGTTGTAAAGCAAACTGTTAGTTTGCGATGGCTCGGTGCCGTTCAACCTGAGATACTCGTCAAAGCATCGTTAGTTGCGATTAACCGGTGCTAGTCGCTAACCCACACTCAGCAAACTAACAGTTTGCTTTACAAGAAACTATGGACAATCTTATTTGGATCCTCTGGTGCATTCTCGGCGCGATCCTAATCGTGGCCGAAGTTTTCACGTCTGGGTTTGTGCTGCTGTGGTTTGGGATTGGTGCGTTGGCCGCCGCGTTTGCCGGCATAATCGGCATCAACAACCTGGGTGTGCAGTTCATAATCTTTGCTGTCGTCTCGGTTGGTTTGACGCTGGCCTCACGCACAATTTTCCTTAAGTACTTTTCGCGAGAACATACTGGTGATTCCTTACGCAGCGGCGTCGATGCGCTGCCGGGAAAGATTGGGACTGTGGTTTCTTCAAGCCGCGGCGCTATGCAGGAAGGCGCGGTTAAGGTTTTTGGCTCGACGTGGACCGCATATCCCGCTGAAGGAGAAACGGCACTCGAAGCCGGGGAGCGTGTGCGAGTGGAGAGCGTCGAAGGCGCATCGATCTATGTACGGCGCATGGACGAAGCGGTCGATTGGCGCGCGCAAGAACAGCCTGAGAATTCAGCCGATGAAAACGGATGAGCGCGGATCTTATTAAATCGGAATGATTTGATTCAGGCGGAAGGAATCCAAGTAGAGCGGCGGTAAGATTCAACGCCTTGGAGTGCGCCGGCCTGGCGGCGCTTTGGCCTCAACCGAGGTCAGCTCGATCTTATTGGTTGACGGCTGCTCGGGAAATTGTGGAGTATCGTGTCACGGGCCAAAGCGGCGCCAGGCCGCCGCACTCCAAATAAGAATACCTAGCGGGGTTCAGTGTCGGATTCGTAACTATCGTCCAGAGTCATGTCTTCTTCTTCGAGGGGTGGGAGCTCGATAGTAATGCGGTCGCTGTCAGGTTCCTGGAGTTCTTCACCGCTGAAGCGCGCGAGAATCACTGTGATGTTGTCCTCGCCGCCGCGGTTATTCGCTTCAGCAATCAACTCGTCACAGGCGGTCGAAAGATCTTCATTGCTCGACACGATGTTTTGAATATCTTCCGAACGCAACTTTCCCGATAATCCATCGCTACACAGCAGCAAAGTATCGCCGCGACGCAAACGTATCCTGCCCGTTACCGGTGTGACGTCGCCTTGAGCGCCGAGCGCCTGCAGAATCACATTGCGAAACATGTGCGTCTCGGCTTCGGCCTCGCTGATCTGGCCCACGTCGACAAGTTGTTGGACCAGTGACTGGTCCTTTGTGGCGAGGCGAATTTGCTCTTTGCGAATGATGTAGCCGCGGCTGTCGCCTACCTGGACCAGGTCGAGAAAGTCGCCATGGATCGCGGCGCCCGTGAAGGTCGCACCCATGCCGGCGCAGCGCGAATCTTCCTGGCTGCGATTGTGTATGGCGTGGTTGGCGTAGACGGTGGCATGTTTGAGACATTCGACCAGCGGCGCTTCCGGATCGCAGGGGTCCTCAGAATCACCGCCCAGAATCATGTCGCGCACTGAATCAACAGCCATGCGGCTGGCAACATCCCCGGCTAGTGCGCCGCCCATCCCATCAGAAACAACCAGCACCAGCCCTTTGTCGCCGAGCTCAAACTGGGATAACTCCTCGGGCGCGGCAGTGCCGTCAGATCCGGTCCATGTCGTTTGGCGCGAAAGTTCGAGCACTAGAAAATTGTCCTCGTTACCGCGACGGACCCGACCTACATCTGATTTGGCGTGCAACTCAACGTTCATAGAAAGTGAGACGATTCGGAAAAGGCTACGAGATTCTACCCCTATCGAAGTTTAACTGTCACTTCCAAACCGCTTTAACGCTATGTGTAGGATTTGCGAAAACAATAGCTCGCATTTACAAAGCAAAAATGATGCAAGAATCCGGTTATACACTATCCAACGCCTGATCGAGGTCGGCAATTATATCATCCGTATCTTCCAACCCCACTGACACTCTAACCAGCCCATCTGTGATGCCCAGCCGTTCGCGCTTGGCCGCGTCAACCGAAGCATGGGTCATGGTTGCCGGATGCGATATCAATGTCTCGACACCGCCAAGACTTTCCGCAAGGGTGCACAATTTAACCGATTCGAGCACAGCGCGGGCGGCCGCCAGTGAGCCGACGTCAAACGCAACCATACCTCCGAATCCACGCTGCTGGCGTTTGGCTAATGCGTGCTGCGGATGCGAAGCGGAACCAGGGTAATAAACCTTTCGAACCTTCGGGTGCTCCTCGAGAAATGCCGCTACCGCGCGACCAGACTTGTCGTGCTGCTCCATACGCAACGCCAGTGTCTTGGTGCCGCGCATGACCAGCCATGAATCGAGCGGCGACAGTATTGCGCCCGCGCTGTTTTGAATAAACCCGATCCATTCCGCGTCGGTTTCGTCGTTTAAAACTACGACGCCGCCAATCCCATCCGAATGCCCGTTTAGATACTTAGTTGTTGAATGGACGACGATGTCCGCGCCAAACTCAAGCGGCCGTTGCAGGTAAGGCGACATGAATGTGTTGTCGCAAACAACGCGAGCGCCGGCGCGATGTGCAATCTCTGAAACTTCCTTGAGGTCGGTAACAATCATCACCGGGTTCGTTGGCGTCTCAATAAAAACCATCCTGGTGCTGGGTCGCAGGGCAGCTTCAACGTTAAGCGAGTCTGAGGTATCCACGAAATCAAACTCGATGTTGTAATTTGCCAACACGCGCGTGAAGAGCCGGAAAGTGCCGCCATACGTATTGTCGGAAACCACGACGTGCTCGCCCGCTTTTATTAATCGCAAGGTAGCATCGATCGCAGCCATGCCTGAGGCAAAAGCAAAACCAAACCGCGCGCCTTCGAGCGCCGCAATGTTGGCCTCCAAGGCGCTACGCGTTGGATTCTGCGTGCGCGCGTATTCATAGCCCTTGTTCTTGCCCAGGCCTTCCTGCGCGTAGGTTGACGTTTGATAAATTGGAACCGTCACTGAGCCGGTGGCCTGGTCTGGTTCCTGACCGCTATGTATAGCTGTAGTTGCGAAGCCCATTAGTGAATCGTAAATCGTAACTGGGTGAATAGTAAAATGCGCTGAGTTATTCAGCTGATTCGTAGTTCATTGGGGCATGATGATGGAGCGAGGCATGGTAGCCCGCGTGTCGTGACGTGTCAATCCGAGGCCTATTTACTTTTAGTTGTGCGCGTTGAGGGTCAGCAGGCGATACCGCAAGTTCCTGAGCAGCCTTCAACGAATTAAGATCGAGGCAACGTGCGTATAACCAAAGCGCCGCCGGGCCGGCGCACTCCAAGGCGTTGAAGTTTGACTGCGCGTTCGTTGACATTCATTAGTGCCGCAAGCTAATCTGTTACCCCGTGAATCACACGGGTCCAAATCCTCAAATCAACAACAAAACAAGAGTCGTCGCAATAATTCCCGCTCGTTACGAGTCCACGCGTCTGCCCGGCAAAGCCCTGCTTGATATCGCCGGAAAACCCATGATTTGTCGTGTAGTCGAGCGAGCGCTGGTGGCCGAAAATGTCGATCGCGCAATTGTGGCCACTGACGACCCACGCATATTCGAAGCAGTCACTCTAGCCGGGTACGAAGCCGTCATGACCCGCCGCGATCACCAGAGCGGAACCGACCGTATTGCAGAAGTTGCGGCTGCTTTGCCGGATGCGGAAATCATTGTGAACGTTCAGGGCGATGAACCATTGATTTCGTCGCACACCATTGAGCGCGCGGTGGATGAGATGACAAACGACGCGCGCGCCGGAATCGTGACCACCTGGGAAGCAATGGAATCCGCCGCCGACGTCCTGAATCCTGATGTTGTAAAAATCGTGGTTGATGACAGCGGGCGCGCGATCTATTTTTCCCGTTCACCAATGCCTTATCCACGCGACGCCGTGCGAAGGCATGGCAGTTTGGAAGCGGCGCTCCGAAATGACTCTACGTTACTGTCACATTTTCGCAAGCACACCGGACTGTATGTTTACCGCCGCGATGT
Organism: Pyrinomonadaceae bacterium; assembly: GCA_051002775.1. Taxonomy (GTDB): domain Bacteria; phylum Acidobacteriota; class Blastocatellia; order Pyrinomonadales; family Pyrinomonadaceae; genus PSRF01. Next base: position 15,642 of record JBPCLZ010000038.1, on the reverse strand, counting down.
TTTGCTGCAGTTTGCGGGCTGGCCGCAGGCGGAATTGGAACGGCTGGAATCGCTCGAACAACTGCGAGCGCTGGCGCATGGTGTAGATATCAAAGCCATCGAAGCGTCATCGAGATCTATAGGAGTCGATACCGAAGAAGACTTAAGTCGAGTACGTTCGAAGGTTGAGGAAGAGGCTTGCAGTTTAGAGTACGAGCTTTAGCTTGCTTCGGTGGGAGGTAAAGACCTCATAGTCCAAGTCTGAACGGGTTGATTTATGAGTGATTGGATTGGATTAGGTGTAATTGGAACTCTCGTGGCGGGCGCCGTGGCCTTTCTTATATACCTGAGCAGACCTTATGAGATCACGACTGAAGAATTTGAAAAGCGCGCGGCTGAGGCGCCGAGTTTGTTGAGCGCGGGTTTCGTAGGCCTACAAAAGATCCTGGATCCGGCAACGGCAAAGGCAGTGATAGCTCAGGAGGATTTCAAGCAAGGTCGCTTTGATGCCAAGCAAGCCACGGGAGACGGAGACGAAGCGGGCGAAGAGCAGAAGGCAGAAGGCAGTAAGCAGTAGGCAGCCGGCTGCAGACGGCAGCAACAGAGGCGGAAAGAAAAAGGAGTAAGAAATGCCGAAATACATTTTTGTAACGGGCGGCGTGGTTTCGAGTTTAGGCAAAGGCCTGGCGGCTTCATCAATCGGCTGTCTGCTGGAAGCCCGCAATATGAAAGTCGGGCTGATCAAACTCGATCCTTATATCAACGTTGATCCCGGCACCATGTCTCCGTTTCAACACGGCGAAGTCTTTGTCACTGATGACGGCGCGGAAACGGACCTCGACCTCGGCCACTACGAACGCTTCACCCATGCCAGTCTTTCGCAGGCGAACAATTGGACCACCGGCAGAATTTATCTCTCAGTAATCGAGAAAGAGCGGCGTGGCGACTACCTCGGCAAGACTATCCAGGTGATACCGCACGTTACCAACGAGATTAAAGAGGCGGTGCGTGCAGTGGCGGAGCAGGACAATGCCGATGTGGTCATCGTCGAAATTGGCGGCACAGTCGGCGATATTGAATCGCTGCCGTTTCTCGAGGCTATCAGGCAGATGGGGAATGAAGAAGGCGCCGGCAACACGCTTTTCGTTCACGTGACGTTGGTGCCGTTCATCGCTGCCGCCGGCGAATTAAAAACAAAACCCACGCAGCACTCCGTCAAGGATTTGCGTGAGATTGGTATCGCACCCGACATTCTTTTATGTAGATCAGACCGGCCGCTGTCTTATGATTTGCGTTCGAAGATCGCGTTGTTCTGTAACGTTAAAGAGTCTGCGGTCATCAGCGCGCAGGACGTAGACACGATTTATGAGGTGCCCCTAGCTTTTCATGAGCAGGGCCTGGATGAATTGATCGTCAATCAACTTGGACTCGGCGCGCTTGCGGCGCAAACCGAGCTGTCCGAATGGCGCGACCTGGTGGGCACAATCCGGCAACCCGCCGGGGGACAAACTTCTATTGCGATCGTCGGCAAGTATGTAGAGTTGGAAGATTCTTATAAATCTCTGCGCGAGGCGCTGACCCATGGCGGGGTGGCGAACAAACTGCGCGTCGACGTGAAGTGGATCGAGTCGGAAGAGTTGATGGATGACGACTACGAATCGCGCCTGCGCGACTTTGACGCGATCCTGGTTCCGGGCGGCTTTGGCAAGCGCGGTATCGCCGGAATGATTCGGGCCATCACCTATGCGCGGAAAAGTGGTACGCCATATTTTGGTATTTGCTTAGGAATGCAGACAGCGTCGATTGAGTACGCTCGAAATGTTTGTGGTTTAAAGGATGCGGATTCCACGGAGTTTGACAGCGAGACTCCCTATCCGGTGATTTTCAAACTTCGCGATTTGATTGATGTTGAGGAGTTGGGTGGCACTATGCGTTTGGGTGCCTGGCCCTGCAATCTTTCTGAGCATTCATTGGCCCGTGAAATTTACGGCAGGGCCGAAATCAGCGAACGGCATCGTCACCGTTTCGAGTTTAATCCTGAATACCGCGCGAGTCTGGAACGCGCCGGCCTGACTTTTAGCGGTGTCTCACCGGATGGAAAGTTTGTCGAGATTGTCGAGCTTTCGCGAGAGGATCACCCGTGGTTTCTAGGTTGTCAGTTTCATCCTGAGTACAAATCAAAACCGCTCAGCGCCCATCCGTTGTTTGCATCATTCGTGCGCGCTGCTTACGAGAACCGGCTTCACAACGAAACATCGATGGACAAGAACGGCGAACCGGAAATGCTGATCCCCGAACGCGCGAACGTCACTAGTGCTGACTGAGCAGCAGCGCAGCCTCAATGCTCAACTGTGAAAAAGAATGTGTTGCCCGGGATTCAAGAGCGGGGGCAAGCCCGCCTTCCCGACCCAGAGACTCTTAGACTTGCGCGATCCCGTACCGATTGAAAGCCTTTCCTGCTTAACTCATAACGTCAACCCAAATCAGCTCGAGGCTGAGAAGGTGGGCTTGCCGCGCGCTTTTTTGCGACGCAAAGTATACCGACCCAGATAGCGAGTCGATTAATGTAATCAAACACTATTAGTTTTCGCACAAATGTAGCGGCGCATCTCGATAAACTGGCGCTGTCAGTGCATCTCCCTCTGTTTTGCGAGATAATCCCCCCGCTCTCCCCGCTATCGAGTTCATATGCTTCAATGTCCTACATGCGGACGGCGCTACTCATCGGACTTTGCAAAATGTCCCGAGGACCACTCGCCACTCCAGGCAGATTCAACCAATGCCGGATCGGCACCCACCGATCCCTTGCTCGGCCACACCCTCGACGACAAATACCGTCTGGATGCGCAACTGGGTATCGGCGGCATGGGCACCGTTTACCGCGCGCGCCATCTGCTTATTGACCGGCCCGTCGCCGTCAAAGTCTTAAATCCACGCTTTTTTGAAGATGAAGCAGCGCGCACGCGGTTTCAACGGGAAGCCCGCGCAGCCGGCAGGCTGCAACACACCAACGCAGTTACCGTTACAGACTATGGGCAAACGCAGGATGGCTATGTCTACATCGTCATGGAGTTACTCGAGGGACGTACGCTGCGTGACATTCTTGCGAAGGAAGCGCCGTTAGACGCCGCTCGGTCGGTCTCGATAATGCTGCAGATATCGGCCGCAGTAGCCGCGGCTCACGATGCGGGAATCATTCACCGCGATCTAAAACCCGCGAACATTTTTATCGTGCAACGAGCGGAGGTGCCGGCGCTTGTAAAAGTGCTGGATTTTGGAATCGCAAAACTGGCCGCCGAATCACTCGAAGAGGATGACATCAAGGCGTTGACGCAGGTCGGCGCGATGATTGGCACGCCGCGCTACATGTCGCCCGAACAATGTGATGGCGCTGAGTTGACGCCGGCCGCCGACGTGTACAGCCTGGGTGTGATTCTTTATGAAATGCTGACGGGCACGGTGCCCTTCAGCGGTACGACGCCGCTGGCGATTGCGATGAAGCACACCTCGGAGTTGCCACGGCGTCCGCGTGATTTTGTGGCAACGATTCCCCCGGCGTTGGAAGGAGTGGTCCTGAGTGCGCTCGAGAAGCGCCCGGAGGATCGTCCCGCAAATGCTGCCGAGTTTCGCGAGAAGTTACTGGCAACTGCCGAACGCCTCGGACTTGAACACGCGGCGATCACCAGCTCGCCAAACATAGAGGCGCTGCGAAGCGTGGGAAAAGAATCGCCCTCCGGACGGCTGGTCATCGACATTTCGAAACTGAGAGAAAGCCGCGCCGCCAGCAGTGATGCGACTGAGATCACTGTGGTCAGCCCTTCCGTTATGGCGGCAGCAGGAATTCCGCCAGTTGCTGCCGCTGCAGCGGCGCAGTCGAACAATCATTCTTTTTCGCGGCTCTCGGTCTCCTTTACGAAACGCTCTACCAACGAGTTGTTGATGATTGCTGGCGCCGTTGCAGTCGTACTGGTACTGACCATAGTGCTCGTTGCCGTCAAATCCCGCAGTTCAGTTCCTGACGCTGCGGCGGTGCCGAGTCCCAGCGCCAGTCCTACTGCTGAGCCGTCACCATCGCCCGTCGTTTCTCCTTCTCCTTCTACGTCGCCGTCGCCGCGCCGGAGGCCTGCGGCCGCAAACCGGAACAGCAATTCGAAAGGGAACTCGGTCATGAAAAAATTAAGGAAAGTATTCAGGAATCCGTTCTAAACAATTCCGCTCGCATGTCTGAAAACAATCACGTAAAGCCCTTTCACGTCGGGAATACAACTTTCGGAGATGGCCGGCTGACGATCATCGCCGGTCCATGCGTAATTGAATCGCGAGAACACGCTTTGCTGATGGCGCGCGAGTGTTCGTCGCGCGCCCAAAAGGCCGGACTGGATTTTGTCTACAAGTCTTCATTCGACAAGGCAAACCGCTCGTCAGTAAAAAGTTTTCGCGGTCTCGGGATGGAAGCCGGCCTAGACGTGCTGCGGGAAGTTAAGGCAGAAGTCGGTGTGCCGGTGCTGACCGATATTCACGAAGTGTCCCAGGTAGCGTCAGTTTCAGAGGTAGCCGATGTGCTACAAATTCCTGCGTTCTTATCCCGACAAACGGATCTCGTTTTGGAAGCTGCGCGGTCGGGGCTGGCGGTAAACATCAAGAAGGGACAATTTCTCGCACCGCATGATGCACGGAATATTGTTGATAAGGCTCGCGCTGTTGGTTGTGAAAAATTGATGTTAACCGAACGCGGCGTTAGCTTTGGTTACAATAACCTGGTCGTGGACATGCGGTCGTTTCCAATCATGCGCGAATTTGGCGTGCCCGTAGTTTTCGATGTTACCCACTCGCTGCAACTTCCGGGCGGGCTCGGTGATGCAACGGGAGGCCAATCCGAGTACATCGAACCGCTTGCGCGCGCCGGTGTGGCTTGCGGAGTCGATGCAGTGTTCATGGAAGTGCACGACTGTCCGGAACGGGCGCCATCCGATGGACCAAATGCATTACCCCTTGAACGCATGGAGGCTTTGCTGTTTATGTTGCGCGACATTCATAAACTGGTAATGCACCCCGGCCCGACGGTGGGCGCGGGCGCGGGCTCGGATTGATCAGCAGTCCGACTTATTCGCAGACGACTATTCCAAACGTACCAATTTTCTTTCCTATGCCAAGAACCTTCGCAGTTTGTCTAACAACAATTGTCTTACTATTTTTCCCTGCCGCCGCTTCGGCTCAGGAAGAAGCACGCGCGGCGTGGCAAATAAGCAGCTTTGATATCACCGCCAACGTGCAGCAAGCCCAGCGGGTGCTGGCGGCCACGGCTCTTATGAAGGCAACGAATGTTGGCCGCGGAACGGGTTCTTCATTCACCGCGCGCATCAATGCAAAGGCCAAGATCAAAAGCGCAACGGTGGGGGGCGCCAGCGCCAACTTTCGCACCGTCTCAGAGAGTTACGGCAACCTGCAGAGGGTTACCGTGACTTTGCCGGTGACAGTTGCGCCCAACGGCTCGCTGGCATTGAGCTTAAGTTATGAGTTGCCCCTTGAAAGCAACACTGGCCTCGCTTCAATCTCGTCAATCGGCTCTCAATTTTTGCCAATGTCGTTTTGGTATCCCGCTCCGAGCACGCCTTTCACAGCGAGGGGCGCCGACACCGCCCCGGTGCGACTGCTTGTGAACGGCGCAGGCGTTATCAGTGCTGGGGTGGAAAAAAAGGATCCAGCGGGCGCGACCATTTACGAAAACCCACTTAACGGCCAGCCATTCTGGGTGCAGGGTGATTGGGAGAAAATCGAAGGTAGCGCGGAGAACAGAAACGTAGCAGCATTCCTGACACGTGGTTCGCCGCCGGAGGATCGCAAGCGCGCGGAAGCACTCATAGCACTAGCCGCCGGTGCCCGGGCTTTCTATGCAAATCTGCTTGGGCCAGCCCCGGCAATTCCGATTCAACTCGTATCTGTGCGCCGGGGTGCAGGGTTTGACGAGAGCGGTACAGTCCTTTTGGAAAAGTCAGTGTTCCGGCGGGCTCAGATGGACTCGACCACGGCGCTGCTGATTTCCGAAGCCGTCGCGCGACTTTGGATTGGCGGGCAGACGCCGATCCGCGGTGATGGCGGTGCAGTGTTGCGTGAAGGTCTGGTGCGATTCCTGGCAGCACAATTCATTGAGAAACAATTCGGACCGCAGGCGGCCGAGATGGAACGCCTGAACGAACGGTTGGCCCACAATGCTGTAGTGTTAAGAGAAGCACCGCTTGCCCGGGTTACCGCATTGGATCCTACATATTTCAGTTCAGTGCCAAACAAGGGCGCAATGGTCTGGCGACTGATGGATCAGCGGTTGGGCCATGATGTTTTTCTGAGCATGATCCGTGAGCTGCTGGCGTCAGGGAAAGAAACCGGCATAACGCTCGCGGCGCTGCGAAACGTAATAAGCGCGCGCGGCGGCGAGACAATCAAAACTCTGCTGGACCAGCAGCTCGATAACGCGACCGACCTTGATCTGATGATAGGTCTGCCGCAGCAGCGTGGCGGCGATTGGGTGTCAGCGTTACGGAATCTGGGTTCGATCGATGTAAATACTACCGCAAGAGCAACGACCGCCAGTGGTGAACAAGTTTACGCGGACGTGACTGTTCCGGCTCGAAACTTTGGCGAAGCAGTATTTAAAACTTCCGCCCGGGTCACGCGCGTCGAGATCGATCCGCAAAAATTGTATCCGCAACTGGATTATGCGAACGATACGATGCCGCGCTCACCGAATCCTCGCGAGGCACTGGATGAAGCAACACGCCAACTAGGCGCGCAGGATTTCGTGAAAGCAGAAGCCACTACGCGCGAGATACTTGCAAGTACACCGCGAATGCAAGAGGCAAGCATCCTGCTGGCGCGTGCGCTGCTGGGCCAGAACCGGATCGATGACGCAGAGAAGCTTTTCCGCGCTCTTCTTGAACTGCCGCTGCCCACACCGGCTGCCATTGCCTGGGCGAACATTGGCTTGGGTGAAATCAGCTTGAAGAAAGGGCAGGCGGCGGAGGCGGCCAGGCGCTTCAACGAAGCGGTGAGGGCGGAGGCGGAATACGCTTCATCGCTGGCGGGTCGAAATGGCCGGATCAGGGCTGAATCGGCCGCCAACATTTTACAGGTGGATCCAGCGGTCCGCAGTTTCATCGGTCAGTTGGACCAGGCAATTGTCAGCGGCAAGAAAGCAGAATTGGAACCGCGCGTGGTTAGTGGCGAACTGTTGCGATTCATTGGTGGCATAGTGGGAACGCAACCAGAGATCTGGACCACGAAGGTGCTGCGCACCGAACAATGGGACGCAGATTTGTTCGCCGCCGATGTCAGTCTGGAGACCAAGGAATTAGGGAAAGAACAATCTGGTACCGCGCTTTACATTCTTTCGCGCAGTAACGGCAACTGGAAACTGGTTGGCATAGATTTGTTTGAAGTTAGGTAGGACAGACCTTCTTGTCTGCCTTCGAATCTTGTGATTCAACGAAAGCGATCCGGAAGCGATTTGTCATTTTCATTTGCCACTCGCGAATTCAATTTGGAAGTGCGACAGATCTCATTTCGAGTTCCGAGACATTCTGAAGTGATTGGATCAGGTCTCATCTCCCCCTCCCTTTGGGAGAGGGTCGGGGAGAGGGCCCTACGTCGCTAACGCCCTTCCCCTCTTTCCCCTTCACAAAGGGAAGGGGAAGAATGCAGATAAGCCGGCTGTTGCACTTGAAACTATTTACCATTTTTCATTGGTGCATTCAGGTTCGAATTAGTATTAGATCAACACGGATCAGAATGGTCTTAGGCAGACGCTAGCAATCTGCGCGCTCAATGCAGAACCGCGAGCGGTAGCGCTTCGGTCGACGATGAATTAAAGTACGCGCGCGCCATCAAGAGTGAATGCTGGCATCCGGTCGCTACCGCTCGCGGTTCTGCATTAAGCAGGTTTCTCAGGGTGATCATCCATAGACCTCCGATTTATCAGCTCATAGTCAACCGTTGCATTTCCAAAACTGAATTTCGCGAATCCTAAAACACAAATGGAAAATCTTCATAATCAGAAAGGCCGCGACTAGTTCGATTTTAATCTTATGGAAGATCTGGCTACTATTGAGCGCCGTGCGTCGCGCATCAAACTGCTCTTGCTGGATTGCGACGGCGTGCTCACCGATGGGCGACTTTGGCTACTGGAAAACGGCGACGAGCATAAGAGCTTCAATACGAAGGATGGTTTGGGCCTTGAATTGTTGCGCCGCGCCGGGTTGCGCGCTGGCATCATCACCGGCCGCAGCTCGACTGCCCTGGCGCGCCGCGCCGAGGAGTTGGGCATCGAGTTTTTGCAGCAAGGAAACGAGCAAAAAGTGGCGGCCTTCGAAGAAGTCCTGCGCTCTGCTGGAGTAAAGGAAGAAGAGGTCGCTTTCGTCGGAGATGACTTGAGCGACATACCGCTGATGAGACGGTCTGAATTCGCGGTTGCCGTTGCCGATGCAGCCGAGGAAACACGCGCTGCGGCCCATTACATAACGCAAGCAAGAGGTGGGCGCGGCGCGGTGCGCGAAGTTATTGAAATCATTCTCAAGTCGCAGGGCCGTTGGACCGATTTGGTTGAAAAGTACTTGAAGTAAACTTTTTCATCGTTCATACTTTTGCTTCATTCTTCTCGTTGCGGGCGTAACTCAATGGTAGAGTGTCAGCTTCCCAAGCTGAAAGTTGCGAGTTCGATCCTCGTCGCCCGCTCCAGATCTTTTCCAATTGAAGCGCCATACCGGCGTTACTCAATTGAGTGTGAGAAAAGCAATGCCAACTCTTTTACTCTTGCCGTTAATGCTAGTGATGTTGTCACAAGCCCAGAATGCGACGCCGCCCAGGGAAACAGCGAGGCCTGCTGAGGCGCCGCTAGTGCTCGTGCTGGGCTTCCATTGGAACAGGATCCGCAAAACGGTGAAAACGGAGCCGACTGGTGGTGCGCCGGCTCGCGAGATGATTGCGGATAACAAAAACTACCCACGAAATGCAAGGGTCAATATGCCTGTCGGACAGCGCGATCCGAATGAAGACACAATCGACGGTCGCAGAGAAGCCATTGAAAAGATCGTGCAGGAATCACGCACACCGCCGCCGAAATCGTTTGATACGTTTGCTTATGAAGTGAAAGTCGCAAACGGCAGCAAGAAAGCGATCGATGTTGTTTTTTGGGAGTATCAATTCATCGATCCAGCGAATCCCGCGAAACCAACGCGTCACCAGTTTCTTTGTGGGGTAGGATTAAAATCGGGCAAAGAGAAACAACTTCAGGCATCCAGTCTGGCTGGACCAAGTGATGTAGTCAGCGCGCAAACTCTAGCCAACGACTCAGGAAAACGTTTTCTGGAAAAGGTTATTATTAACCGGGTGGAATATGCGGACGGTTCAATATGGCAGCGCAAGGATTGGAATTTTTCCGAAATCCGCTTCTCGCTGAAGAAAGCGCTGTCCACACCCTGGACCGAAATGTGCCGAGCGTTGTGAGTTAACAGAAGCGAGTTACGAGTTCCGCTTCAACTCGCCTCAGAATCTGCGCTGCTAAGGAACTGGAACTCAACTGTGATATTCAAAACGGGCGACGTCTGATTCTCCCATGATGACCGTGTCACCTGAGTTCAATGGCGCCTCGGTGACGCGGTCCGCTTTCGGATCGTTTATGAACGTGCCGTTGCGGGAATCCTGATCGACAATCTTGACGACGCCATCCTTCACGCCAATCCATAGGTGACGTTTAGAAATACGAGGATCGGAAACGACGATTTGCGACAGACTTCCTTCACGGCCAATGTAGGCACCTTCCGGCTTCACCTCAAATTGCTGTCCCGCTAAAACACCTGAAGTAAAGTTTATTGTTCCGTAGCTGATCGTGACCGTCTTCTCGCGTGTAATCGCGACCGTTCGGAACGGATCGAAATCGAGTGAGCCCGATTCCGGAGCCGGCTGGAAATCAGCGGCAGCGTCAACCGGGCTTGCTTCTTGGTAAGAGGTGGCTGGCTCTGATGCCGGCGAAGCGGAATCAAGTGGCGGAGCAGATTCAAAAGCAGGCGCCGCGGAGTCAAATGCAGGAGTTGCCGCCAGGAGATCAGACTCCGGCGCGGCGGCTACGTCAAATGAGCTGGGAGTTCCGGCGGACGCGGGAGCGAGTTGCGCTTTGCGACGCTTTCGCGAAATGAAAAAGATCGCCAACCCCACCCCGACAATCAGGACGACAAAAAACAGCAGCAGTATGACCAGGCCAATAATGACCCACAGCGTTGGGGCAGAATCCATCTTGATAAGCTCCTTGAAAAGGCAAGTGTGAAATTGTTGATGCTAGCGGCTGGAATATTAGCCTAAAAACGACGTCCTTGGTTGAAAATTCTGCGTTTCTTCGGTGGGCCGAAACTGACCCACTATCGAACGAATCCGTTGGCTACCCGTATGTTTTTTGTCGTCGCTTCGAGTTAATTGGGGCGAACGACGTGCAAAGTGATGAGCATTAGATTGGCGTGGGGTGGCACATTGCTTGCCCCAGATCATTTGCAAATGGAGCAGGTAAAGGTTTTTAGGAGGCAAATAGTGAACAAAAGAATTTTTTCGTCGGTTGCGGTTGCAATCTTGGCCCTGGGTGTCAGTGGTTGCAACACCACCAATGATAATGCCAATACAAATGCGAACGCAGCCGAAGTGGTTGCCAGCAACAATACGCGTATGGGACCAGACGGTTCCGAGATCATCACCACGGTTGATCCCAATGGCGTAAAAACTGAGACGCGCGTATTTCATAACAACCCGCGCGTCTCGAAGGTTGTTGTTACAACCCGGGATGGAAAAAGGACCGTCACCGTTTATGCGCCGAGCGGCGAAGCGCGCGAGCTAAATAAGAACGAGCCTGAAGATGTGCTGGAAGCGACCGGAACCGCAATAGCGGACGCCGTGGGGTTCATTGCCGACAAAACGGTTGAAGGCGTGCAGACGGTGGGCGACAAGACTGTCGATACGGCGAGGACGGTAGGTGAAAAAACAGCGTCAGGCGCAAAGACCGTTGTTGAGAAAACCGGAGAAGGTGCAAAAAAGACTGGTAGGGCCATCAAAAAAGTAGTTACGCCTTAGGCTCAAAAATGGTTTATACATAGCAGAAAAAGGGGTGGCGCGAATGCCACCCTTTTCGTTTTCGGCCGCTGGGGCAAGGTACTGCACAAACTTTAAAGTTCATATTTTGAAATCTTTCTCCCTCTCCCTTTTGGGAGAGGGTTTGGAGAGGGCTTGTGCGCGACAAGCTTCGCACCCTCACCAAACCTCCCAAAGGGAAGGGAAGAAACCAAGCACGTTCAGCAAAAGCGAGCAGAGAACTTCGAATTAGGACACTAGCGCGCGAGCTGTTGCCGGCCGCGACACTTCTCGTGGTCATGTTATACTTGTGCTTCTAATGTTCTGAGTTCGGAGTGGGTATGGCTGACACGACGCGTTTCACTGTTATCTGTCCGTGCTGCGAGGCGACGCTGGAAATTGATTCGGAAACCGGAGCGCTCATTTCGCACGAAGAGAAAAGCAAGCCGCTGGCTTCGTTCGACGAGATGGTGAAGGGATTGGACAAGCAGAAGCAGGTGCGCGAACAGATATTTGCTCAGGAACTCAATTCGATGAAAAATCGCGATCGTATTCTGGAAGAAAAGTTCCAGGACGCGATGAAGCGCGCCGAGAAAGATAAGGATAAACCTTATCGAAATCCCCTTGATCTTGATTGAACTGGATGAAACCCCCGCCCTGCGTGCTGCGTACATGCGCAACACGAACCATATAGTGATCAGCGAGCACCCCTTCTGACTAATCCATATTTTTGGAGTTAACTTGATGAAACAAAAATTTGTACGTGTGTTTATGCTCGCCGCAATCTTTGCGACCACACTTGGTTGCGTGGAGATCTTGCGGGCACAGGGCTCTATGCCAAAAATTTCCTTCAAGGACCGGCGCCTTGAAAACGGCATGAGGGTGCTGAGCGCTCCAGACCATTCCAGCCCAACGGTGGCAATCCAGGTTTGGTATCACGTGGGATCAAAAGACGACCCGACGGGCCGCAGCGGCTTCGCACATTTGTTCGAGCACATCATGTTTAAGGCGACGAAGAACATGAAGTCCGAGATGATGGACCGGCTTACGGAAGACGTGGGCGGCTTTAATAACGCGTTCACCAATGCTGATGTGACGGTCTATTACGAAGTAGTTCCTTCCAACTATCTCGAGACACTGTTGTGGGCCGAAGCCGATCGCTTATCAGGACTGACTGTAGACGAGCCGAACTTCAAATCGGAGCGTAGCGTTGTCCAGGAAGAGTTTCGACAGAGTTATCTCGCGCCGCCTTATGGAATGCTGGATTACTTGATCGAGCAGCAGTCGTTCATTGCCCATCCCTACAAGCGACCGACTATCGGCAGTATTGAGGATCTCGACGCCGCCTCAATTGAAAACGTGCGCGCGTTTCACTCGACCTATTACCGTCCTGACAATGCCACGCTGGTAGTGGCCGGCGATTTCGATCCAAAACAACTCGACGCGTGGGTCGACAAATATCTGGCGCCCATTGCAAAGCCCAACATTGCGCTACCGCGCGTTACCGTAAAGGAACCGGAGCGGATAGCGGAGCGGCGCATTACGCATTACGCGTCCAATGTGCCCTTGCCGGCGATAGCACTCACTTACCTGACGCCTGCGGAGAAAGATCCCGACACTGCTGCGTTGCGCGTGGCCGCGACAATTCTCGCGCAGGGTGAATCTTCCCGGCTCTATCGATCTCTTATTTATGAGCAGCAAGTCGCGCAGAGTGCCGACGCCACTCCGGATTTGCGCGAAGACGCCAGCATTTTTTATTTCAACCTAATACTCGCCAGTGGCAAGAAGCCTGAAGAAGGGGAGCGCGCTTTGTTAGCCGAGATCGCAAAAATGCAGAATGCGCCGGTTGGGGCTGCGGAACTTGATAAAGCCAAGAATCAGCTTGTCACAAACGAAGTGCGGCAGCGTGAAACGAGTAACGGCAAAGCACTATCCCTGGGTGAGGCGGCAGTGTTGTTCGGCGATCCTAACCGAGTCAACACGGATCTGAATTTACTGCAGAAGGTCAGTGCGGCGGACGTTCAGCGTGTCATGAAAAAATATTTCACGGCGGCGAACCGGCTGGTCATTTACTACTTGCCTAAGGTGGAGCAATCAACGAGCTACTTAAAAAATCCGGCTGATCGAGCGGATTGGGTAGCGGGAGGACAAGGACGATGAGAATCCATAGACTTTGTAACGCGGCAATTCTTTCCCTGGTTCTCCTTGTAGTTGTTCTCGGCGCTCCATTGGGCGCCAACGCCCAGTCGGCGACTCCACAGGCGACGCCTCCACCGCCGGCGCCGCCACGCTCAGCGCAGTTTCCGAAACCCGTCGAGAAGACGCTGGCGAACGGACTGCGCGTGATTGTAGTTGAACGGCGTGGTAGTCCGCTGGTTGCCGCTCAACTGTTACTTACAAACGGCGCCGAAGTTGATCCACCCGAGTTGGCGGGACTCAGCAACATGACTGCTGATCTGCTAACCAAAGGTACTGAGAAACGCAGCGCAACTCAGATCGCTGAAGCCATCGAAGCTCTCGGTGGATCGCTTGAGGCGGCCGCGCGTTGGGACTCGTCGCGGGTTGGTGTGAACGTAATGTCTGCGAAGATTGGACCGGCGCTGGAAATTCTGGCGGATGTAGTGCGGCGACCCACTTTCAAAGAAGACGAGGTGGAGCGGCTTCGACAGCAAACGCTGGACGACCTGACGGTGGAGTTGGGCCAACCAGGTTCAATCGCGCGTTATGTCGCGGCGCGCGTGGTGTTTGGCGATGCGCCTTACGGCCAACCGTTGGCCGGCACGCCCCAGTCGATCGCCAGACTAAATCGCAAAGACGTAGTGACTCACCACGGCCGCTTCTATCGTCCTGACAATGCCATTCTCGTGTTGGGTGGCGACGTGAAAGCTGCGAATGCATTCAAGCTGGCGCAGCAGTATTTTGGAGACTGGGCAAAGCCGAGCACTGCCTTACCGGCATTACCGGCCGGCAAACTGCCCGTGTCCGCCAGTCCACGCGTCGTAGTCATCGATAAACCCGATGCTGGTCAGGCTGCGGTGTTGCTGGCGCGCACGGGAATTCGACGCAAGGATCCCGATTATTACCAGGGTCTGGTTGCCAACTCGATGCTGAGCGGATATTCCGGTCGCTTGAATCAGGAGATTCGAATTAAACGCGGGCTTAGCTACGGCGCCGGGAGTACGCTGGATACGCGTCGCGAGGTTGGGCCATTCCTGGCTTCGGCTCAAACCAAAAACCAATCGGCTGCTGAAGTAGCCGGATTATTGTTGTCGGAAATTAATCGTTTGTCATCGGCTTCCGTTCCGGACCTCGAGCTGACGCCGCGAAAGGCGGTCGTGGTGGGAAACTTCGCGCGTAATTTGGAAACGGCTTCGGGTCTCGTCTCGCAAGTAGCGTCGCTCGCCCTTTATGGCATCGGCTTTGACGAGATAAACCGTTACATCACAAACGTGCAGGGGATTACGGCGAGCGACGTGCAAAAATTTGCGGGCGCGCATCTCGCCGCCAGCAACGCGAGCATCATCGTGGTGGGCAACGCTAAGGAATTTTTGCCGGCATTGCGCAAACAGTTTCCGCAGGTGGAAGTGATTCCGGTGGCGGAAATGGATTTGAACTCGGCATTGCTGCGAATCAAGCAACCAAGTAAGTAGTCTTGGTGGCATAGACTTTAGTCTGTGGCTTCGTAAGTTTAACGTCCGCTTCGGTGAAGGGAGCATCCAGCATGGCCGCGAAGCCTATCGAAAAGAGGCTATTTTGTCACGGTTTATTGTAAGAGAATCCCCGCACTATGAAGAAAGCAAAGGCATCTGAACCAAAATCAGAAGAATACGCAAACTTCGAGAGACTTGCAAAGCAACTCATCTCTGTCCCTAAAAGTGAGATAGATAAGCGACAGGCAGAGTATGAACGCGAGAAGAAGGACGCCAAGAAAAGAAAGCGGCTTGAGTTAAATCGCGCCGCCCGGTCAACTCAAACGTTGGGCGGCTAAAAGCATTAGCATTTCTACACGGAGGCAACGATGGCGAGAATTACCGGGATCGGTGGGGTCTTTTTCAAGAGCAGAAATGACCATGCCGCGCTTGCGGCTTGGTATCAGGAGCACCTGGGCATTCCACTAGAGAGCTTTGGCGGTGCCGTCCTGAGATGGCCGGACGACAAGGCCGAGGATAAGGGGCTCACCGTGTGGCACATCGCAGAAAAAGAAAGCCAGTGGTTCAACCCCAGCGACTCATCTTTTATGATCAACTACCGGGTTGACGATCTCGGAGAGATGATCGCGCAGCTCCGCGCGGGCGGGGTCGAAATCATCCAAGGCCCCGAGTCTCATGAAAACGGGAGGTTCGCGTGGGTGATGGACCCTGAGGGGAACAAGGTGGAGTTGTGGGAGCCGATGATCTGGGATGAAAAGAACAAGAGCGCCTGAAGTTCTTGCACGAGCCGCCCAACGTATTAAGAATTAGTGTGGGGCGTTGAGCGAATGGGAGCAGTGAGGGAAGAGGAAGCCGCCACACAATTCTGTGTTGAACTAAGCCAGGTTAGAGGTTACTTGGAGTTTGAATAAGC
>JBPCLZ010000037.1:0-31076 GCA_051002775.1 Pyrinomonadaceae bacterium | reverse complement strand
TTATCATCTGTGCCAACCCAATCCTCGGCGATGATGCGTCTGAGCGTGGCGGCCTCTTTATCCTTTATCGCTTTCGCCCAGTCGTCTTCCATCTGCTTGAGTTGCTGCTCAACGCCTCCTGCTTGTGTTCCTTTACTCTTTGTTCTTCCCTGGCCTACTACAAGAGCGGGCAACACAAGAGCCAACAGCAGCGCGCAAATAAAGGTTGTTTTTTTCATACTAGCTCCTTTTTAGAAGGTGGCCGGAGAATACCGGCAGGTTACCGAAAAGCACCTTGCCTTTTATTTCAAAGCAAAGCTGAAGTCAATGGAAGCGTCTAACGTTGATGGCCTTCAGCTGCGGCGCGCGACCAGCATCCAAGCTGAAGGAAAAAAAGATCACTTGAGAAACATGCTATCGCGCCGTCAGCTGCAAGGCTTTGTTGGGCGACAGCGATGCAGATCAATGCACCGTCAAGGTGAACGGAGAACAAGCCTAACTGGCTTCATCCCAACTTTGGGTGACACTTCCACTGGTTCAACACGCATCTTTTTGTCCCTCGTATAGTCGGCAACCTTGGCGAGATACTTGATATGTTCAAAACCATATAACTTAAAACGCCCGTCCTTATCCGTGAGGCTGGAACTCGGTGCCATCCAGGGATATTTGGCTAAGACGAGATTAATCAGAACGTTGGTGGCCGGGTTACCATCCTCCCAAATTGCTGTGCCCTCGATAACCCGCTGAGTTAATGAAGGGCGATTCAGCAGAACATCTATTTTCCCAGTCTGCTGGTTTTGTTGGACTGTGACTATCGCGGTGTTACCCACTTGATTTATCCCGGGATAGTAGGTCACGAGGTATGGGAAGCGGTGATCAGCGTTCACTGCAAGGATGTAACGGCCAGGCGCCAGGTATTTGAGTTCGTAGCTACCATCTTGATTTACGTAAGTGAAACTTCTATTTTCGGCGAAGATAGCTTCGGGATCTGCCTCAACGAGATCAGCTTTCATAACCCGGACTTCCATTTGAAACGCAGGCTTGCTCTCAGAGTCGAACACTCTACCGCTAATGCTTCCAAGATGTTGAGGCTGGGACTGCGCAGTCGTTGCATCAGGTAAGGCCAGGCACGACAACAACATTAATGAAGCCAAGTAAACTCTTCTCATTTTATTCTCTTTTGGTCATTCAACCCGTCGCCCAACGCCTGCCATCAGCCGCCGCGCACACAACGCCGCTACTGACAAGTCTTGCGATGAGAGACTTGCTGATTCGCGGTCGGCTGCATGGCCTTGTTAGGTGCGCCGTCATCGCGGAATATCCATGACCGCCCCCACGCCTGCATAACGATATCCCGAGCCGAAGGTTTTTTGGAGGGTCGCAAAGGCCGGCTCCCCTGTACAGTGGCCGGGGGCAACCTCCTCGACTTTCCACTTATCACGAAGCGCCGTCGCCAACCGCTCAATCTCAGCCTCCGGCATGCTAACCCAATGAAGTCCGCCGAAGATGAGGTGAACGCGTTCGCTAGCAGCCGAGGCTGCCGTTAAGATATTTTCGATGCCGGGGTGGGAGCAGCCCACAAACAACACCGGCCCCTTCGTTGTCCTGATACTCAATGAAAGCTCTGGGAGTGGAGCGCCCGGCTCCTGAGACCCCGTCGGAATTAGTTTGATTCCCGGCACGATCTCGGTCACGCGGCTCACCTGCTCGATATTCGCGTCGGCCCACACGCTGCCGTGAGGCACATTCTTGGGCGGGACGCCGCCGAAGTAGCGCATGTGAGGCGGCAGTGAGGCGGCACTGCGGCGGTAGAATTGAGGCGGCGTCGGCCCGCCGAAGTGTTCATCGCTCGGTGTATAGATTTTCACCTTTGGATTAATCTTCAGGAGATGGCGCAAGCCGTCGGTGTGGTCGCCGTGCCGGTGAGAGATGACGACGAAATCTAACCGGGTGAGATCAACGCCTAAAGCGTTGACGTTGCGCGCGAATATCTCTGCGTTATTGCCGGTGTCGAAAAGATACGCTTCCCGCCATGCTCCACGAAAGCGGAGAATCCCCAATCCATTTTCAGCGCAGAAGGCTTACCGAAGGCATCAACCAGGATTGTCACGCGGTTGACAGATTGAGCGCCGCAGACAGTAGCGCTCAGCATGAAAGATAATGTAAGCACCAGACAGATCAATAACTTTAACGACATAACGCCTCCCTCCGAACATCACATGAGCGAGCATGTATTCACCTGCTAGCACCTAACTAAGTATTAGACCACACTGTGTGGCCTAAGTAGCGTATGCGGCGTATTATACCCCGCATGTCTCAACCTGGCCTCATCAAGTCTGTAACCGCGCAACCGTCAAAAGAGAAGCCAAAACTCTTGCATCAGGTTCGGGCGGTATTGCGAGCAAGACACTTAAGCGTCCGCACTGAGCAGGCGTATGTGCAGTGGATTCGCCGCTTCATATTGTTTCACCACAAACGCCATCCGCTGGAAATGGGAGAGGAGGAAATCCGCGAATTCATTTCGGATCTCGCAGTCAACGCAAAGATTTCAGCTTCAACGCAAACGGTTGCGCTCAGTGCCTTGTTATTCCTTTACCGGGACGTTCTGAAAAGGGAATTGCCGTATGTCCACAATATCGAACGTGCCAAACAACGAAAGAAACTACCGGTTGTTTTCACGCGTGCTGAGCTGAAGACGGTACTGGAAGGGATGTCGGGAACTAGTCAACTGATCGCCAGCTTGCTTTACGGTTCCGGCATGCGGTTGATGGAATGTTTGCGCCTGCGCATTAAGGATATTGACCTTGGCTATAATCAGATCGTCATCAGAGACGGTAAAGGTGAGAAGGATCGAATAACGCTCCTCCCGGTTACTTTGAAGCAGTCACTGGAACGACAGCTACAAAAGGTGAAACTCCTCCATGAAGACGACAAGGAGGCTGGCTTTGGAGACGTCTATCTGCCCTATGCGCTGGAAAGAAAATATCCCCAGGCTGCTAGGCAGTGGGGCTGGCAATATGTTTTTCCAGCCGCTTCGCGCTCAACTGATCCGCGAACTGGAAAAGTCAGGCGACACCACGTTTCTGATAATTCCGTCCAGGCGGCCGTAAAGAAAGCACTAATGAGAGCCGGTATCAGCAAGCACGCAAGCTGCCACACTTTTCGTCACAGCTTTGCGACCCACTTGCTCGAAGATGGTTATGATATTAGGACTGTTCAGGAACTGCTTGGGCACAAGGATGTACGAACCACGATGATTTATACCCATGTCCTCAACCGCGGTGGCAAAGGCGTGATAAGTCCCCTGGATCATTAAAGTAAAACGGAATAAGAAAGACCGGAATGTCTGTCCTACACCGGTGTCAGGCGACAGCGACAGGGATAGGTTGGGTCGCCGAATTCCACTTGCACCGTTGCGTGCTCGATACCAAATTTTTCGTGCAGCTCGTTTGTGATTTGCGCCAGCAAGGCATCATCGCAAGTGGTTTGGGCCATAACGACGTGTGCGGTAAGTGCCGCTTCAGTAGTGCTCATACCCCAGACGTGAAGGTCATGGACATCAATGCACGTCGGGAGACCTGCCAGATATTCCTTAACGTCGTTCATATTGATGCCTGCCGGTACTGCATCGAGTACGAGGTTGAGCGAATCGCGCAGCAGGCCCCAGGTGCTGTAAATAATGAGCGCGACAATCACCAAACTCACAACCGCGTCCAGCCACAACCAGCCGGTGACAATCATCGCCACGCCGGTCAAAACTACGCCAAGAGAGATGACGGCATCGGTGGCCATATGCAGGAAAGCGCCGCGAATATTTAGATCGCGTTTGCGTCCTGACATAAACATCAATGCTGTTCCGGCGTTAATAAGAATACCGATCGACGCCACTGCAATTACTGTTTTCTCCGCCACGGGATTGGGATGACTGACCCGTCCCACGGCTTCCCAGGCAATAGCGCCGACGCTGATTAGCAGCACTGCCGCGTTGACAAGCGCAGCCAGGATTGAAGAACGCCGGAATCCATAAGTCCGTTCCGGAGTGGGCTGGCGGCGCGCCAGCAGCATTGCTCCCCAGGCCAACACCAAACCAAGTACATCGCTCAGGTTATGTCCGGCATCGGCTACCAGCGCGAGAGAATGAGACAACTTGCCGTAGATCATTTCGATGACTACAAAAGCTAAATTGAGAGTGACACCAATCGCGAAAGCGCGTCCGTAGTTGGCAGGGGTGTGAGCGTGTGAATGTGCCATTGATTTATTCAAGGAAAAGTATTCTACACGCGAACTGACGTGAGTCATCCATCACAACGCTTGCCGGCACTGGGTCAATTTGAAATCTAAAGAAGATAGCTGTGATTCGCAGCTTACTGAGTGCGCGGGCGGGGAAACGCGAAGCGATGTTATTAGCACCGCCGCTTCAGCCCGGTGATAGAAAACCGGGACGACGGCGCCATATGCGTTCAACAGCGGGCTTATCATCAGTGAGTTTCGCATGCGCGGTCCGGCGGGGCATCGGGATGAGTTCGTTGAACTCGTTAACAATACGAACAGCCCAATAACTGTTAGTACTACAGACGGCTCCGAGGGCTGGACACTGGTATACAGTAGCCCTGCCGGAACAATCAACCCGCTGGCCCTTATTCCAAATGGAACGGTAATACCGGCGCACGGCCATTACCTCATCACTAACGAGGTGCGGGCCACAGGCATTGCGCCTTATAGCCTTAGCGGTAACGCGACGGGAAATCCGGTGCGTACTGCAGATAGCGACGCTATGTGGACGCCGGACGTTGCCGACAACGGTGGCTTTGCTCTTTTCCGCACCAGCAATCAGGCGAACTTCATTGAGGCGGCGCGTATCGATGCGGTCGGCTTCGCGGCGCTTCCGGCCGGCTCGATCTATCGTGAGGGAAACGGTCTGGCGACGTGCTCGGGAACTCCAGGTGTTACCGAACAAATAAGTTTTGTTCGTATAGGACCGCCGGGCAATCCTCAAGATACCGGCGCAAATGAAAATGATTTCATTTACACCAGCTCGACCGGCGCTTCGGCGCAAAATTGCCAGGTGCCGGTTACCAACGGCGCCCCGACACCGCTGAATCGCGACAGCCCGCCCTCACCATAAAAGGGGCGAGCTCGAAGCGGCTCAGCTAAATGGAACGCGGTGGGTTGGCCTCCATTTAGGGGCTATCCACCGCGTTTTTCTTTTCTGAGATATTGACGACCCGCTAGTACTAGCAAGGACGGTTTGATCAGTGGCTGCGCGGCTATCGTGTTACGCTGTGAGTGAAGGAGCTATTGAATGACGCGGGAGCAAGGCGATTCGCAGGACCAGCTTAAGCCAGAAAAGCAGGTAACAATCTTTTGCGATGGCTCGAGTCTCGGTAATGGGCAATCTTCCACGCGTGCCGCAGCGGTGGCGTTGCTCGGTTATCGCGGGCTTTGGCGCGCCGTCGGCACCTACCTGGGCCAGGCCACAAATCAACAGGCGGAAGTTGCGGCTGCGGCGCTGGGCCTTGAGTCGCTGAAAGAACCTTGTCGTGTTCATTTGTTTACCGACTCGCAGTACGTGGTAGAAACAATGGGCGGGCGTTTTCGGCGCAAGACTAATCACGATTGGTGGCAGCGATTAGACCAGGCCGCCAGGCGTCATAAAGTCGTCTGGGAGTGGACTCGTGGCCACAGCGGTCATGTGGTCCAGGAAGCAGTCGACAAAGCCGCGCGTAAGATCGCGTCGTTGGGCCATGTTGATGATGAGATACTGCGCGCCGCCATCGATAAGGTTGGCGACATCGATCCACTCGCTGTAGAAGCCGAAAGCAACTGAACCTATGAGCGACCTAAAACGGTTTGAGCGGCTGCGGTTCTTTTCCGAGCGGCTCCTGACCGCCGCTGATTTTTCGCTTGAACAAAATTATTTTCGCGGCAAGCTGAAGCTCCACAACCGGGCTTTGCATGGCTTCGGAATTGTATCCGGACTGAAGGTCACAGTTCAGTCGGGCAAAGTTGTTGTCACTGCCGGTCTGGCCCTCGACTGTGAAGGCAACGAGTTGGTAGTAGCGAGGGACGAATCCTTAGCTGGTCCGCCTGCGAGCTGGCAGACAGCGTACGTGAATTTGCATTATGTGGAACAGGAATCCAACGACGGCGCATTCGCGAACCAAGCCACAATCATTCAGGAAAGTTCTGTGCTGAAGTGCGACCAGCAAAACTTCAATTCCAAACATCGACACCTGCGTGGGCGTTGGCTGTCCTGTGGAAGCTGTCATCCTTTAACCATCGCGCGATTGCGGCCGCGCGCGGGAGGTTGGCGAGTTGATCGCCGCTATCGCCCGCCGGCCGTGAAATAATCTTAGTGGGCCTTAGACTAATTTTGAAACAGGCCAGGAACGCACGCCGATTGCGCCTTGGCGCCGCACAGTGCGGAAAGGCTCGGCCTTTCCGGAAGCGATTACTCACCCTTTTCCTGAGGCTGGGCCTCCAGAAGATTTATTAATGCGTAGCGGAAAGCCATAGGCATTCCGCACTGTGCGGCGGCAAGTCGCACTCGGCGTCGCTCCAGGTTTGGACGATTAGCATTTTTTTGTGCAAAGGCACCTTGGGTGCATCGCCCTGACTCAGCTCCATTCGCTTTCGACGCGACCGATCATTATAATTCTGCCTTCTGTTTAGCCGAGCATCTCCCCGACTAACACTTTCACCGCTGTTAATGCGCTTCAATCCCATCGCCAAAGCTATTCCGTTTGCGCCACCGGGGGCGGCACGCTTAATCCTGCTCTTTGTGCTGCTATTCGCCGCGAACGCGAATCAGGCGCAACAACAACAACTACCCGCCTGGCAATGGCAAAATCCTTTGCCACAGGGCAACGCGCTCCACTCGATAAAATTTGCGGCGAATAAGACACACGGTTGGACCATTGGCAGCGACGGCTCTATCTTGCACACGCGCAACGGAGGTTTTTCCTGGGATGCGCAAATCTCACCGGCGTCAACCACGCTTTACGGTCTCTATGTCCACGACAAATCGCGTGCAGTGATTTCCGGCGCCGGCGGTGTAATTCTGACAACCACCAACGGCGGCAATAAGTGGGTGCGCCGGGCAACCGGAACGAAGGACCACTTGTTCGCCGTCACCTTTGCTCCGCAGGATCCGCTGCGCGGTTGGGCAGCGGGCACATTCGGTGCACTCATAGTAACCACTGACGGCGGGCTTACCTGGAAAGCGCAGAAGACTAAAGCGAGCGCACACTTGTTCGCGATCTCATTCGTCGACGCCAAGACTGGCATTGCGGTCGGCTCGCGCGGCACGTTGCTGGTAACCAGGGACGGCGGCGCTGAATGGAAAGCGCACCCCGGACTAACGAATGCAGTTTTGACTGGCGTCGCTTTTGTCTCCGCGAAACGCGCGGTCGTAGTCGGGTACCAGGGAACGATACTGCAAACCGATGACGGCGGCGTGAACTGGCAAGCTTTAAACTCGCTGGTTAACACGGATTTGTTTTCGGTTTTCTTCACCGATGAAAAGCATGGTTGGGCCGCCGGGGACAGCGGCGTCGTATTGAGCACCGCGGACGGCGGCACGATCTGGTTGCCGGTCAATGTCCGCACCAACCCAAAACTCAGCACACTTTATTTTGCCGATGAGACGCTCGGTTGGGCTGCCGGCGATGATGGTCTGGTGTTGCGCACGGATGACGGCGGTTTTTCCTGGCGGCGCCTGACTGAAGGCGGGCGCGATGACGTGTCGCAGCTATTCTTCCTTGACAACGCGCGCGGTTGGGCCGTCGGCGGGCGCGGAAAAATTCTTTTCACCAGCTCAGGCGGAAAAAATTGGACCGTGCGACCGTCGGGCACCACCAACCGCTTAAACTCGATCCAGTTTATTAATCAAAAAACAGGAATCGCGGTTGGCGATCGCGGCACCATTCTGCGCTCGAGCAACGGCGGCGTTACCTGGACCAAAGTGCCGCTCGAAGCTCAGGAGGATCTTCTCAGCGTTCACTTTATTACGCCGGAAGTTGGTTGGGTAGTCGGCGCGCGCGGAATCATCCTGCACACTGAGGATGGCGGCGAGACCTGGCGCCATCAGCGAGCAAATACTTTCAACTGGCTTGAAGATGTTAGCTTCACTGATCCGCAACATGGCATTGCAGTCGGTTCAAGCGGAACCATTTTGCGAACGGAGGATGCGGGCGAGACCTGGAAACGGGTCGACAAGAATTTGAGAGAGTGGTTGTACGCGCTGGCTTTCGCCGATGCGAATCGGGGTTACGCCGTGGGCGCGCGCGGAATTATTTTGCGCACCGATGATGGTGGCGCCACCTGGAAAGATCTTGAAAGCGGGTTAAGCGGGAATCTGTTTTCCGTTGCCGTAGGCGGGCGCGGTGAAGTGATTGTGACTGGCGATCAGGGCCGCATTCTTTACAGCAAAGACGCTGGTGCAAACTGGGAAATTCAACCGAGCATTACCAGCGTGCCGCTTTACTCCGTAGCCTATCGCGGCGGCAGCAACATCTGGGTGGCCGGCCGCGGCGGCGCGATCTTGCGGCGCACCGAGGCGATCGCGACCGTTAAAATACCGACAAGATTGCCAGGCGGCTTGTTGGGTGGCCCACCGAAACTGCAAAGCGCGCAAACGATCGACGACGGCGACATCCCCCGCGCCGTACCGCCAAATAAAAAGCCACCGCAGTAGCACGGTAAACCGTGAACCGTAAAGCGAAAAGATTTCAGTTTACTGTTTGCTGTTCACTGTTTGCTGTTTTGCTGCTGATCATGTTCCGCTAACGAGAAACACATCCCACGCCCAGCGTCCAACCTGTGCGCCGTGAAAGTCTTTGACTGTTGCGCGATAACGAAACTAGTTGCCGTACTTAAGCGGTACAGAGATTTTTCACGTCAAGCAAGCATTCAGGTATGCGTTTGGATTGAACGACGCTAACCAACATCGGACGACAAGTGGTCAACCATCCTTGCGGCCATACTTACTGCTTCCTGATACATCTGATCGTTGCAAAGAATTTCCATCTCGCGGCTGAGTAGTTGTGCCGTACTGCGGTTGCGCACCGGCAAAACGCGGCCACCCTGCACATCTGAACCGAGCTTCGCTTCAGTTACCACGCGCTCGCGATCCGCACTGCGCTCAACCTTGAAACTTCTGCCATGGGCCAAGGATTGTAATTCAACGTGCGCCAACCGTCCGGGGTGGATTGCTGCGTCTTTTATGCGGTGCAGTTCAACGGTGATGGTCTGACCACGCTTGCTGCTGAATTCAAAACTCGTTCGTTCATCAGCGGCGCCGCTCGCGGGTTTGTCCAAAACATCCCATTGCAGCCGGCTTGCCAGCCAGCCCGCCATCAGGAGCGCTTGCGGCCCGATCGCGTTCGCATCTGCTTGCGGCGCGACATAACTAATGTGCACGTTGTCGATGTTGTCGAGGGCGGTTCGATATTCGGCCACATCGTAAAAGTCGGCTAGCAAACCACGCCATGAAGTGAGCCTGGACCAGTTGAGGTCGCTGATGCCAACTGGCGTTCCATAGTCTTTTTGGAAAATTTCGTTTATCGCCAACAGCTCGGCGATGGGCTTTGCAAATTCGACTGAATCGACGATCAGACGATCGGAGGCATGCAGCAAATTCCTGAAAACCTTTTGGCTGCTGTCTACCACACTGCGCCACCAGAGAAACGTCGGCAGGTCGGAAACCAGCAGCGGCAACGCAGCGCTCGGAAGTTCTGCAACAAAACTGCCTTGCGCTTTGAGCGTTACCTCTTCGCAGCACAATCGTTTCTGACTCGCAAGCTTTTCCTTTTGGCTAAGCGCCGACACATACATTTCAATATCGCAATCCGGCGCCTCGCTTTCGCCTAACATCGTCAAGACGCGACTGGGATGAGCAGCGGTCAACTCCGGCAACAACTTATGAACCTCCTCCAGCGACTTTTCATCGCTTACGAACACGAGCAAGTTTGCCGCACGCGCACGAAGGATGGCGGTTTCATCGTCAGCACCCGGCGCGTCCGTGCTGCCCTGCCACAGCGCGGCGAGTTCCTGCTCGACGACTTCAACGTCTAAAGTTTTTCCCAATGAGATCTGCTGCATAATCAACCGGAGGAGGTCAGAAGTCAGAGATCAGGGGTCCGGAAGGAATCTGTCTTCTGACCTCCGACCTCTGATCTCTGACCTCTGTTTTCACAGTCTTCGCCACTTCCTGCGATCGCGTTCTATCAATTCAAACGCGGCCTGTGGTCCCCACGAACCCGCCTCGTAGTTTGGAAAATCAGTTGCCGGTTGCTGCCATGCGGCGATCATAGGCGAAACAATTTCCCAACCGCGCTCAACCATGTCGCGGCGCGCGTAAAGCGTCGAATCGCCCAACATGCAATCGAGCAACAAACGCTCATAAGCTTCTGGAGGTTTCACACCAAACGAAGAGCCGTAGCGAAAATCCATATTCACCGAACGAATGCGCATCGCCTGGCCCGGCAGCTTCGCGCCGAAGCGTAGGGTGATGCCTTCGTTTGGTTGAATGCGAATCACCAGCACATTCGGCTGCAAGGGCGCATCGGCGTCAGTGAACAAGCGATGCGGCACGTCCTTAAATTGAATCGCAATTTCCGTAATGTGTTTCCGCAAACGTTTGCCCGAACGGAGATAAAACGGCACGCCCGCCCAGCGCCAGTTGTCGAACTGCAGCTTCAACGCGGCAAACGTTTCAGTGGAGGAATTAGGATCGACGCCCGGCTCCTCGCGATAACCAGGCACTGTGTCGCCCAGGACTGTGCCTGGTCCATACTGCCCGCGCACCGCAAATTTATCGATTCGCTCAACGGGCAACGGCCGTACTGACTGCATCGCCTTAATCTTTTCATCGCGCACGCCGTTTGCCGAAAGGGACGCCGGCGGCTCCATCGCAATCAACGAAGTCACCTGAAACACATGGTTCTGAATCATGTCGCGCAGCGCGCCGGCCTTTTCGTAGTAAGCGCCGCGGCCTTCGACGCCGATCGCTTCCGCGTTGGTGATCTGAATGTGATCGATGTACTGGCGGTTCCAGAGCGGCTCGAAGATGCTGTTGGCAAAACGAAACACCAGCAGGTTCTGCACCGTCTCTTTACCGAGATAATGATCGATGCGAAAGATTTGCTTTTCTTCAAAAACCGCGGCTAATTCCTGGTTCAACCCCCGCGCGCTTTCGAGGTCGTGGCCGAAGGGTTTCTCGACGATGATGCGTGTCCAACCTCCCTCTTTGGGTTTCGCGAGATCGGCCGTGCCGAGTTGTCCCGCAATCAATCCGAAGTTGTCAGGCGCGGTTGCCAGGTAAAACAGCCGGTTGCCGCGCGTGTTGCATGCGCTGTCTATCTCGTCGAGCCTGCTTTTTAGTTTGGTGTAAAGCCCGGCGTCGTTGAATTCGCCGCCGCTGTAGAAAAGCCTGGTTGCAAAGCTCTGCCAGGTAGCTTCATCAAAATCTTCATCAGCAAATTCTTTTATCGCCTGCTGCATCGCCGCGCGAAATTCGTCGTCGCTCATCGCGTGACGCGCTGTGCCCAGAATCGCAAACTCTGCCGGTATCAATCGTTGTTGAGTGAGACGGTATAGGGCGGGCAGGAGTTTGCGGCGCGTGAGATCGCCGGTGGCGCCGAAGATGACGACCACACACGGCGGCGCCACACGCTGAAGCCGCATGCCTGCGCGCAAAGGGTTTTCGTCAGTTTCGGCAGTCGCCGGAACGGGTTCTTCTTTAAGGTTTGTAGCGATGGGGGAAAGGATAACACGGGCCACCGCGATGCTCGCAGATACGAACCAATGTGGTCACCCCTAGCGTTGCCGTTTGAGATTGAATTAACTGAGGTGCCAGCTGGAGGACCAACGGGGACTAAAGAAATGCCCAGGGGCGGCGAGTCTCCGTTCAGGTAGACTCGCCGCTCACTTGAAAATCAGGCGCGAACCGGATGGTCTTTTGCGAAAGAGTATGCCGTGTAGGCGGAGATGATGTGACAGATCCAACCGAGCGTGCCGCCACTGCCAATCCAAAAGCCGGGCGTGATGATTAGCCAGAGAATACCGGCGAGTATGCGGCCGCTGTAAAGCTGGCCCACTCCGGGAATAAAAAAACTAAGAATGCCTGCGGTAAATGGATCGCGCATGATTAACCTCCGTGCTCCGATCCATTACGAGTAGCGGAATGGTTTTGTTCCCGCCCTTTAGCCGGGACGATCCTGGAGCCAAAATCGTAAAGCAAACTGTTAGTTTGCTTTACACCCGAAGACACACTACGCCCTGCTGCCGTGAGGCGGCTAATGGAGTTAGATTGTCGCGCCTAGCCGTAAGAGCGAATCGGTAATGTTAGGGTGAGTGTGGCCTAGACTAAATCAGCCTGCCACGAAAGTTCTCTCTTTCGAAACCATTACCGATTTCCCTCTCTTAAATTGAGGCCAGACCAAGAGCTGTCAGAAGCGCAGAGATGGCGGCGTCTGATAGGGAGTCCGCTATATCACCTGACGGTATATCGCCGAGAATTGCTGAACTCGCGGTTGGTGGTGGCGGAGGCTGCGGTGTACCCATCGTTGGTATCTCTCCTGCGAACGCCGGGACAGACACCAGGACCGTTAGAGCAAGGGCTGCTAAGAAGCGTCTCATTTTTTTCTCCTTAATTGTGGGGATGCAAGACTTCTTACATAAAACAGAATAGAGCAATTTCCGGAAGTTCTTGCAAGGCGGGTGAAGGACAACTAATATTCGCAAGCGTCAGGTTAGCAAGCTCTCTTACACTCACGTAGAAGGGTCTAATTCTCATGAGGATAACCTCACGAAAACTCAACACCGCGCACCTCAGCGCGAACGAAGAAGTCCTCGTCCGATGCCAAGCAGCAATTGAGCTTAAGGATCAGGGAGATTACGAGGGCGCCCGGCAAATAATGCGGCCTTTCTGGAAACAAGTTGGTATGCGTCCAGATACAAAGGGGCTTCACGCCTCTGTCGCTGCGGAGCTCTTACTGTGCACAGGAATCTTGACGAGATGGATTGGAAGTAAGAACAAGGTAGAAGGGGCTCAGGAGATAGCTAAGAATTTAATCTCGGAAAGTATCGCCTTCCACGAATCCGCCAAAGACATCAGAAAGATAGCTGCAGCTAGAGTTGAATTGGCCTGCTGTTATTGGCGCGAAGGGGCTTTGAATGAAGCGCGAATCATGCTGGGCGAAGCCCTTGAGAAGCTTACTATTGAAGGAAATACCAGAGCCGCGGCGTTACATGCTTTAGCGGTAGTCGAATGGTCGGCATCGCGTTATGGCGAAGCCTTGAGGATCCTCACCGAAAACGCTTCTTTGTTCAATAAGATCACTAATCAAACAATCAGAGGAACCTATCACAACCAACTAGCTATCGTACTGCGAAAGATCGCTACCGCGGAAAACAGAGAAGACTACATACAACGGGCACTTAATGAGTACGAGAAGGCGGATCATTTCTTCAAATTGGCTCGTAACAATCCTTTCCGCGCTGATGTTAAAAACAATCTCGGGTTTCTTCTATATAAGCTTGGTCGCCTAAAGGAAGCGCACGGTTATCTAGAACAAGCCCGGCGCTTGAGAGTACGCGTTAGAGACAAAGTCGGTGTAGCCCAGATCGACGACACACGCGCGCAGGTTCTGATTGCGGAGAAGAAGTTCAAAGAGGCTGAAGCGGTTGCGCGCAGCGCTGTGCGCGTCCTGGAAAAGAGCGGGCACCAATGCCTGCTGGCGGATGGCCTCATCACTCATGGCATTGCTATCGCGCGCTTAAAACAAACTGAACGTGCGCAGTTTACTTTTCAGAAAGCCATTGAGATTGGACACCAGGTGGGTGCTTTGAACAAGGCCGGCCTGGCTGCACTTACGTTGATCGAAGAGTTGGACGATCTTCCCGCAGAGACGTTGTACGCTGCCTATGATCGCGCCAGTGAATGGCTGGCGAAATCGCAGAGCCAGGACATTCTGCTGCGGCTGAATGTCGCCGCGCGCAAAGTGTTCGCCAACATCCGTGGTGAATTGAAACCCGAAGTCGCCACCGAGATCGTATTCAACACGCCCTGCACTTTCCCGCTTGAAGTCCTGAAATTCGAAGCCGGCTTGATTGGCCAAGCGCTGGCGCAGGCAAACGGCAGTGTCACGCATGCCGCCAATTTGCTGGGGATGACTTATCAGGGACTCGCTTATGTGATCGGTTCACGCCACCACGATCTGCTGAAAGCGCGTTCGCCGATTCACCGGCGCGCGACGAAGAGTAAAGGCGTGGAAGTAGTGGACAGTTCGCGTAACGAATAAGAGCTGGAGATGCACTTTAGCGGCGTGCATCTCCGGTGGACGCTTTGGTTTTGTTGGAACCAAAGTGTCCCTAATCCGCCACGTCAAAAGGGTGAGCGTGGCGGGACAAGACCGGCATAGGCTCCCAAAGCGTGCCGGTCTTTGTTTTATTGGACGAATCAAGGCTACCACAAACGTAATCTATATGCTTAAAATCTTGCATCGAATGAAAGAATTGGTTTTGCTTGAACGGGAAGCCAAGAGCTTTACACACCCCAACAAAGAGCAATAGCCATGGTCACAACGGAGGGGCGTTGACTCCCCTGGAATTGTTATCAGAGCATCAGCCGCTTTGGCTTGACGGGTTTTGATTGACTCGCCTCTGAATAATGCGGGTTAGGCTCCCTAACCTCGACATTCTTCATAAGGAGAATCAAAGTGAGACTCAGAAGCAAACTATCGCCAATCGTAATTCTCACAATTCTATTTGTCTTTGGGCTCATTTTCACGAACGCCATTACTAGCGTAACTCAAAGCCAACCTCAAAAGTCTCGCGAAAAGAGTGAAGCCAAAAAGTTGGTGGAGGCAATAAGACGGGGCGGCTATCGCGAAGCAGCCAAATTGAAAGGTCATTACGTAGGTACGGCAGATCCCAACTGGGATTGGGCGAACTTCAATCTCGAAGAGCTCACAAAGAGGAGTGCGGCCGTTATTGTAGGAGTGCCTCAAACGAGTATTGTGCAGCTTTCGCCCGCGGGCGATCAGATTACCACGAATTACAAGGTCAATGTGGAGAATGTAGTCAAGGGCAATCTCGCTGCGAATAACATCGTGGAGGTTAGCATGATGGGTGGACGGGTGGAGTTTGAGGACGGGACAAGTGCAGAGATTCAAACCCCGGACTTTGAACGAATGCAGAATGGCAAGAGATACATTCTGTTCCTATACGCGAACCGGAACGGCAGCGAGATCTTCTTGCTAACGGGCGGCCCTCAAGGCTTGTTTGAACTCGCCAGTGACGGCAAAGTCAAGCCACATGCTCGACCCACTGACCACGTCGCGAAGGAAATTGAGTATAAGAGCATAGATAGCTTGCTTGGAGAGCTTCGCTTGTATGCTGAGCGATGGCCTAAATCTTCGGGCTGTTGCAATTAAATTATCTCAACTAACGACCCTTAGGAGGCGGCGAAAACTCAGCGCCATTTTGGATTGACCTCCGGGTTCCAGGCAGACATTCTCATGATTCCCAGCATAACAATCAGGCATCATCGAATTGTAACTACGCCAATCAAACTCATAACACTTGGTCTTGTTATGCTGGCCTTTCTTATCGTGCTAACGCCTGGACTTGCTCAACAATGCAAACCAACGGATTTAATGGTCCTGTTTTGGGGAGGGTTACAACTCTATCGAACCGTCTAGCGATGCCAAGCATCTATGACAATGAGAGTGTTCAAAAAAATGAAAGAGTTTTTGTATGAATTTTTTAGTCAAAATAAATCTTGACATTCTGTAACGAAGAGATTATAGATGCGCCCTCGGAGTTCCTCTATGACACGTCCTCTTTTCCTTACGCTTCCTTTGTTTTTCGTTTTCGTCGCAGCAGTCGTTATTGTTCCAGGCTTAAGCCAGCAAGAGAAGCCGCGGTCACACGCGCCGAAAGTCTTTGATGAGTCGCGCTTTCCAATAGCCGAGTATTCCGCAGAAGAACCTACTGATGCCGCCGAACGCGCCCAACGGCTAGCCAGGGGGAAAAAATACGACAAATCCGAGTGGCGAGTTAATGCCAATGCTGTTTCAGACAGTATGGTTCGAGTAGATTTTGTAGACCGTGACTTGCCAGCGTTGCCGTTCGAACAAAGTTCAGCGGTGATTGTCGGCCAAGTTACCAACGCTCATGCGTATTTATCAAATGATAAGAGCGGCATTTATTCCGTCTTTACGATTCAAGTTAATGAGATTCTGAAGAACTCTAGTAAGAATCCTCTCATCATCGGCACAGCTTTAGAAGTGGAGCGAGATGGCGGTCGTGTAAGGTTTCCGAATGGCAAGTTGCACCTCTACAAAATTGCCGAACAGGACATGCCTAAGACTGGGTTGAGATACGTATTGTTTTTAACTGGGGATGAATCAAACTTTCAGATTTTAACCGGTTATGAATTGCGTGATAGTAAGGTCTACCCCTTGGACGATTTGCCTAAACTCCGAAGCTTTGAGAATGCCGATGAACTCACTTTTTTGAGCGAAATTCGCACAAAAAAACTCTAACGCCAAATCCTCGTACTTGTGATGAAATCCTCTGGTATCCATCCGCGTGTATTTGTAGTTTGTATCTTTCTCGCTTTCTTGTTTCTCTTCACGGTAATCTCTATTGCTGTTAATCCGCCTTGCGAAACAGCGCCAATAGAACCCTCCACAAATGGAGCCTCCTGGCCCCCGAACACGAATGTGACCGTGATAATAAATTCGAACGACTTTCCAACGAATGCCGAACGAGATGCTATTAAGCAAGCCTTTGATGCATGGACAGCGGCAAACCCAAACTCTACCGTGACCTTCTCTTTTACGACGGCAACTCAACCCCCTGCTTCCGGTCAAAATTCGAACACGATGTATGTTCTGCGAGGCAGTGCACAGAACGGAGCATATTCAAATATCGCCTTCACTGGTTCGCTGACGACGCAAGGTAACAGAACGACATCAGCAAATACTAACATCGACCCCACTGTGGGGCGGGTAGAGTCGATTTTTCAGTTTATGCTTCACGAAATTGGGCACACCTTTGGATTGGGAAACTGTGATGACTGTACAGCGGGAAGCACAATAATGGGCCCGTATACGCCTTGTGGCACGTGCCCAGGTGATGTCTGTACCTCTCAGCCGAAAGAGAATCAACTTTGGGGTTGCCCTCGTTTCACGGCACTACCGTCTTGTGACGCGAACACCGTCGCCCAGGGGGCCGGTTATCCTACGCCGACCCCTACCCCAACGCCGACGCCGACGTCAACGCCACCCTGCCCGGATGCCGATGGTGACGGGTTAACGACTTGCGACGGTGACTGCGATGATACCGACCCCTTTATCCGTCAGTGCGAGGCACGTTGCGTGCGGGAGTCCTGCCCTTCGGGGTGGAGTTGGTGGTGGGAGTTCTGCGACTGTCGCTTCGGCCTTTGCCCTATTGTGATCGACACGGTGGGCAACGGTTACGAACTGACAGACAATAGCGGCGGTGTCAACTTCGACTTGGATAACAACGGCTGGCCGGAGCGATTATCTTGGATAGCGGCTGGCACAGACGGCGCTTGGCTGGCGCTCGACCGCAATAATAATGGCACGATAGACAACGGCACTGAGTTATTCGGTAATTTCACGCCGCAGCCTGCTTCAAATGAACCAAATGGCTTTTTGGCTCTTGCGGAATTTGATGATCCAGGGAATGGCGGCAATGGTGACGACCAGATCGATAGCGGGGACCCTATCTGGTGGAGCTTGCGTCTATGGCAAGATGGGAATCACAACGGAGTTTCCGAACCGTGGGAGCTTCACACTCTTGCTGACTTGGATGTCCATTCGATCTCGCTTGATTATCGAGAGGCCCGCCGGCGGGATCGTTACGGCAACGTCTTCAGATACCGCGCCAAAGTTTCCGGTTCAAAACATAGCGATCTCGGCCGCTGGGCTTATGATGTCTTTCTAATTGGCTCGCCGTAAGGTTTGTCTAATTCAAAATAAATAAGGGCGGAAAAGCTTAAACGGTCCGCCCTTATTCTCTGTGGTAAGTGCTCTTAACTCTCGCCGTCCACGCGCCGCACATCGACAATCTCACCGCGAAAGGTGCGCAGCATCTGTTGGACCACCGGATCCTTTTCAGCCTGGGCGCGCAATTGCTGCTGGTCGCGCCGTTCGGCCTCCTCTTTTGAAACCGGCGCATCCGCAGCCTGCCCATCCGCAATCACAAAGCGCACACCCAAATCGTTGCCGGTGATTTCTTTACAAACCTCGCGCAGCATTTTTATGTTGTCGCTCTTGGCCAGCGTATCGCGCAGATGCCGGTCGGCGGGCGCAAACTCGATGAACAACTCGTTGCCTGCAATCGCGGCCCGACCGGCGCCTTCAAGCGCGGTAACCAAAAACATCTTTCGTCTCTTCTCGAGGGCCGCTTTGATTTGATCGATTGCCGATCCGCTGGCCGGAAGTTTCACTTCCAGATTCTTGGCTTCAGGGTTGACTTGATCAGCACACATCTCTGCGCGCAGCGCGTGGGAGGTTTCGGCAATCATTTCTGAAGTTACGTTTGCTTCGAACGCTGGGCCGGTCGCGGCGCCGGTAGCAGCACCGCGCCCATAACCCGCAGACAAAGCAACCGCGGTTTTTCCCGCAGCAGCCGGCGCAGCGGGTGACGATCCACTCGTTACAGCTCTCGATGTTTCCGACAACGCGGTCTTCTCTGGCGTCAGGGGTTTGCCGGTGCGCAATGAAGCTTCCAAAGCAGTGAGGCGGTCCATCAACTGGCTGAGCGGCGCCAGCCTGCGCATCTCCATCAACTTTACCAGGCCAATCTCAACCTGATAACGCGGATGCGATGCCGTGCGCAAAAGATTTTCTGTTTCGGCGAGCGAGTTGAAGAAGCGCACCAGATCCGCTTCTGAGAACAACGCCGCTTGGCGCTTTAGTTCGGCGCTGTCACAAATCGCCGCCTCCAGCAACTCTTCGCTGCCGGAAACTTTTGCCACCAGCAGATCTCTGAAGTGCGCCAGCAGATCGCGGCAGAAGTTACGCAAATCGTGGCCACGCATTACCACATCATCAACGACGGAGAGCGCCTCGACCGGTTGATTATTGGCAATGCCGTTAACGATCCGGATCAAAATGTCGGCGCCGGCGACGCCCAGAGCCAGCTCGATGTCTTCTTTCTTAATCTTTGTGCCGGCAAAACTGATGACCTGATCCAATGCCGACTGCGCATCGCGCATCGAACCTTCGCCCGAACGTGCGATCTCGCGCAACGCATCGTCCGCTATTGATATTTTTTCTGCTTCCGCGATCAGGCGCAGGCGTTCGAGAATTTTAGCGGTGGCGATGGTGCGAAATTCAAACTGCTGGCAACGCGAAAGAATTGTTTCCGGCACTTTCTGCTTTTCGGTAGTTGCCATGATGAAGACCACCCGCTCGGGCGGTTCTTCAATCGTCTTCAGCAACGCGTTGAAGGCCGGCGTCGAAAGCATGTGTACTTCATCGATGATGAAAACTTTATAGCGGTCGCGGGCGGGAGCAAATCCTATCGTCTCTATAATCGAATCGCGCACGTTGCCCACACCGGTGTGCGAGGCTGCGTCGATTTCCTGAACGTCGATTGATCTACTCTCGGAAATTTCGCTGCATGAGGCGCAAGCAGTCGGATCATCCGTGCGACAAGGAGTGGGCGTCGGCCCCGGCGACTTGTGGCAGTTTAAAGCCTTGGCGAGCAAACGGGCCGTAGTTGTTTTCCCAACTCCGCGCGCGCCCGAGAAAAGATAAGCATGGTGAAGCCGCTGGTGCTCGATTGCGTTCCGCAAGGTGCGCGTGATCGGCTCTTGCCCGGTAACTTCATCGAAGCTCTGCGGGCGCCATTTGCGTGCGATTACCTGGTAGGCCATAGGAAGGTGACAGGTGACAGGTGACAGGTGACAGGTGCGGCAAGTTTCTTACTTGTTACCTGTCACTTTTTACTTGTCACTCTCAGAATTGGCCAGACTCCGGACTTACCCGCAACACACGCGCGCGTGGCTACCGTTGCTCCGTTCCCGGCCTGGCGGGGTTCACCGGCGCTGCGTTGTGCGGAGCCCGAAGTCTGATAACTTGTCAAGAAATTGCCGATTGCCGATTGCCGATTTGCTTGTGCCGGTACAACAACGACGAACCTTCAATCTTGAAAAAACAGGTACTCTTTCCAAACACAGGGCCAATCGGCAATCGGCAATTGGAAATCGGCAATGAATCTAAATCTGCGTCTTGCGGTGCGCCAGCATTCGCAGCAAGCCATTGATCGCTAAGTGCAGAATAACGAACGCGATGATCGCAATAACGATCGGCAGCAACAACGTGTGCCCTTCGTTTGTGCTGGGACTGCTAACGATTCCTCTAAACGGAGCATAGAACGGATTCGTTATCGCGACAATAAACTGAACAAAGCCGGCAGTGCTGCGCGCTGCCAGCAAGGCCAACAGAAAACGCATTGCGAGCAACGCGTAAAGCAGATAGAAAATGTAGTCGATGACTTGTGAGACTCGCGCGGCACCGCGGCCGCGTTCGACTTCACGCTCAGTATCTACAACTTCAGTGACCGCTTTCTCCCGGAAGCGTCCTGCGACGTCGTCGATTTTTCCCGCTTCACTCGGAGGCGGAGCCTGACTCGCGCGATCCGCGATTTCAGCTTGCACTTCACCTTCAACCTGCGACTTCACGGTTTCATGCTGAACCGATCGCCTTGCTTCGTCTGCTGCTAATTTGTCGTCCATGTTTGAATAGTAGGACAGGCATTCCTATCTGTCCATCTTTGTCAGATGATCTCCTCCCCGAAATCGGACAGACAGGAATGTCTGTCCTACTTAAGTGCCATTAAAACCGGTGCGTATCCGCCGGATATTTGCGCCTGTGAATTTTCCCGTGGCTTTGACTTTGGCGAGAACGCGTTTCGCTTCGGCAAGAGTTGGGCCGGCATAGACAGCCATCATTCTCTGATTGTCCCTCACATTTGTGTAGAACAGCTCGCCCGGTTCGACACAACGCGAGCTGAAAACCTTATGATCGGGAAACAACGCCTGTGCAGCCAGCCGTTCAGTTTCGGGAATGAACAGGTCGCAACTGTAGTCAGCGGCCGGCATGCTTTTGAGTATCACTGCATAGAATGGGTCTGTGTCCCAAATAACTGCGTTGGCCGGTACGCGAAACGGAAGATCATGCGGACCAAACGTGACACTGGTCTTACAGGCGACGCGGGGATTGCCACATATCGCAGCCACGCTCGCGCGCCGCACCTTCACACGTGATTGTGCGGCAACGGCACTGCTCAGCAACAGGAGCACCGCCATTGAAAAATATATCCTTCTCATTAATTTCATCTCAGGCAGTACCATGTTTTTCGATTCGGAGCTTCGCATTACGAAATTCGAATTTGATGGCGGAGAGGGTGGGATTCGAACCCACGGAACGGTTTCCCGCTCACAGCATTTCCAGTGCTGCCAATTCAACCACTCTTGCACCTCTCCGTGGAATAGTGATGAGTGCTGAGTGATGAGTGCTGAGTGCGCGAAACCCGAATCACTCATTACTCAGTACTCATGACTCATCACTTGTTCATGGCGGAGAGGGTGGGATTCGAACCCACGGTGGGCGTTAACCCACTCCGGTTTTCGAGACCGGTGCACTAATCCACTATGCGACCTCTCCGCGCCAGATGTCAGAAATCAGAGGTCAGAGGTCAGCAACTAATGTGTTGATCATTCTGACCTCTGACTTCTGACCTCTGACATCTGTTCTTCCCGTCGCGCCCGGAAAAACTCCTGCATGATTTCTCTGCATTCCTGTTCCAGCACGCCGGCGCTCACTTCAATTCGATGATTCAAAAAGTCTGTATCGCAAACTCGAAAGTGTGATTCCACCGCGCCGGCGCGTTCATCGTGGGCACCGTAAACCAACCGCCGCACTCTTGCTTGAATCAACGCACCCGCGCACATCACGCAGGGCTCGATGGTTGAATAAACAGTTGCGTCCGAGACACGATAGTTCCCGGCCTGTTGGGTCGCCGCGCGCAACGCAACCATCTCAGCATGCGCAGTGGGATCGTTTTCTGTGCGTGTTCTGTTGCCTGCTTCCGCGAGAACAGTATCGCCCACGACGATGCAGGCGCCGATCGGCACTTCATCGCGCTGCTGCGCCTCGCGCGCCGCCAAGAGAGCCTGGCGCATCCAGTGCGCGTCCGTTTCGCTTTGCGCTGCGGCAGTCATAACAGAAACATTCGCGTCAAACAGCGGAAAATTTAACTATAGGTGTCGCTGTCAAACACTGTCAAGCGAGTGATCATTTTGGAAAAGCAAGCACAAGATGGCGCGCAAACTCACAGTTTTGCTCATGAAAAATTGCGTTACGCGGATGATCACAACTACGAGCGGCTGTTAGCTGCGTGTTATATTATTTTCGGAGTCGGAACTCTCCGCGCTAACATTCTCCGATCCCGTCATCGAGCTTTCTAATGACCACCGAACCTCAGAAAAAAGTAAGCGAACCGCTGCCGGCGGAACGAATGCAGCCGCGCCTGCGGCCCGCGCCCCCGTCCGCTTCGTCGCCGGAAGCCGCGGCACCTGAGCGTTTGGGCCACTCACCCGCCGCGCTAATGCGCCGCATGGCCCCGGCAGAATTCAATACCGCAATGATCCATTTCTATCGCGGTGAAGTGCAACGTTCAAACACCTGGCGCAATCGTCTCGACACTACAACAAACTGGGCGGTGCTGACCGCCGGCGCGACGCTATCGTTTGTTTTCAGTTCTTCCACCAATCCTCATTTCGTTATTCCTATTAATTCGATTCTTGTCGCTATCTTTCTGCTGATGGAAGCGCGGCGCTACCGTTACTATGAAATCTGGTCCAGCCGTGTGCGCATAATTGAGACCGGGTATTTTGCGCAGATGCTCGCGCCCGAAAGCGTGCCGCCTGACGAAGCCTGGGCGGAACATTTGGCGTCTGATCTAATCACGCCGCACTTCACCATTACCGAGTGGGAAGCTGTCGGACGACGACTGCGGCGAAATTATCTTTGGATCTTCGCGTTGCTGGCGCTGAGTTGGAATTTAAAAGTTTACCTGCATCCGCTGCCCGCTCCTGACTTCAACGTATTCATCGAGCGCGCCACCGTGGGCATCGTACCCGGATGGTTCGTGTTTACCGTGGGCGTGTTGTTCAATGCTGCCATCGCCATATTC
Source organism: Pyrinomonadaceae bacterium (assembly GCA_051002775.1). Lineage (GTDB taxonomy): Bacteria > Acidobacteriota > Blastocatellia > Pyrinomonadales > Pyrinomonadaceae > PSRF01. The sequence goes on along the minus strand of JBPCLZ010000037.1, from coordinate 7,856 downwards.
GCGATTGCTACCGTCCGCCTGCGCGAAGCAACCGGCGAAGTTTTGCCGCAGCACCAATTCTCTTTACGACCGCTCAGAACAATGACCCGGTGGACGCGCAGCGCGACCGGCGCAGCTCGCACCACAGCGCGTGCAAAACGCGCACGGCAACGAGTTCGCAGCGGGGCTGCGACCGGAGAATTCAAGAAGATAGATATTAGTGAAACGCCCGAAGGCGGAAATCAGAAGTCAGAATACAGAAGTCAGAATTAGGACGGCAGAATTCAGAACCCAGAATACAGAAGTCGGAATTGCGTGGTTTCCGGTATTCGGATTTTAGAAAGTCTTTGCCGAGCGCGTCTCTGCCAATTTCTGTGTTCTGACTCCCGTATTCTGACTTCTGATTTCTGACTTCTGATTTCTGACTTCTGACCTCTGTACTCTGACTTTTTCATGATCCAGCTCCGCGGACAAACGCTAACTCTCGAGCAAATCGCAGCAGTCGCTAATGGTGACGAGCAAGTCACGCTCGCCGGCGAGGCGCGCAGCCGCATGGAACAATCGCGACGCGTAGTGGAGAAGATTGTTTCCGAAAATCGCGCTGTCTATGGAGTCAATACGGGCTTCGGCAAACTATCTGAGGTGCGGATCGAGCCCGGGCAGCTGCGGGCGTTACAATTGAACTTAGTTCGCAGTCATTCCTGTGGTTTAGGCAATCCGCTTTCGATCGCAGAGGCGCGCGCCATGCTGCTGTTGCGTGCAAACGTGTTGGCCTGCGGACTAAGCGGCGCTCGCCCAGAGGCTGCCGATACGCTGATCGCCATGCTCGAACGCGGAGTCACGCCGGTTATTCCGGAAAAAGGATCGGTCGGCGCCAGCGGCGACCTGGCGCCGTTGGCCCACCTGGCCCTGTGTGCGATCGGAGAAGGCGAAGCGTTTTACAAAGATGCGCGCCTGACGAGTGCTGACGCTTTGCAACAGGCCGGCATCGAACCGCTGCAACTTGAAGTGAAAGAAGGCCTGGCGCTGTTGAATGGCACACAGGCGATGGGCGCAGTCGGCGGTTTAGCATTGCAGCGCGCTGATCGACTGGCACGACTGGCGGATGTCGCAGGCGCGATGTCGCTCGAGGCGCTAAAAGGTACTCCGGTCGCATTTGATGAACGCATCCACGCGGCGCGTCCGCATGCTGGGCAAAGCGAAGTCGCAAAGCATCTTCGCCAATTGCTGGAAGGCAGCGAGATCCGCGCCTCACATCTGCAAAACGATCCGCGCGTTCAGGATGCTTACAGTTTGCGTTGCATGCCGCAGGTTCACGGCGCCGTGCGGGATACGTTGCGGTACGCGCGCGCGGTAGTCGAAACGGAAACAGGAAGCGCGACTGACAACCCCCTGGTCTTTGCCGAAACGGAAGAAGTGTTGTCAGGAGGAAATTTCCATGGCGCGCCGCTGAGTTTAGCGTTCGACTTTGCGGCGATCGCATTAACGGATTTGATAAGCATCACTGAACGCCGCATCGATCGACTGGTAAATCCCGACGCGAATGAAGAGTTGCCACCGTTTTTGACCAAACACGCAGGGATTGCTTCCGGCTTCATGATGCTTCAGGTAACAGCGGTGGCGCTGCTGTGCGAGGCCAAGATTCTGGCGCATCCGGCGAGCGCCGATAATGTGCCGACTGATGGCGGCAAAGAAGATCACGTGTCGATGGGAATGACGGCAGCGACAAAGCTGCGTTCAATCGTAGATCTTGCCGAGCAGGTAATTGCAATAGAATTAATTACCGGCGCGGAAGGTTTGGAGCATCGCAAGCCGCTCGCGCCGGGACGTGGAGTAAGAGCTGCATATGACTCGGTGCGCAAGTACGTCGCGCCATTAACAGACGATCGTTCAATGTCAGCAGAGATCGAAGGCGTGGTGGAAGCGATTCGGAAAGGCGAGATTGCACCGGCGTGATCCGTTCAAAACAATCTTAAGTAAGGAGAACAATGTATGTCGCTTGATGACCGAAGAAAAGGCTTAGAGGAAGAGTATTTTCACAGGCAAAACCAGGAGCTGATCGAAAAGCTGCGCGAGAAAATAAAGGTTTCGGAAGCGGCGAAGGCTGCAAGTACTTCGGCGATGGAGTGTCCGCGATGCCACGGCGCCTTGCGTGAGTCGAAAGTTGACGAAGTTTCGATTGACGTTTGCGAGAAGTGCGGCGGGGTTTGGCTCGATTCTGGTGAATTGGAACAATTAACGAAGCACGAGAGTAGCGGATTTTTTGGGCGGCTATGGGGTAAGACTTAAACACCGCAATGACCCCACGAACAATTCGCGCGCCACGGGGCAGCAAGCTCAACTGCAAGAGCTGGCATCAGGAAGCCGCCCTGCGCTGCCTGATGAACAATCTCGACCCAGACGTCGCTGAGAAACCCGAAGAGTTGATCGTCTATGGCGGCGCTGGAAAAGCCGCGCGTAACTGGGCTTCGTTTGCAGCGATCGTCCGCGAATTGCAACAACTCGAAAACGACGAGACACTGCTCATCCAGTCCGGAAAACCGGTCGGGGTTTTTCGCACGCATGAATACGCGCCGCGGGTTTTGATAGCCAATTCCAATCTGGTCGGCGCCTGGGCCAACTGGGAACATTTCCACGAACTCGAACGCAGGGGCCTGATGATGTATGGCCAGATGACGGCCGGCAGTTGGATTTACATCGGCACGCAGGGCATTGTGCAGGGAACGTTCGAAACGTTCGCGGCGATGGCTGACAAACATTTCGGCGGCGATCTTAGCGGCAAACTGGTTTTGTCTGGCGGCATGGGCGGCATGGGCGGGGCGCAACCACTGGCGGCGACGCTGAACGGCGCGATATTTCTGGGTGTGGAAATAGATCCGGCCCGCATCGAGCGAAGGGTACTAAACGGTTACTGCGATCGCCTCGCGCTCACGTTGGACGAAGCAGTCGATATTATTGAAGACGCCCGCGCACAGAAGCGTGCAGTTTCAATTGGCCTCGTCGGGAATTGCGCAGAAGTTCTCCCCGAGATCGTGCGCCGCGGAATCAAGATTGACGTGGTAACTGATCAGACCAGCGCCCACGATCCGTTGAACGGTTATGTGCCTGCAGGCTTAACGCTGGAAGCCGCTGCCGAATTGCGCCAAAGCGATCCGCGCTCGTACATCAATCGTTCAATGCTCTCGATGGCAGCTCACGTTGAAGCAATGCTGGCGTTGAAGCGTGCGGGCGCAATTACGTTCGACTACGGCAACAACATTCGTAAGATGGCTTTCGACGCGGGCTGCAAGGACGCATTTGAGATTCCGGGCTTCGTGCCCGAATACATTCGGCCACTGTTTTGCGAAGGTAAAGGGCCGTTCCGCTGGGTAGCTTTGTCGGGTGATGCGTCTGACATTCAGAAGACCGACGATCTGGCGCTTGAACTTTTTCCCGACGACCGCACCTTGAATCGTTGGCTTCGACTGGCGCGCGATCGAGTTCACTTCCAAGGACTGCCGGCGCGTATTTGCTGGCTCGGCTATGGCGAACGCGCCGAGATGGGCGAAGCAATCAACGAGCTGGTGAAGCACGGCGACTTGAAAGCGCCCGTCGCTATTGGTCGCGATCACCTCGATACGGGCTCGGTCGCTTCTCCGTTTCGTGAAACGGAAGCTATGAAAGACGGCTCAGATGCAGTCGCCGATTGGCCCATACTCAATGCGCTGTTGAATACAGCAAGCGGCGCAAGCTGGGTTTCGTTTCATCATGGCGGCGGCGTGGGCATTGGTTATTCACTTCATGCCGGCCAGGTTTCCGTCGCCGACGGTACTGACGAAGCGGCGAAACGTCTTAACCGCGTGCTGACCAACGATCCAGGTCTTGGAGTCGCACGCCACGTCGATGCGGGTTATGAAGAGGCCGAAAAAACGGCCCTTGAGAAGGAAATCGCAATACCGATGATGAAGGGTAATGGTTAACAACTGACCGGTTTGTGCCCAATTTTTGAAGAATTTGTTCTGTGAAATTGTGTGCTTTGTGTCTCGGTGGTGAGATACGAAGTTTGTTCAGCACAGAGACAGAGAGGAACACAAAGGTTACACAGAGAGTCAACGCTGAAAGAACTGTCATGACGACACCAATAGTCTCTAAGCACCAACGCGTCTCAAAGAAAGCAAGTCTTTTCACTGAATCTGTCATTCGCGAAATGACGCGCGAGGCGTTGAAGCACGGCGCAGTAAATCTTTCTCAGGGCTTTCCAGATTTCGCTGCACCCGAAGACATCAAGCGCGTTGCGATGCAGGCCATCGCCGACGACATCAATCAATATGCAATCACCTGGGGCGCGCGCGATTTTCGTGAAGCTATTGCGCGCAAGACGAAATGGTATCTAAATCTGGACATCGATCCGGAAACAGAGCTGACCGTCACATGTGGTTCAACCGAAGGAATGATAGCGGCGATGATGGCCACCGTGGATCCGGGTGAAGAAGTAGTTGTCTTTGAACCCTTCTACGAAAACTACGCGCCCGACGCTATCCTGTCCGACGCGACGCCGCGCTATGTGCCATTGCGCGCTCCCGACTGGAGTTTCGATCGGGATGAATTGCGCTCGGTATTCAATTCAAAAACACGCGCGATCATTCTTTGCAACCCCAACAATCCGACCGGCAAGGTTTTCACCCGCGCGGAAATGGAATTTATTGCCGGGCTTTGTCAGGAGTTTGACGCGCTTTGTTTTACCGACGAGATTTACGAACACATTCTCTATCCGCGTGAAGGCGCGGAGATTGCGCACATTTCCATGGCCCAGTTGCCGGGTATGCGCGAACGCACCGTGATCGTTAACTCAATGTCCAAAACATATTCGGTCACTGGCTGGCGCGTGGGCTACTGCATCGCATCGCCGGAGATCACCAGCGCGATTCGCAAGGTCCATGACTTTCTGACTGTCGGGGCCGCGGCGCCACTGCAAAGTGCTGGGGCATATGCGCTGTCGCTGCCCGCCGAATACTACGATCGACTGCAGGCGGAGTATCGCGCGCGTCGCGATCTGCTATTGCCCGTGCTTGAGAACGCCGGCTTTAAAGCGTTCCGGCCAGACGGTGCTTACTACATCATGACCGATATTACTGGATTCGGATTTGCGAATGATGTCGAGTTTACGAAACACCTGATACGCGAAGTGGGCGTTGCCTGTGTGCCCGGATCGAGTTTCTACAGTGTTCCCGAACGCGGCGCGCAGCAGGTAAGATTTTGTTTCTGCAAGAAGGATGAGACGCTGAATCTTGCAGCGGAAAGATTAGAGAAACTAAAAAAGATCTAGCCCTGCGGTTTTGCGGCTCTGCCGCGTTCCGTGCGGTAAGGCTCTGCCTTACCGCGATGGTTTCTCCAGGCTTGAGGCTACGCCTCCGTCGCTTTTTCCGAGGCGTAGCCTCGAAAAGTACAATGATGGTCTCCGCGGTAAGGCATAGCCTTACCGCACGGATTGCGGCAAAGCCGCCCCAACCCATGACTAAAACGCTTGCCACATTTTTCTTAACGCTTCTTCTTGGTGGCACAGCCTTCGCCCAGCAGGTGGCTGATCCTAATTTCAATCCTCACGTAGAACGTCCTGCTTACACGAAAAACTTTCCTCGGGTGCTGTTCGACGAAGCTCATAATAACTTTCATACAACCACCGGACGCTACAAGCCATTTGTCGATCTGATCTTCAATGATGGCTATCATGTTGCTCCGAATCGCAAGCCATTTAGTAAAGAATCACTCCGGACCTTTAAGCTCCTGGTGATTGCCAACGCGACCGGCGCCGAGGAAATGGATGACGAGGGCGCGGATGCCCCTGCTTTCACTGAAGAAGAGTGCGAAGCCGTCAGCGACTGGGTGCGAAATGGCGGCGCGTTGCTATTAATCGCCGACCATGCGCCATTTGGCGCGGCTGCTCAAAAATTGGCAAAGCGCTTCGATGTTGAGATGAGTAAAGGATTTGTGTTTGATGCCGACCATGCGGATCAGGACAATCCGACGCGCCTGATTTTTTCCAGAGAAAACAAACTGCTGCTTGATCATCCAATCACACAAGGGCGTAATGATACCGAGCGAATTAACCGCGTGCAGACGTTCACCGGACAGGCACTGAAAGGACCGCAGGGAACTGCCGTATTACTTCTTTTGGCTGCCACAGCCAACGATCAAGCCGATCCGGCGGGCAAGGAGAAGAAATCTGTTGCCGGTCAGGCCCAGGCCCTCGCGTTCAAGTTTGGTAAAGGCCGGGTGGTGATGTTGGGAGAAGCTGCAATGCTTTCGGCGCAGGTGGCTGGTGCGAAGAACTCTCCGATGGGCATGAATGTCCCTGGGAACGACAACCGGCAATTTGCGCTTAACATCATGCACTGGCTGTCGGGACTGCTAAGATAATCCGGTCCGCAGATTACGCCCCATTACACTGATTACGAAAAAGAACCACCATTTAGGTTTATTGAGTAAAGTACGTCCGCCACTGACGGTGCGAAGATTTCTTAACGTCTTAGCTTGTTAATTTGTGAAGTCGGCCTAATCTGTGGATGAATGTGGGATCGCCGTAGACAAATCGTGTGGCTGGCAGCGGGACTGATCCTGGGAACGTTTGTCGCGTTTTCAGATGCTCACGACGAAGATGGGATTTTCGTTCCGCGCTTCTTCATCTTCATGGAAACGCTGGTGCTGATTATCATTGGCACTCTGTTCTACATTTACTCACGAAAGAAAAATTAAGTACGATTGAGACCAGCAGTTCAGAGTACAGGCTTCAGCTTGCGCGTCCCAGTCAAAGAGCAACCTAAAGGTTGGACTCTAAACTGCTTGAGTTTGCGCATCAATTCGGCGGCTGTACTGTCTTTGACCGCACAGCAATTCCTTCGTCGCCGACAATTAGCAGATTCCGTGCTTCACCAAACGGCGCGTTCGAAGGTAGATACGACAGTACGTAACGATTCTTTTTCAACTCATCGCAAATCGTTTTTGCAGCCACAGCCGGCTCATCGATTGAGAAGATGACGCCGCCGGTACCTTCCACCAACTTGTCAATCACCTGTTTCGGCTTGGGCACGTCGCGTCGAATCGCGCCACGCGTGCGGTCCTGCGCCTGAACCGCATAAACGGTAATATCCAGGGACTGCAATTCGGAAAGAATTTTTTCAAAAGACGTCTTGCTGCCGCGGTCTAGTCCGTCACTGATGACGACTATTACGCGTTTCTGTCCGGGCGTCGCGCGCAATGCTTCGTCGATCACCGCCGTAACCGCGTCAAATAAATGCGGCTGGCCCTTCTTGCGAAACAGTTTAAGCGCGCTATCAATGGCCTTTGCGTCATCTGTCCAGTCGGCGACGATTTCGGCCTGCTCGTCATAGCCGACGATCAGCAGCTTGTCGCCTTCGAATATCTCGTAAGCAAACTCGCGCGTTGCTTGTTCCAGTTTTTCGATGTCCGCGCGAAGCGTGAGCGAGTTGTCGACGAGCAGCACGATTCGCGCTGGAGAAGGATCGGCGGTGAAGTTGCGAATGGTTTGTTCGGAACCGTTGTCGTAGACCGAAAGGTGCTTCGAAGTGATCCGCAGGTTGTCGGCTCGTTTGGCAACTACGTTTACCAGTAGACCACCCTGGCTGTTGGTGGCCGGCTTGCGGCCCGCCTGGCCCATCAGCGCCACACACGTCCCCAGCACTGCAACCAGACAAATGAGAATAGCGAAAGCATGGGGCTGCTTCCGATTGTTCTTGCTGGTGTTTGCTGCCGCCGTCGTTAATCGGTCAGACATGACTTGGAACACGCGGCTTCAATCGCTAGTTGAGACTTTGCTTGAAGCTTTTTCGGAAGTTTTCTTGAGCGGGGAGCTGTCTTTAGTTTTCTTATCAACTTTATCT
>JBPCLZ010000036.1:0-4751 GCA_051002775.1 Pyrinomonadaceae bacterium | reverse complement strand
TGTACCCTGTACTGGTACGGGTTTCATGTGTCGTTAACGGTTAACAATAATTTCAGTTCCCACCAATGGCTCTTGGGTGCCCGCCAATGAGCATATGAACGAAACTCTAACTGCCCATAGCTTGCTGAAAGAAATTGCAAACCTCTCCTCCCGAGGGAGGAGTGGTCGGCTCCAGATGAGATCTGGCGATACTCGAGGCGCCTTTTTCTTCCGAAAGGGTAAGCTCGTAGACGCTCGAGTCGGCCCTTTTACAGGGTACGTAGCTATTAACCTCGCAGTCTCCATTGTAGAACCTCGTCTTAGCTTCGATCCCTCAATAGAACCGCCCCCCTCCCGCTTTAAAGATTTGGCCGAGCGAACTCTTGTTAGAGATCGATTTGGCATTGATACCCTCGCCGCAGAGGTTACCGGCAATGAACCGAGGATATCCGAGGTGGGAGAAGAAACCTTTGAGGCTAAGGTGCAAATGGAGCGTCCTGAAGCAACATCTCCCAGGCTGCAGGTATACGCATCCGGTAAGATTGAAACAGCAACCAGCGCATCGACCAAACCCTGGCGAGAAGTCTTTTCTTCAGGCGAGACCAATGAATTTCCGGACCAGTCTGGTCCAGTAGCTTTCACAGCGAAACTTCAACAGGCTCAAACAACTCTGGCCGCTATTCATCTGACGTACCCTACCAGGGTGAAGCGGTTATTTACACACAGCACTCGCAACAGAATTGGTTTACGAGCTGGTTTCATTATCTTAGTAGTCATCCCCGCGGCGGTTGCCACTTCCTATTGGACGAGCGGAGAGCAGCCATCGGCACTCAATGAAGCTCGTCCCCTTAGAGCCCAACCGTTGTTGACTCCCACCCCATCACAGGATGCCGTGGTCATACCTATCATTGACCCAGTTCGAGCTGCGCCAGCAAGGCCGACAAGCAACGCTGAGATTCTAGTTAGTGAGGATCCTAAAACTCTTCTAGTCGAGGATGTCAAAACTCCTCCACGCGAGGTTCCAGATCGTAATACCAAAGGCATTAAAAACGTGCCAACCGCTGATGCGGGCACGGAGGATAATGTCTCGGAAAAGCCTTCTGCCCGGACGGTCGTCGTGGTTGTACAAATTGCGGAAGGGCATGTTACTGAAGCGTACATCCAAAATCCCCAAGTAGGTTTGCGAGCCTACGAATCGACAGCGTTGCGTATAGCGCGGGAACGTCGGTATTCGAAGGATACCAACCGAAAGGAAACTGTAATTGTGAAGCTGGCTGAACGCCAATAGCGTGAGGACACCGGTTCTGTTTGTTGGGCTTAACAATACGGGGGCCAGAAAGACCTGGAAAACCCGGCCTCAGCCCTTTGTCTTAGCAGCTAGGTTTGTGTGCAGAAAAGGATAGCGGGGAAGCCGGGGAGAGCCTTGCGGCAGTCTCCTGACTAACCCCGCTCCGCACAATCCCTAACCAAAACTGGTTTGATTAAACACTGGCGATTGTCTTATACACCGTTATGTCTAACCGCACATTCCAATGTCGTTGTCTTTTCCTAGTGACAATTACGGTACCGCAGAAGGCCCCCCGGGCGGCTCTCAAATGAACAGTACGCTACGTCGATAGTGCCTCTCCGTTAGGGTGTTGCTAACCCGAGAGTCCCCGAGTACACTTCTCTCGGTTTCACTCTCTCCTACCAACTGAAATCAATTCCAACTTAATCGTTTTATGAGTGTGGCGATGGCGGATTACTCCGTTGTCCCACGGTTGGGGCGGTGGAGTGTTTCTTGGGAGAGATAACGCCGCCGCCCTTCCCATTGAAAGTTGCTCCAAAACCGAAAGGCAGGCTGGGGGAGCCGGCCGCTCAAGTCGGCGAATCATTCAGCCTCCGAATAGGTCACTGTCTTCATCCCAGTAACCTGAACCATTGCGAGGGATTTATTTCATCTTCTTACCCAAACCCAGACTCGATGTCGTGTTAATTCTTAGCCGCGCAAAACTGGCAATTAAGAGTGATTAGAGCTGAATGCGTAAGCTGGAGTAGTCAACGGCTATGCCCCCATAAGATAGAGAAAGTCCCTCCACTTCTGGTCGGGCAAAACGATAAGTCTGCTCGTGAAAAAGCGGAAGAAGCAGCCTATCACGCGCGATGATTTCTTCGATTTGTCGATAGACTGCATGCCGCGCCGCCGGCGACGTTTCTGATCGTCCCCGGGCAATCAAACGGTCCACTTCTGCTGAGCCACATAGGTGTCCTAACAACCCCTCCTTCGTGGCCAGGATGTTTGCGAAGGTGTCGGCATCGGGATAATCAGCGGCCCAACGCCCCAGCACCACGTCGACGGAACCCTGGGACACTGCCTCCATCCATTCTTCCATAGTCTTGTTTACCGCCCGAATTGTTATCTGGTGCTCGCGAAGCGAGCGTGAGATCTCGCGGGCGAGGGCAGCGTATTCACTAAAGAACACTGGGTTAAGGACTGCGGTCAATTCAATTTCCTCGCCTTGCCGTTCGGGCAGTGGTGGCGGGGACACAGGCATTGTCGAGTTGTATGAGGAATCGTGACCGAGCAATCCGGGTGGAATCAGCCCGTGCGCCGGGACGGCCAGCCGGCCCAGGGTTTGACGAAGCACGCTCGCAACATCGACAGACTGCACCAGCTTCTGACGCAGTCGTTTGTCTTTTAGCGGTCCACGATGCGTATTGAAGACTGCGTAGTAGGTTATTAGGTTTGGGATCTCGCGATAGCCCGACGCAAACTCAGGCTCGCGTCGCAAAGCTTCGGCGTCCGCCGGTAAGAGATCCGATGCCAGCGATAGTTGACCGGCACGAAATTGAGAAAGGATATCCGCCGGAGACACACCGAAGTTGAAGATGAGTCTTTCAACCTTGGGATAGCCGCTGCGCCAGTAGGTTTTGTTTCGTTCGAGTTCGAGGCGAAGGCTTGGCTCAAACTTGACCACGCGAAAAGGGCCCGTCCCCACAGCACCCTCTTGCCAACTCCCGCTGAACTTGTCAGTACCTTCCGGAACAATGGCTGCTGCGTGATAAGAAATAAGGGCAGGGAAGAATGAGACTGGCTCGTCCAGCTCGATAGTAAACTCATCGGCCGAATGAATTCGGAAGCCCGCCAGGTCCGACTCCTCTCCGTTAAGTAATGCCTTCGCGCCGTGAATCGACGAATAGAAGAAGCGCCCGTTGCTGTCGGGATTCAATAAAAGCCTTTCGAATGAATAGCGAACATCGCGCGCCGTCAGTTTGCGTCCATCATGGAAGCGGACATCATCTCGGAGGCGAAATCGATATTTCTTGCCGCCCTGTTCAGCTTTGAAATCAGACGCCAGCCAGGGAACTATCCTTGCGCCACCGACATCGCGAGTTAGTGTCTCGAAGATGCTCGGCAGCACCTCTGCATCTTCCACGGTGCTCGCCAGTGAAGGATCGAGTTGTTGAAGTGTTCCGGTTATGGCGACACTAATGGTCCCACCGCCCGCCCGTAGAGTGTCCATCCCTTTGGTCGCCGATTCTAATTTGCCTATTTCGGCATAGTTCACGTAAGGAGCGCTACCGCGAAGGTTAAGACCGAGAACCTTTGAATTGGCAAGCCGGTAATCGACGTCGTGAAAAAGCGGTAAAACCATTCCAGATTCCTGCAAAAAACCTTCGTACTTCCTATAAAGCAACGCCCTAACACCCGGGCGGCTTTCCGTACGCGCCTCCTCTAGGATTGCATCCCCAGCAGCAGATGAGATGTAAGAGCGATAGAGACCCACGCGTGAATGGAAAAGACCGTAAGTAAAATCGTCCGGGTCATCATAGTCAGCATTCCACCTGCCAATAAATAGATCTATTCCAGTACTATTTTGAAAGGATTCTAAATAGGAGGCCATCGTTGGAGTTGCCACTTCAACTTTAACGCCCAGGTCGGACCAGATGGACAGCAGACTTGTCAGCAGCGACTTATATCGATCCAGGAAGAGAGGATGCGCGGCTGCCCTTAACGTGATTGGCTCTTTAAGACCGCCCTGGCCCAGCATGGCCATGGCTTCGTCGCGAGTGAGTGTTTGCCGTCGTCTGCCCGGATCATAGCCGAGCAACCCCGGGGGAATCAGACATACAGCAGGTTGCGCGAAGCGGCCCAAGGTTTGCCAAACGAGATCATGTGTTCGCACTATTCCTGAGAGAGCCCGACGAAGGTCGGCATTCTGGCCGATTGATCCAGTCGTAGAATTGAATATTAGAAAATAGGTATTTTTACGCGGAGACTCGACCAACCCACCACGAAACCGAGGATCCCGAAGAAACTCCTCGAGATCCTGAGGCGACAAGTCACGCGCGAGATCGATCGAGCCGAGCCGCAACCCCGAAGCTATCTCCGAGGCACTTAGGCCCGCACGAAATTCAACCTCATCAAGTAGCGCTGAAGAACCCTTCCAGTAGCGTTCATTGCGCTGGAGCATAATGCGGTCAGGAGTGTACGAGGCCATTCGAAAAGGGCCTGTGCCGATGAGAATGTTTCCTTCATTAGCTCTAAGGGTGACACCAGTCTTGTAATCCGTTAACAAAGCGGGATAGATGGAAAGAGGCTCCGGCAACTGTATTTCCAATTTGTAATCTGAGTGGGTCAGAATTCCAGCTAGCTCCTCCTCCCCGCTATTAGCGAATTCCGCCGCACCTCGAATAGCCGCTAGACCTGGAGGTAGTTCTCGAGCCACCCTAATGCTCCGCTCAAAGGAACGTTTGATAGACAGAGCGGTCAAGGGCTCGTCATTCTGGAA
>JBPCLZ010000035.1:0-37913 GCA_051002775.1 Pyrinomonadaceae bacterium | reverse complement strand
TGTCCTGCACATGCAAGTTTTGAAACTGCACCTGCTGCTGATCGGCGGTTGTCAGCACCGTCTGGTATTTTTGCTTTAACTCATTAAAGCGTTTCTGTGCGTCGGGTTGTTGGCTGGCTGATTCGGCTCCATGTCCGAACATCTTATCGAATAATCCCATTGTAATCTCCTTGAAGCGTAGCTGTTGGTTTCAGATTTCCAGATGATCCCAGAAGGGCTGAGAATAGAGTTTAGCTGGTCTCGGTTCTGGATTACGTTATACCAGAGAGGTGTAGAACATGTTTCAGATATATGTTAAATGTGGGATATATTGCTTATGTAGTATACCATCGGCGAGCCGCCGGGTTTACCGAGAAAAGATATGATTATCAAAAATGCGGTTGTCCTGAAGCTGCTGCAGTTTGGCCTCTAACGGATCTAGTCTGACGTAAAGCACGTCCTCAAGATCAAACTCGAATTTCTCGGAGTGCGCCATGAGAAGCAGACCGGCGAAGTAGTTGTGCAGATCTCAAAATCTAGCTCCAAATCTAGAACCACCCAAGGAGGTGAACAGTTGCATGAGATTTATCTCCGACCGCTGCTGATTGTAGTTTGCATAACAAGTTGCGCGAAGCATTTAGCCTTTCGAGGGTCACTATCCCACCCAGTAACCTAAACCATACGCTCCGGACCAATCGCGCGGCTCGTTTCTTGGAAGCAACGGGACGGTGAGTTAGATCATTCGTCCGGAATCTGGAATTTCAATCTCATTTTGAGACGATAGCCGTTTCAAAAACTGATAAATTATCAATCTTCTGCACCACCTGCTCCGGCGCAAAAGTTGCTTGTCATACTTTCTCTCCCGTACCTTTCTTCCCCCTGCACTTCCCCCGTTTCGCGAAACTTGAAGTGGGCAGCCGTTCGGCTTAGAACCATGCACAATCCGGGTCTCCGCACTGTCTCCTCGATTCTCAGCTGTCTCCTGATGGCTAGCGTACCTGTGCAAGCGGGGCCAGTGGTTATCAGTGACGTAATACAGGTCGTGGGAAATCTACAGACCACCCCTGAGCTCAGGTTAAGCGCTTTGAAATCCGGTGGCAGGATCTCAACTGAGATTCCCGCAGCGTCAAAGAATGACCTCCCAGGCTCACTATTCGCGGGCTTAGCCATAATTCCTGATTGGCAACAACCTATTACAGAGCAAATCAGGTCGGGCTCGGTTCAGGGAACGGTGTGTGATTGTGGTGAAATTATCATCGCAGGCGGGGGCTTTCCAAAGTGGCCACTGTTATTCCTGGCTGCCGTTCCACTGTTCTTTATAAATCCTGCCGATCATATAGAAATACAGGCTACGACTCTGACGCGTACAGCATTTGTGACCGAACCTACGCCTCCCGAGACTGCACCGGTTCCCGAACCTGCATCGCTGCTTCTCTTGGGCACAGGTCTCGCAGCGTTTGGAGTGCGTTTGCGCCGGCGTAAGATTAAATCTAGTAACGAAGAATCAGACCAAGTAAAGCGGGCCAACTGATGAGATCCGAGATGGGTACGAATAAACATAGCCTTTACGGGAGACATGTCTTCGTCTTCCTGCTGGCAATGACCTTTTGTGTCGCACTCCCGTCGGAGACAACCTACGCCAAAAAGAAGACAAAACCGAACTTCGGAACCCTCAAGATCCAGTCAAACCCGGCTGGTCTTGACCTGCAAATTGATGGGAAGGCGTATGGAAAAACTACTGCTGATCTTACGGCGATTGAGCGTTTAGACTCTGGGCTGCATACAGTTGTCATTACCTTGCCAGACGGCCAACAGTGGCGGCGCGAGATTGATCTACCAGCTGGGCGTATCAAATGTGTATCCATCAACTACCGGCCAAACGCCCCCGTAGCTGCCTCTCTTTGCCCTTTTCCAGTTAAGCTCTCGGCGCCTTCTCAGGTTAGCGACGGAGAAGTAATTACTTACGCAGCGGAGGTTAAGTATAACGGCGCGGCTGGGCTGCTTTACACCTGGACGGTCAATCCTGCGAATGCCCGCATAATCAGCGGCGCCGGTACATCTACAATCACAGTTGACTCAACTGGATTAGGCGGTGAGCGGATAGTCGCCACTTTGGTAGTTGACGATGGCTCGGGCAATCCTTTATGCAGGCAAACGGTGCAAACCTCCACCTTCACGCCGCGTACCCCAAAGCGAGATATTGTTGGAAGCGAGTTTGATACCTGTTGTAACTGCTCTCACGACGATCAGAAGGCACGTCTCGACAATTTAGCCGTGGAGCTGCAAAACGATCCATCGACGACAACATACTTAATTGCGTATGCTGGCCGCACGAGTCGCGCTGGAGAAAGTGCTCGGCTACTCGCACGGGCTCGAGATTATCTGGTGCTACATCGAAAAGTGGACGCTTCACGGATTACGATAATAAACGGAGGTTTTCGGGAGGACGACTGTGTCGAGGTTTGGGTTGTACCCCGGGGAGCAGTTCCACCGCAACCGAGACCCACGGTGCAAGCTGGCGATGCTAACCCGGCTACTGAAGGTCCTCTCAAGCGTCGCAAACATTAGGTTACGGGCGTTGCAAACTGGAGAATATGCGTAGTTCTTCCGAACCAAATTCAATGCGTAAAAGAATACTCAGGTTTAGCCGTCGCCGAGTTCTCCTAGGGTTTCTGTTAGCTATTATCATGCTCGGAGCGAATCTATGGGGAGCCCAGGCGTTTGCTCAAAAGTTAACGATGCACGCGACTGGCTACACTGCTCCAACGCTAAATCTCATATCGGATCGGTCAGTGGTTAGCTCGTGCCTGGGGGACGCCACTTCAGCATTAGTTCGTCTGAATGCGAGAGCAACTTCTTCCGATGGACATCCGATTGTATACCGTTGGACCAGCCCGGTTGGACGCATTGTGGGCGATGGGACGGCAGCGACGTGGGATCTCTCCGGTCTTAAACCGGGTTATTACGAAGCCTTTGTAGAGATTGACACTGGAAATGCAGACAGTGGTTGCCAGGCATTCTCTTCTATCGGGGTTTTGGTGGAGTGTCCGCGCCCTCCACCTGCTTGTCCTAATGTCTCAATTAGTTGTCCCGATAGAGTCCAGCCGGGGCAGCCAGTAACGTTCAGTTCAAGGCTCGCTGGGAGTTTAGGCGACGTGACCCCTGCATACACGTGGACCATTTCCAACGGCAGAATCATTGAGGGTCAGGGAACCAGCTCAATAACAGTTGATACCGCAGGTTTAGAGGGTCAGACATTAACGGCCACCCTTTCAATGGGCGGATATAGCCTGGACTGTTCGGCAACCTGTTCTGTGCAATTTCCAGCACCACTCAGCTGCCGGAGTTTCGATGAGTTTCCTGCCCTCACGCGAAACGATGAGAAGGCGCGCTTGGATAACTTCGCGATCGAACTGCAAAACGATCCTTCAACAAGGGGATACGTAATTGTGAATCCGGGACACGGGCCAGCGGGTGAAGTGCAAACTCGTTCCAAGCGCATCATTGATTATCTTGTCTACTCTCGCCGCTTGGATGGTAGCCGAATTATCACTCTGATTGGTCCAGCGCGGCCCAACTTGATGATTCACCTATGGGTCTGCCCACAGGGATCAACTCCGAAGTAACTGACTTTGTAGCGGTTGCGATCTTTCCAGATTTACGGCGCTCGGGCATCGACCAGGCTCTGAATAGCAATGATTGATGTCTGCGAATGAACGTTCCACCGCAACCGCTACAAGCGGTTCAAATACTCAGATACTCCAACCCTCCTTTCAACGACTGCTCCACACCCCTGTATCAATTCGATGGCTGAAGAGCGGCGATGTACGCTAACGCAAAAGCCAGGTGCATAGCAGTACGATTGCCGCCGGTTTTGTGAATCCTTCTTTCCGGCGCAAGAAGTTCATCGCCGCTCTCAGAGCCGAACTGTTCAGCAAGCACTGTTTCGGCAGCGTCAGCCAGGCGTTCCTCGAGAACCGCACTTGGCGCTTCGGCCGCGCTGATGTCCCCGGCGTGATAAAAATCTGAGCCCGTAAAGAGTTCTCGAACACACGCCTCCGCAATTTGGACCTAGTTGCCGGTGGTCAACTCGTTAACTGAGGGTCGGCAGAACCCTTTACGAGATCGATAGCATGTTTGCATTCTATTTTGTTGCAGTAACTCTCGCCAGATTCGGCAATCTTCTCGTCATTCGCCGATTTGAGATACAAACGCCACAGTCCGTCTTTGTCTTTGTAAATCCAGTAAATCATTGCGAGGTCTCCTACAGATTGATCTTAGTCAATACGAAAGCCACTAAAACCCAAGCACAGTCACGAGTCCAGCCAACTCATGAGCTTCCTCGAATGCTTCAGGAATCATGTCTCGGACAGCAGCATATCGCCCATCACGTCTATTCACTCGCTGAGTTGCCTATTGGACTTTCCGATCCTCGTTCTTGGCCTCTTCCATTGCCTCCGGCTCTAACTCTTCCGCGCTCTTGTTCAATTTGATGAATAGGCCCCACGCGGCGAGCAGCACGCCCGTTGCGACCCCGATAGCAGCCGCTTGAATAAGTCGCGACGTGTCACCATGAGCAAACTGGAAGACAGCAACCAGACTTTCGATTGAAAGAGCGACGATGACGACAACCATGAACCGCGATAAGAACCTTCGGACCCGAGTCGGCGCACTTACCTGCACTTCTCGTTGCACTTCCTCTTCAAGGATCGTTTGTCCTAGTTCGAGCGCAACCACGGCAATGGTTAGCAATCCGATGCTTTCAAGGATTGCGTTGAAGCGTTCGGTGAGGAGTAAACCCACAGTAGGATTGATCCCGTGCCACAACTGCAGCACTGCAAAGAAGATCAAAGAGAGGGCGCAGCAAATGAATAGGAAGATGATACCGGAATAACCTAAAACAAATACTTTCCGAATAACCTTCAATGCAGAGCCTCCTTTTAACGTTGGCAAATGTTTGTCAGAACTAACCGAAGTACCGTGCAGCTGAAATAATTCCCATATCAGTCGATATTAGAGGCATCGGCCGCGCCTTTACGGGATCGATAGCATGTTTACATTCTTTTTTTGCGGTAACCCTCGCCGCATTGGCAATCTTCTCGTCATTCGCCGATTTGAGATACCGACGCCACAGTCCGTCGTTGTCTTTGTAATTCGCGCAAATCATTCCGAGGTCTCCTACAGACTGATTTTAGTCAAAATGAAAGCCCCCAAAAATCCAAAAACCGTAATGAGTCCAGCGAACTCATGAGCTTCCTCGAAGGCTTCAGGAATCATCGTATCGGACAGCATGGCCAGGATCGCGCCGGCGGCAACAGCAGTTGTTGCGGCAATAACTTCAGGTGAGAAGCGGCTGAAAACTGGATAGCCAACCAGTGCAGCACCGCCGGAAATTACTGCAATGCTGATCCATACACCAAAAACATAAGTTGCTGACCGGCCCGCTTTCTTCATTCCTGCCGAACTGGATAATCCTTCGGGCAGATTGGAAAGGAAGATCGCTACGACCGCCACCCAACTAACAGCACCGCTCCAGATCATGCTGACGCCAATCACAATTGACTCTGGTATGCCATCTAACAGTGCTCCAATCGCAATTGCCGAGCCGCTGCCGCTTTGTCCTTCTTCTGAAGCTTGATGGCCCCCCGGACCTTTTCCTGTGCTTGGCACCGCGCCGAGCTAAATACCAGTTCGCGGCCGTGTACATAGCAGCGCCTCCAACAAAGCCAATTGCCGTTGAGTCGAAGCCGCCATGCTTGTATGCCTCATCCATCAGGTCAAACGACAGTGCGGAGATGAGTACCCCACTTCCGAAGGCCATGATGGCGGCGATTAATCGCGGGGGAATGCGGGCGAAGTAACCCAATGCTGCTCCGATGAGCAACGCCGAGCCGGCAACTAATCCCCAGAACCCTGCTTGTAACCAGACCGGAATCCACACAATTAATATCTTATTTCCCGGAACGAGGCCGCTTGGCCCATGTGTCCAGCAGGTCTTGGAGTTTCTGCGGCTCAACGGGCTTGACCAAGTGATGATCAAAGCCAGCTTCTTGTGAGAGTTTACGGTCGGAGTCTTGCCCGTACCCGGTCAAGGCAATCAACTTCATATTTCGTGTTTGCGGTTGCTGACGGAGACGCTGCGCCACCTCATATCCATTCATCTCCGGCAGGCCAATATCCAGCAAAACAACCTCCGGTTGATACTCGACTGCTGTTTCCAAAGCTGCCTGACCGGAGTAAGCCGCTTTGACTTCGTGCCCGAACATTTGCAGCATCATTACTAGCATATCAGCCGCATCCACGTTGTCATCAACCACCAACACCCGCGAAGTTTGCCCGGAACGCTGCGCTATTTCAATGGGGGCGATTGGCTCGCCCGCCGAAGAGAGTGCCGGCAGCCGCACGACGAACTCGCTTCCTTTACCTAATCCCCCGCTATGAGCTGCAACTTTTCCGCCGTGCAATTCCACAAGCTTTTCCACGAGGCTCAAGCCGATGCCCAAGCCGCCTTGCGAACGATCCAGCGTCCTGGGCGCCTGCTTGAAGAGATCAAAGATGCGGGGCAGTAGTTCGGTGGCGATGCCCACACCGGTATCCCGCACCCGCAGCACCACTTCAACTTCACGGTGCTCTTGTTTCACGGTCAACCAGATATGTCCGCCTTCGTCTGTATATTTGGCGGCGTTGTTGAGCAGGTTGACTATGACTTGTTCCAGTCGGGCAGGATCGCCCTTTACCCAGACAGGTTCAGGAGGTAGCGACACCGAAAGCTCATGCTTGCTTCGTTCAATCAGCGGGCGCACTGACGCTATTGCATTTTCCGCGATGCCCCTTAGATCCAACGATTCAAATTGAAGCTGAATCCTCCCAGTGATGACGCGGGAGACTTCCAATAGATCGTCAACGAGATGCGCCAATTGCCCTACTTGACGCTCCATGGTAGTCATGGCCCGCAGTTGGATTGGATTTTCATTGCCCTGTAGCCGAAGGACATGCAGGGCGCTGAAGATGGCAGACAGGGGATTGCGCAACTCATGGGAAAGCATCGCCAGGAATTCGTCCTTGCGCTGGTGAAGTTCGGCCAACGCTGCCGCCTGCTCGTGCGTTTCCCGTTCCAGCCGGATGCGTTCGCTGATGTCGATGAACGAAGTGACCGCGCCGGTGATCTCCCCCTGTGCGTTCTTGAGCGCCGCGAAGTTTACCAGCACGGGCAGGCGCGTCCCGTCGGGCCGCTCGATGAGGACTTCCACGTTATCCACGGGAACGCCGGTTCGCAGAACGTCCATGATCGGGCTTTGCGTGTGTGGCAACAACGAGCCATCGGGAAGCCAGAGCTTTGACGATCCGCATTGCCGCTCTACGCCGCAGACCGGCTCGCGGCCCCAGAGTTCGACGGCCCGGGAGTTATATCGTTGAATCAACGCGTTGGGATCGCAGACGAATACGGCCATGGGCGCGGATTCGAACAACGCGCGATACCGCTCCTCGCTCTCGCGCACCACCGCGTCCGCCTGCTGCGCCTGTTCGGCCAACTCGTGCTGGCGGAGCGAGGAGAGCAGTAGCGCCTGGTTGATCTCGCGCAGTTGCTGCTCCAGCTTGCTCGGGGAGTCAGTGCTATTCATCGCCCTCACCGTCAGCTTCCGACTCTAGTGGTGGAATACCTTCGGACTTGAATGACCAGGGGCCGGGGATGCCGGTGGTCAGGCCGCGGTAACCGCGCAGCGGCTCGCCAATAACCAATCCGTCGGAAGTGATCTTGTATTCCACCATGTCGATGCTGTGCTGGCTGCGGCGCATCTTCACCACCAGCATCATCTTGCGTAGTTGCCCATTAATTGAGACATAGCGCAAGCGCAGGATGTCGTCGGCCAGGAACGAGACGGTGAAGTTGCTCAGGTTCAGCGAGGTGAACTCCTCCGCGACTTCGACCGTGGTGACGATGGTGACGCCGAGGCGGGTGAGGGCCGCGATCATGCGGTACAACGACTCGCGGAAGTCAGTGCGGAAACCGGGAGCCAGGGCCATCTCGAAGCCGACCAGCGAATCGATGACCAGTCGCTTGCAGCCGATCTCTTTAACGCTGTTGACGATTTCGTGGACCGTTTCATCCACGGAAAGATCCAGCGGGCGGAGATAGATGATCTTGAGCGTACCGTCCTTTTGGGGCGTGTCGAAATCGAAGCCGAACATGGCGGCCCGCTGGGCGTACTCGGCCGGTATCTCTTCAAAGACGGCCACGATTCCCGGCTCGCCCTGGCGTAGGCCTTCAGCGATGAACTGCGTGCCGAGGGTTGACTTGCCCGATCCCGAAGGTCCGGCCAGGAGCAGGCTGTCCCCTTCCGGGATGCCTCCGCCTATTAGCGCATCGAGTTCGCTGACACCGGTGGAGAGCCGCCGCTGGCCCTTGACCTGGCCGGATTCTCCGACGAGGCCGAAGGTCCGAGGAAACGTTTGCAGGCCGGCGTCCGTGATGCGGAAGGTATGCATGCCGGGAACGGACTCCTGCCCCCGCAGCTTCATAACCTGCATCTTGCGCACGATCGAGTTGCGCTCGACGCTCTGGTAGAGCCAAAACAGACCGTCGGCCACGGTGAAAACCGGATTGTCTCGTAACTCGCCTTCGACGTATTCACCAATCAGAAAGGTAGTGGCCTGCCAACTGGTCAGGTGGAGCGCCAGCCGCTGAACGAAGCCCTGAAGCTCCATTTCGTTCACGCTGTTTAGTGCCTTGCGCACCACGGTGCGGAACGAGTCCACTACAACGACGCCCGGTTTGGAAGCTTCGATCTCCTTCATGATGGCATCGAGCACGACGCCGAGGTCTTGCTCAAGGACGACGTGACTGAGGTTGATAAAGCGGATCGATGCATCCATCGTAGCGTGGTCGAAAAACGCGAACTGCTGTTGGTAGCGCAGCATCTTGATGGCCGGCTCGCCCAGCACGGTGAAGTACAGCGCCGGCCGCTCCGGGGTGGCGGTGGCAAACATGATCTGGTGGGCCAGCGTGGTCTTGCCGCATCCGGGTGCGCCGGCGATGATGTTGAAGGAGTACTCAGGCAGGCCGCCGCCGAGGATTTCATCTAGGCCCGGCACACCAGTAGGCAACTGCCGAATGGGCACGCGATTCGTGCTTTGATCGTTTCCCTGATCTTTCCTTTCAGAGCTCATTAATCAACCTCGGTTTTGTTGAATGTATTCGTCCAGCGAGGTGTCAGGCCAAGCTTCGCGAATCAGCCTCAGAGTAAGGGGTTCACCAATAAAGGTACTCAGCAGTGAAAGAAGATGCGCGGTGATCGCGACCGCCGCCTTACTCCCGCTCTCGGCAGTGCTCGTAGCTGCGGCCAGTTCTTCAAATCCTTCCAAGCGACCCTCCGGCCCGACCTTGAGGCTTTGCAGCGACGGCTCTTCTGCGAGGGCGAGCACCAAGGCCCGCCTCAGCAGCGATGCAAAGCCTTCGGCGCCGGCGAATCTTGTCAGGGGAATCCGCAGTTTTTCACTTACCACCGCCGCTTCATGGACATGGCTGTCGGAGGCGGTCTGGCTAGCTGCCAGCAATCGCCGGGATAAATCTCGCATCAATGAAAACTGCGTTTCCATTTGGAGTCCATTTATTGTCGACAACCGTGGACCCGCGTCTTTGCTCGGGTGGTTGCGCTTGTGGTCGAGAAAAGCAAGGGGCTGCCCTTGATTTCGCTTTTATTCAGTCACCGAATTCACAGTCAAACTTCTTGTGTGAAAGACGCGTGCCAATAAAGTTTGAGAGCAGCTATTTTATCAGTTTGCAGCTCAAATGGCGCGGTATTTTCCGTATAATGGAATTCCCGCTCCCCTACACCAAAACAAAACAGGCTGTTAGCGAGTCTCATTCATATGATCGTAATCGGCGATACTCATTCGAGTTTCGCGTTGCACTCTTAGACTCTAGCGGTCTATCACGATGGCAGAGTCTCCAGTGGCATTGATGGGGTTATCTGATCGCACTAGATGCACAGTCGGGTAGACAATTATGGCCGACCACAGCCGGCGAACAGAACGAGGTGAGAGTCTGGACGCCAAGTAAGTATCGGCGCGCCCGGCAAAGTGCGCGTCCTCTAATAAGCTCCGCTGCCAGAGAGTACCGCTGGGATTGTCCGCAGCAGCAACACTATGTCTAGCCAGAGACTCTGGGTCTCGATATATTGAACATCAAGCAAAATCTGCTCATTGAAAGGCACGTCGCCACGACCACTCACCTGCCAAATACATGTTAGGCCCGGCGTTACGCTCAGACGGCGTTGATCGGTAATTGTGTATTTGACGACCTCATCAGGCAGGGGCGGTCGAGGGCCGACCAATGACATCTCACCGGAGAGAACGCACCACAGCTGGGGAAGTTCGTCGAGGCTCAGCTTGCGAGTGATCCTGCCAATCCAGGTGACGCGCGGGTCACGTTTCATCTTGAAGGTGATGTAATCTGCGTGATGGCTGCGCGCCAGCAGCGAGTCTTTCAACTCTTCCGCGTCTGCCACCATCGAGCGGAATTTCGGTAATGGAAACTCGTGTCCCCACAATCCGACCCGGGTCTGCCAGAACAGAATTGGTCCTTTGTCTGTGAACTTGATGAGTAGAGCGATGACGAGAAAGAGCGGCGAGAACAGCACCAGCATAAGGGCGGATATAACAATGTCAATCAACCGCTTCATTCGCTTGGTGCCGCCACCACTCGCCCAATCGAATCTTTTGCAGACCGACTGGAGATCTCCATCAGTGAAGCAACGTTCCTGGCTAATATGATCATTAAGCTTAGGCATTTTTTTGATGAGCCGGTTCCGCAAGGGCAATTATCAGTTATCCCTCGCTAAGACCTTCGCTAATAACATATTCACCACTAAGTCTCCTGACTGTGGTGGCGGGTTCGGGCAGCGGCAGATCGGCCAACTGTGCGAACAGGTCCTCATACTGGTCCACCACGTTTTCCCAATCGTATCGCTCTTGCACATGCGCCTGCGCCCGGTTGCGATAAAGGTTGACTAGCGACTCGTCTCCCAACAGGCGCTGGAGTTTAAAGGACAAATCCCCTACATCAGTGTAGGTAATACCAGCTTCACCCACGGTTTCTACATTCTCCGGTGTTTCGAGAGTCAATACGCAGTTCCCAAAGCCCATAGCCTCCAGGAGAGCAGGATGAGTGCCACCTACTTCCCCAGCGTGAACATAACAGTAAGCATTCTGCTGCAAAGCCCGATAGCCATCACCAAAGACGAAACCGGTAAACTCAATTCGGCAGTCGTCCTGGGCCATAGCACGCAGCCCCTTAATGTACGTGCGCGAATATGGCGCGTCCCCGACGATCAGGAGTTTGTGAGACGTTCGCACTCGCTTAAATGCTTCGATCACCAGGTGCGCATTATTTTCGGGCTCCAGACGCGAGACATAGAGCACGTAACGGTTGGGCGCGACGTCCCACTGTTGTATGGCACTTTTATCAGGGCGGCGCTCGACTTCCGCACCATAAGCGATCATCGTTGAGGTGGCGCCGTAGCGTGCTCGGTAGTATTCCTGAATTACGTGCGCGTCTGTTACCGTCTGGTTCGGAAACCAAAAGGCGAACCTCTCCGAGACAAGGTAGTAGAGCCGTCCCATCCAGTTCCATTTCTTTCGTTTGTACTCAAGACCGTCAACATTTATCGCGACTGGAGTACCGGCGAGGCGCAACGCAGGAGCGAAGACAGCATTGGCAGCATTACATATGAGTGCGGCGTCATATCTTTGGGTCATTCCGTGGAGCGTGGAAAGGAATGTGTGTACCACTGTGTCGAGGTACTTATGCTGGATCGTAGGAAGAACTTTGAGGAGCACTCCCTGGTGATTTAGCTGCCGTGGTGAGACGTAGTGAGAGCGGCAATAGACGGTGACTTCGTGCCCGCGAGCGACCAACCGCGTCGAAAGTTGCTCAGCAAAGGTTTCAAACCCACCGTAACAGGCAGGTATCCCGCGCGTTCCCATGATCGCTATGCGCATACTACGAAACTTGGAAGGATTCTTCCTGAACGGGGGTCAGATTAGATCCAGCGAAATGAATAGCCTGCCTTTGCGGAGCAAGCTCGCTCAAAACAGCGTAAATACTATTTTTAACAATAGGTGGGCTATACAGTTTCTCAATGTGTTTGTAGCCTTTGTCCGAGAGCCGCTGCCACAATTCAGGAGAGCGGTAAACCTCGACCACCATTTGCGCAAACGCTTCCTCGTCGTTTGCGATCATGGCCTCGTCCTCATGTTTTAATCCAATGCCTTCGGAACCGACAGAGGTGGTAACTACCGGGAGTCCATAAGCAAGCGCTTGCCCAATTTTCCCTTTCATGCCTGAGCCGTAACGTAAGGGGGCAACGAAAACCCGCGAACTATTGAACAGAGAATCAACATCGCGCACATATCCAAGAGCCGTCACGCCATTACAATTTGAGCCATACCATTTAATTTCATCCGGCATGTGACTGCCGGCGATGTAAAACTTCGCCCCAGGTATAGAGGCCTGAATGCGCGGAAAAATCTTATGCATGAAGTAGTGAACAGCATCGACGTTCGGGCGATGGTTGAAATTCCCAATGAAAAATAGACCCTCTCTTTCAGCGAAAGCCCTTCCTCTGTTCTGTAGCGGGTGTATGTTGGGTATGACTTTGATATTTGCGCTCAGTGCCTCCATCTGTAAGCTTTCCTTATCTTCCGGGGTCACGCACCAAACCTGGTCGCTCAAGTTAGCGAAGCGAGTTTCTTGTTTTCTTAAAAGCGCAGACTCTTCTGCATAATTGATATCCCCGGTAAGCTGATATTCTCGTTGCAATCGCAGGTGATGGAGGTCAACCGTGTCGAAAATGACCTTAATGCTCGGATCAAGCTTGCGTATCGTGGAAAACACCGCATCAGCGACAGAAGCTCGGCTTAGAATGGCGGCGTAGACATCCCCAGTCTTTATAATGTTTTTGTATTCGGCCATTGATGCTATTTGAACTCCCTCTTTCTCAAGGAGTGCTTCATATTCTTTCCCTGCCGATTGGTAAACAGCCACGAACACCGGCCGGCCCCAGTTTGCGAGCGTCTTCAATATCAAAGACATCCTAACGCTCCCAGAGTCCTGGTCCGGCGTTGGCACTTCGTGGTCAAAAATGATCACTCGCGGGCCGCCCCGTCGCTTAGCTGCGATTTCCACCTGATCAGGATCGTTTTCCAAATGCTCCTGCTGGAGAGTATCGCGCCAACGTTCGACGAAACGCTCTCTATTAACTTCCTGACCGCGCTTGAATCCAGCATCAATATCGGTGCCCGCCGTCACTCCCTCGTAATGAATGAGCCGTGAAAGCGGTTGGTATTTCACCTTAAAGCCCAAAGAGCGGACGCCGAAGCAGAGATCGGCATCCTCGTAGTAGGCGGGAGCATAACGCTCGTCGAAGCCGCCCAATTCATTGAAGAGATCTTTGCGTACCAGTAGCGATGACCCCGAGCAGTAATCCACTTCCCTGGAGTATTTATACCTTCTGTCCTTCGAGTCTTTCCCTCTACCGTAATTCCATCCGTTGCCATCTCTCCAGATAATGCTTCCAGCTTCCTGCAAACGTCCATCGGGATAAAGCAGCATCGAGCCGACAGCACCAACTAAGGCATCGCTTTCCACAGTCTCAACTAGATGCTTCAGCCATCCCGGCTGAACAACCGTATCGTTATTCAAAAAGACCAGGTACTTCCCTTTGGCGATCGCTGCACCTTGATTGCAGGCGTGAACAAAACCGATATTCTCTTGATTGTTAATCAACTGCACCAACCCACTTAGGTGAGAAAAAACCCGTTCAGTCTCATCCTGAGAGCCGTTGTTAATAATGATGACTTCGTTTTCCTGAAAATCTATTTCCTGCAAGAGAGCGCGGAAACATTGAAAGGTGTAATTCAGCTTGCCGAAAACGGGAATAATTATGGAGGACTGCACTCGACGCGCTGACGAATTAGCCGCCTTAACACCAGCAAGAGTCTCCATCAAAAACAAGAAATCCTGTGGGCTCAGCGATCTCGTCGCAGCCTCGCCATTCGTCGAGAGCAGGCCACCTACTTCCGGCGACGGATCCATTAGATTCGCCTTAATCAAGCCGGTGGTGAGGTCCCAGGGGATTTCCCGTCTTAAATCCAAACCGTTGCAAGCGGCGATGTTTAAAAGATCGCCAATCAGATGAGCGACCCTTCCGACAAAACGGACGATCAGGCCCCTTGCAAACAGTCTTATCGAGGATGGCAGTCTCTCGCGGACTCTCTTTCTCATATCTTCCTGAACGCTCCTTTTTGGTTTGACCGGCCTCTCACACGGTAAAACACAGACAAATGAAAACATTAATCAGCGCGTCGCCGGCCAAAGAACAGGGTATTTATACCTTCCCCTAAGCTCGAGTCTCATAAGACATGCGCAAGCCCACTTGCGTAGGCATACCAAAGCCCGAAGGCTAAGCTTAGAGCGCCAGCCGCTATCTGCAATCGGTGATGAACTCCGGCGAACTTGCGCGAACTGAGAGCAAAGGGCAGCCCAACTAGACCGGACATCAAGACCATTCCAATTATCGAGCCGACTCCAAAGATGGCCAGGTAAAGAAGCCCCAGCACGGCCGAATCGATCTGCGTGAGTACTAGTAGCGTTAGAGCTGCTGATCCCGCCAGACCGTGCATCATGCCTACGATAAGCGGCTTGAAACCGATTCGCGTCACCGCGTGCGAATGAAGACTTGAGATATCTTGATGTTCGGCCCCCGGCTCATGGAAATGAATATGGATATGCGGTTCGCCACCGTGTTCGTGTTTGTGCAGGTGGATCTTCGAACGCTCGCGCAAGGCCCGCATCAAGGCGTTGGCCCCGAGCCAGATGATCATAAGAGCAACGCCGAATTCTAACCATGTTGCAACACTCTCTGGAATCGAGATCCGCAAAGCGAGCACTACCACGCCAACGATAATGAGGGAAACCGTATGTCCGGCGCCCCAGAGTCCGCCTACCAGAGCTGCTCGCAGAAGTTTGCGCTGCTCGCTGACTATAGTCGATACAGCGACAACGTGATCTACTTCTGTTGCGTGCTTAAGGCCAAAGACGAGTCCCAACCCCAGCACTGCCATGGCACCCATCGAGGAGACAGTCTTCAGAGGGTTGTTGGTTACCGGCTCAACCGGCGCGAAGATACTACTGGCAAATGTCGAGACATTAACTCCGGCCTGCAACAGCCCTTCATAGCAGATTAGAATGCCGAGGCACATGATAACAAAGGCGCTCGCCACCGGCAGAATACGCACGAGTTTCCCCGCAGAAAAATGCACACGGTGTTTGACTAACCTGCCGGCATATAGAAAGGCCAAACCAATGCCTGTCAGAGTCGCCGCCAGACCGATACTGAATGCCACCACCAACAAAATACCGAAGCCGACTCGGTGAAGCGCGATCGCGGCTAGCAATACGACCAGAGCCGAAGGACAGGGCAGCAAACCGCCAGAAATTCCGAGCGCAAGCAGGCTACGCCACGTAATAGGAGTACCGTCACTGCCCGGCGGGAGATGCGAGTGCTCACGTCCACCGTGTGAGTGAATTAAAGGGGAAGTCCCAGTATGAAGATGGCCATGCAGGTTGTCGTCGTGCTCGTGCGTGTGATCATGGTCCCTATCATTGTGTTCATGCTGATGATGCGAATGCTCCTGTGATGCTTGGCCAGCGAGTGCTGCGCGAAGGCGGCGCACAAAGAGGCTACCCCCGATAGCGATTACGATGCCGCCGGAAACAAAACCTAAAATGGGAAATAGGCGCTCGGGCATAATATATTGGGAGGCAAATAGCGTCACGATGCCGAGTGCGAAGACGCCGAGCGTATGTGTAATGGTGACTACTAATCCGAGAAAGGCTGCGTGTCGCGGTGTCCCGCGGGAGCCGACCAGGTATGCGCCGACCACCGTTTTCCCATGTCCGGGTGAGAAGGCATGAATTCCACCTAGGGCGATAGCAACCAGCAAGCTGAAGAGCGCAATGCCCGGAGTCAACTCCGATACGGAGATCAACTCAGTGAGCTGGTCGCGCGATGCGGAGGCCGGTCGACCATTGCGATTGAGAAGCGCAGTCGAGCCAGCCGGCGCAGCACCCGGGGTCCATTGAAGTTCCGCCGTGCGCTCGTTAAGCGGCGCGGTGAGCACGTCATTCGGGTAAGCGCGCAGCTGATCGCTCACACTAGTGCCGTATGCTGAGCTATCAAAAACGGAAATACCGTAGCCTGACGTCACCACAATTTCACGCCAGCCGATACGATTACTATAGTTTGTGTCTTCGAACTGAAGGCGATGGGCTGCCCCGGCATTTACCGAAGACACTGTGCCGGACAGGTCACACTCGATGCGTAAAGTCGGAAGACCGCCTTGACCTTGAGGAGTGGTTATCGTTTTCGCGCCAACCACGAGCGGCACGCGCACACCGTCAACATTAATTATTATGCCCTCAGCGTAACGTCGCGCCATGAGCTCAAGGTAAGCGGTCAGTTCGGCATTTGAGGGTTGTCCGTTTCTATCTGCATCAACCACTTGCAATTCTTGAAACGTCGGAATCTCAGCCATATCCACGACGTAGTGGATTTTGATGAGGTCGTTTCCGACTTCGATTTGCGTAAAATGGTTAATAGTGAAGTTGCCGAGCGGATGAGCCGTAGCCTGAAAGACGCAGCCGAAGGCCATTACGGTCAAAAGAAAGATTGCGAAGGCGCGCTGTTTCGAGTTTGAAGGCTTAAGCATAGGCTTCAGAACCGCGCTTCAGGCCTTGATGGCGCGCAAGGTCTCCTTGGCGATATCCACTTGGAGAGGATTGAAGTGCGGATTGATAGCAAGCGCTTGCTTGAGATACCGTCCTGCATTCTGGCCGTCACCCAGGGCCTTGTAAATCATCCCGGCATGATAAAACATACGAGCATCGCGCGTCCCTAACCGTAATGCCGCGTCGATCTCTGTTTTGGCTTCCGCGAGTTCCCCTTTTTTGTAAAGACACCAAGCGAGTACATCATTTGTGAAAATGTCCGAGCGTGCAGTGCGCTCACTGCGCGCGATCGCCAACGCTTCATCGAGTTTGATGTCATGGTCGGCGTAAAAAAGCGCCAGTTGGCGTGAATAGGTGCCGCCGGTATTGCTAGTGCGCTCGATAAACTCGACCAGGTCATACTGTCGTTTAGCGTCCTCCGGACGGCCCAGTTTAGCGTAGAGGTCGCCGAGCTCAATCACGGCGTCTGGCAATGGTACTTGCTCCTGCGCTTGCTTATAGAACTCGATAGCTTTATCCGTATCTCCAGCGGCGAGACGCGCGCGCGCTTTCGCGGTTAACGCTAAACTATAGCCAGGAAATGTAAAAAGCGCCCGGTCGTATTCGAGTTCAGCCTCTTTTGATCTTCCAGCGTTTGTTAACTCGTCACCGAGATGAACGAGACACCACGCAACGCTTTCGGGATCCCCGGGGTTGGCGGATTGGACGGCCAAACGCATCGCTTCAATCGCGCCTTCGGTCTTGCCGTAAAGTGAGCGCAAGTAAGAGGCGCGGGCATAAGATGCCGTGTACGGCCGCACATCTAACATGGTTTGCACAGCTTGCTTCGCATCCTCATATTTACCGAGTTCGACAAGAGCATCAACCAGCGCGCCGTAAGCTTCATAGTCTGTCGGGTCTTGCTGCACGGAGCGATGCGCTACTTCTAATGCTTCCGCGAACCGATGATACGCAAGCAGGACGAAGGATTGAATTTTAGTCGCCCCGTGATTATTAGGCTCAATCTCGAAGGAGCGTTTAAACAGCTCTTCGGCTCGCGCATAATAGCCGAAGTCTTCAGTCTCACGGGCTTTCTGCATGTATGCGGCGGCAAGTAAGTTATACCCAGAGGACAGCTTCGGTGCGCGCTCAATGACCCCTTGCGCGGCAACGATTTGCCTGTCGGCAGGCGTGGCGCGCTGATTAAGAACGGGCGGCGCTGCTTGATTCGCGGTAAATGATCTTGGAGCGCGCCGGACTAATGCCAGAACGCCCAGGATCAGCATGACGCCAGCAAGTATTGCTGCGCCTACAAATACAAGTTTCTTAGTCACAACGATAAGGTTATTGTTTGAGTGCAGTTAATAAACGCCGGAGCCAGGTCGCAAGATTCTGGCTCCGACGTCGAAGAAGCGGTGGCAAGAATTTCGCGCTCGCCACCAGAGAGCCTATGCCGTTATGGCCGAGGCGTAGGCGCAGCTGGCGCAACTGCCGCCGCGTTTGTATCCGTCGTCCCTACGACGGTGCTCGTCGGCGAATCGTAACCGGAGCGCGGCGTCGCCAAATACGGGAACACCAACAGGAACGGCACGTCGTTCTGGTTAACGCCGTCACCAAGCAGATTGTTCGGTGCAACATTGAACGTTGGCGTAAACGTGGTCGCACCTGCAACGACTCGCAACTCGATGTCAACGACGTCGTCACCAACGCGCCGGCCATTCGGAAAACCCGCATTGTCGCCGCCGAGGAAGCCGAGTCGATTCGCTGTCCCAGCAGCACTAGCCGTGCCGGCGGTAGGTGCAATCGCCAAATTCAACCTCAAGCGATCCTGTGGAACAGTGTTCGCCGGTTGGCCGGTAAACGCCGCGACACTGGGATTCGAGGAGGTATTTGTTTGCACGTTGAGGCCTGGAATTCCAGTCAGGAAAACGGTCGCAACGTCGTTGCGCGGCGGCGCTGGAGCGTTAAAGGGCGGGTAAAGGTCAAACGCTGGCGGTGAACCCGCATAACCGAGCAGCTTACCCGGCTCAGGATCCAGGACAAAGGGAAGAAACTGCGCGTCACCACTGGGTAGCGAGGCATTAAATCTGTCTTTCATGCCGAGCGGAATCAGAAGCTCGTTAATGAACGGGTTGCCAAGGCGTGACACCTGCACAAAATTTCCTGAGAAGGTAACGCCGCCGCTGCGATCCTCGGCGAAGGCGATCATCGCTGTGCGGCTCGACGCCGAATAGACGGAGATGACGGCATTCGGATCGGTCGGTCCAGTTGGGGTTAGCCCGTTCGCCGTCACCGCGGTGATCGGCACTTGGATGGCGATCGAACTGACGTTGAAGCCTGCGGTTCCGTCCACGCCGGTTGTATCAGTTCGTGGTAGCAGGTGAGCCGAGTTGAATGGTCGAAGCCCGAAGAGGTCGAAGATTGAACCGACGTCGACGAAGAAGCCCTCTTCGCGTTGACCGGCAAAGACAAGCGCATTCCCGAACGAAGTGCTGACAGTCGTGACCGCCGGCTGGGCGAGCGCTGTCTCGTAGTTTGGCGTCGAACGCGGTCCGACGTTAACTGGCGGCACGGCAAACGGGAAGCCTGCCGGCGATCCGCTTGCGGCGACAGCAGGCACGATGCTCGTTGTAGTTATGCTCGCGCCGTTCCCCCGAAGTACGGTGACGGAATAAAACTGCTTGATATTTAGATCGGGATCGTTGAGCGAAGTGACCTGGCCAGTGTTGTAAAGGAACGTGTTGAGATTGCTCACCAGCGTTCGAAACCGGAACTGGTACTCAATATCAGTAATCGCGTCCCCGTTATTGTCGATTCTCATCGCATAGATGATGTTGTCGTCGAACCGGTGAAAGTTCGGGCCGCCCTGAGGCAGCTGGAACGGAATGAAGTTCATGATCAGATTGACACGCGTTGGATCAACCGGATCACGGAATGCATAAACGTCAGTCGCGTCGGCCATCGGATCGACGGATGTTGATGGCGCCTCGCGGTGACTCGATGCTTGTGCTAGTCGCTCCACCTGAGTCGGACCTACTGCAAGGAGCGCAAATATCAACAGGCAAACAGTGGTTACAATCGAAAGTCTTTTCATTACACCTTCTTTTTTTTTCATCACAGATCCCTCATGTTCAGTGCCCAAGATTTTCCCCCTGAAGCGCCGCAGTGCCGGGCTAGGAGCGGGCGGCGTCGCAATATCTTTTCAGAGGTGATAAAAAGCTCCGCCACGGTTTGATCTTCAAGAGTGGCGTTTAATAACTTCAAGTGTAAACGAGCCGCGAAAGAACCGGCCCTCTGAGTTCCTGCACACTTACCGTTTCTCGCTCGTCAAATAGAAGGGGGTAGCTAACTAATTACGGAACAGACCTAGAGTTTGGATTTGAGGGGGGAAAGTTTTTCGCAAACGAAACCATCATTGAGAAAGCCGTTTAGCCGAATTCCATAGGAAAACTCACTCATCTTAAGAATAACGTAATTTAACTCGCGCCACGAGTTTTAGGTATTAGGAAAGTGGATGAATTCAGTAGGGGATTTCCCTAAGGTTGTGCGAGGTCACGCTCTGAAATGTCCGAGTATTACGTTTTCCCAGAATATTCGCTACCGTTTAGAGACCAGGAAGATGATTGATTAACTTTCCTGAAGACTTTGTATAATAACTCTGACTTTAGGGAGTCGGTAGCTACCAAACTGTTTTAACGTGGATGCATCCTTCATGACAGGGAGTTTCCTGGTACGTCCCCTCCAGTCAGAGGATGCGCCGGCCCTCTTTTTACTGCTTCGGTCACAAACCTCCGAATACGCGCATTTCTTCAGCCCGTTTGCTTTCAATCAAGCGTTCATAGCTCAAATGCTGTTCAGTCGGGAGCTGGACGTTTTTATGGGCATGTTCTGGCAAGGAGAGCTCGTAGGCTTCTTCATGCTGCGTGGCTGGGATGAAGGATATAAAGTCCCGGCTTACGGAGCGCTCATTGATGAGGGGCACAGCGGCTACGGGCTAGCGACACTCTCGCTCAGAATGGCTAAAGCGATCTGTAAATTAAGCCGCTCACCCCGAATCATGTTAAAAGTCCATCAGACTAATACGCGCGCCAGGAGGCTTTTCGAGCGCGCCGGGTTCGTTCAGACCGGAGTCGATCTCAGCGGCGAAGTTTTCATCTTTCATTTCGATTGCGATGAGCCATCGAGCAGAGTTTAGAATCGGTTACTGGCTCGGCCACCTTTCCTTACAGTATGGCGGTATTGGTCCGTACACCGTGCGGACAATCACGGCATTGTTGGAGGAAAAGGAACCGGCTTGGGAGTTCGGACTTCTCTGCCATGCGGAGGCGCAAGAGGCAGTCAAACAAATTCTAGCTGCTTCGGGGAAAAAAGCCGAGGTGCATGTAATCCCTTCGTTCGCCGACAGGGTAAACTTTTGGCGACAACTCCGTGGAGCAATAGGGACCGGCGGCGCTTCAACTCAAGATAATAGTTTTAATTACGCGCGACAGAACCAACTGGAAGTCTGGGTCGAGCGCCTGAACCTTGATCTTGTCCACTTTCCCACACCAACGACTCCGCATCCTCACGAGCATGTGCCCTATCTCGTCCCACCCCTTTTGAAATTGAGAACTCCCTACATCGTGACCATTCACGATGCACAGGAGTTGCATTTCCCCGAATACTTTTCGGCAGCGCAACGTGCAATTCGCGCCATGCATCGTTGGGAGACCATCGATCAAGCCCGCAAGATTATTGTTTCATACGAACACGTCAAAGAGGATTTGCTCAAATATTATCGCTTGCCTCCGGAGAAAATTCATGTGTGTCCTATCCCCTTCAGATCAATCTCCTGGCAGGAGCCTACACTCGCAGCAATACTTACATATGAAGAAAAATACCGTCCGTGGGAACCCTTTCTGCTCTACCCGGCGCAAACGTGGCCGCACAAAAATCACGCGCTACTCTTTCAGGCGTTGCGAAAACTCCGACGTGAATACAAGCTGGCGACACGACTGATCTGCCCAGGGTATCCCAACGATTATCGAGACGAGATCAAAGCGCAAGTCGAGAAGTTAGAGTTGACGGATGCGGTGCTTTTTACCGGGGTTGTGCCTGAAGATGAATTAGCCTGGTTATACCGCCACACTGCCTTGGTCGTAGTTCCGACGATGTATGAAGCGGGAAGTTTCCCTGTGATGGAAGCGATATCCCAGGGAGCCCCGGTGATTTGCTCGGACGTGACTTCCCTGCCGGAAACAATCAGGGATCGTCGATTCGTTTTTAGCCCTTACGATGCCGAAGCGCTTTCTGAACTAATAGCCCGCATGCTAACAAGCGCCTCATTTCACCAGGAGAATGTAGCTAATAGCGTTCGTCAAGCGAAACGCTTGGGCCGGGTGAATGCAGCTGCACACTTTTACGAGACTTATCGCAGCCTACTAGAGACTGCCTAGGATAAGCTCTCGATATTGTGAGAAGCGGCCTGATGTCATTCGTCGGCCAGGCTCATCAACTCTGCGTACTCTAGCGTAAAGGGTAAGTCCCTTTCGGTTCTACTCATCCCGCCTCCTTCGTAGTTTGCTATTAGGTACGCTATATACTTTCGCTGAATTCGAGGATTCCAAAAACATTTCAAATTAAAAGCATGGTCCGCAAGCACCCGAAATCTTGTCTCGAACCCACC
The DNA here is from genome assembly GCA_051002775.1 of Pyrinomonadaceae bacterium. Classification (GTDB taxonomy): domain Bacteria; phylum Acidobacteriota; class Blastocatellia; order Pyrinomonadales; family Pyrinomonadaceae; genus PSRF01. The sequence goes on along the minus strand of JBPCLZ010000035.1, from coordinate 15,501 downwards.
CATCACCTCAAAAAGCTTCCTTTCATAAAAAATGGACTGGTGACAGATGTTCCGTTTTTTTAATTTCGCTTTATCAAATTCGCCGTCATAAATCACACCTTTATCCACCATATAGACGTTGCCATAAATGAAGGTAAACTCTTCCTGGGGCAAAATGGTTTGCAACTTTGCTAAGATGGCCGTCCTGAGAGAATCCCCCGCCCCGATAAAGTAGAGATATTTCCCGGTGGACAACTCTATTCCTTTATTCATGGCGTCATAAACCCCATCATCTTTTTCGGAGACTACTTTGATCTTCCCCTCATACTTTGCCAAGAGGTCTAAAGTGTCGTCCGTTGAGCCGCCATCAACGACGAGGAATTCAAACAAATTGTCGTCTTGCGATAAGACGGAGCTTATCGTCTTTTCAATCTTCGGTCCGGGGTTAAAAGTTGGAATAATTATCGAAAAAAGTTTTTGCTCCATGGACCCTGCCTTTCGGTAACCCGGATTTCGCCTACTCGGAGTAGGGATAGCCGCGAACGAGACGTGCAAAAAGGTGTGCGCTCCGCAAAGGCGAAAAGACTTTTTCTTTGCAGCGGGCCAAACGTTGAGCCATTGGCCCAATTCCGCTGTTGTAGTCGAAGGTGATCGAAAGTATGATCTTACTTTATCCGGCGATGTCAATATATGAGTCTATCCACGAGTGAAACCGAGCCCGAACGCGAATTGACGTCCATCGCGCGAGAGTTTGTAACAGAAAAGTTCGCCTTTTCTTCTTTGCCAGATGAGCCCCTAGTCGTCGGCGAGCCCAATACCTCATGGGCGGCGCTCAACCTTGGGGAACTGTGGGCCCGCCGCGAGCTTCTCTATTTCCTGACTTGGCGCGATATCAAGGTACGATACAAGCAGACTTTGCTGGGCGCGATATGGGTTATTTTTCAGCCACTGCTAACGATGCTCGTCTTTACCTTCTTCTTCGGAAAGTTGGTAGGCGCTCCTGACGGCATGCCTTATCCGCTTTTTGCTTATACGGGACTTTTGCCATGGACTTTTTTTGCCAACGCGGTCTCCAACAGCAGTAACAGTCTGGTCCACAACTATAACCTGATCACCAAGGTTTATTTCCCGCGCACAATTCTTCCGTTGGCTGCGGTAGCGGCTGGACTGTTAGACCTCGCTTTTACGTCCGTAATTCTTGTTGGAATGACGCTCTACTATGGTATTAAGCCGACTTGGAGCATGTTGCTGTTACCCTTCTTTGTCGCGCTGACAATGCTCCTCGCGCTTGGACTTGGACTGTGCGTTTCGGCTTTGGGAGCGAAGTATAGAGATGTTCGCCATGCGCTGCCATTCCTGCTTTATCTCTGGATGTTTTCATCGCCGATTATTTATCCATCTAGTGTGGTGGCCGGAAAGTGGCGTTGGGCTTTAACTCTCAACCCGATGACGGGGATCATTAACGGTTTCCGCTCCGCTCTGATCGGTCGCGCGTTTGACTGGTCAGCAATCTCTATTTCTACCGCCATTGTGGTCGTCACGCTCATCTGTTCAGCCTACGCATTCCGGCGCATGGAAAAAGGTTTCGCTGATCTCATTTAACTATTTAGATGAAACCTATCATCAAAGTTGAAAAGTTAAGCAAGCGATATCGGCTGGGGGCGCTGCGTCCGGGCTATGCAACATTTCGTGAAACTCTGGCTGAAGCGATGGCCCAGTCGTTCGAGCGATTGCGCCGGACTAACCACGATGGTAAGGCTGAAAGCAAAACCATCTGGGCTCTTCAGGATGTTAACTTCAAGGTTCGGCCTGGGGAGATAGTAGGAGTTGTTGGTCGCAACGGCGCGGGCAAGTCAACCCTCCTTAAAATTCTGTCACGCATTGTCGACCAGACATCCGGCCGCTATGAATTGTACGGGCGAGTGGGCAGTCTGCTTGAAGTCGGCACGGGATTTCATCATGACCTTAGCGGGCGTGACAACGTCTTTCTGAACGGAGCCATCCTCGGCATGAAAAGGAGCGAAATCGAGCGCAAATTCGATGAGATTGTAGCGTTTTCGGAAATCGAGAAATTTATTGACACTCCGGTCAAATGGTACTCAACCGGCATGTACTTGCGGCTCGCGTTTTCAGTTGCGGCCCATCTTGATTCAGAGATATTACTGATGGATGAGGTCCTGGCGGTGGGAGACGTGGTTTTTCAGCAGAAGTGTCTGGCCAAGATGCATGCCATTATGCAAGAAGGCCGCACTATTCTCTTCGTTTCCCACAGCATGTCAGCGGTATCACGGCTGTGCAAACGAGTCATCATGCTGGATCAGGGTAGCATTGTTCATGATGGCCCAGCACCCCAGGTTGTCAACGCATATCTCGGTTCCAGCTGGAGCGCTTTAGCCGAGCGCGAATGGCCTGACGTGACTGAATCTCCCGGCAACGAAGTTGTGCGACTTCGCAGCGTACGTGTGCGTACTGAGGAAGGACAAACAGTGGAAGAGGTTGATATCCGCCAGCCAATCGGCATCGAATTAACATTCGACGTGCTGGAGCCGGGTCATATACTTATCCCCATTTGTCATTTCTACAATCGGGAGGGCCTGCACGTTTTTGCCGCTCAAGATAACCAACCGGAGTGGCGAAGACGGTCCCGTCCAATCGGCAAATACACGAGCGTCGCCTGGATTCCGGGTAATTTTCTTTCCGCAGCCAGCATGAGTGTGGATGCCGGTATCAACTCATATATCCCGATAACGCGTCCACATTTTCTCGTCCGGGAAGTAGTAGGCTTTAAGGTGATTGACGATCTCAGCGGAGATTCTGCGCGCGGTGATTATACCGGGGAGGTGCCGGGGGTGGTGCGACCCTTGCTGAACTGGACGACAGATTTTTCACCTTCGTAAAAATACCAGCTAGATGACTTGCTTCATTCGACTCAAGCCCTTTCTTTCACTCGTTCTCCTTTTATCCGCGACCTTCGCCCAGGCCCAGGGTTCGACATCGACTTCCGAAGATTCTGCGCCGAAGCTAGCAACAGCTGCAGTCATCACCGCGACCCCCAATCTGGTTCCAGCTGGAGAAGGAGCGGGCACCGCCAAAATTTCGTGGCAGACTGGGGACAATCGGGACGCTAAGGTATATGTCTCAGAGAATGGCAGGCCGGAAACACTTTTCGGAAGTGGACCAGATGGCTCATCTGAAGCATCGTGGATCGGCAATGGCTCGACCTACGTATTTCGACTCTATTCAACAGATGATTCAAGGAGATTGCTGGCCACGGTTGAAGTTAAGGGAACCAGCGAAGTAGCCAAAACTTTTAATCTCACTCTCCTCATATCGAAAGCTCTCACCATTCGGATGATGCTTCCGCTACTACTCTTTATTATTCTGTGTTCGGTTGCGTGGTACGCGGCGCGCAAAGATAAGCGCCAACTAGCGCGCCGGGTACTGTCGGCAAACGCTTTACTGGCGACTGCTTTTACAATTGTTGCGGTTCTGGCGGTCGAGCCACTGCCATTTAAGAATCAACCCTTTCCCGATGCGCATGAGCACGCTGACGCAGCATGGCAGTTAGTTAACGGACGGGGTTTCGTCACTTACATCTACGATAATAAGCCACAGCCACCCCGCTATCCTCCGGGTTTCGCTCTTACCTTGGCTCCTTTTGCGGCGATCAACAATAACCATCCAGCAAACATTCAAACCGGAACCAAAATCTTCGCGGTTCTTTACGTATTGGTCGCAGTGACCGCCGCGTGGAGGATTGGGGGACCGATTGCCGCCGGACTGACCGCCTTGCTAATCGGCCTGTCGCCTTTTGCGCGCGGGGCCGCATCGCTCGTCATGTCGGATGCTCTGGGAGCAGCGGGCACGACACTCTTAATCTGGTTGCTATATCGTCCCTCGATTCTTCGCATTTCACTCGCGGGTATGCTGACCGGAGCATTGGTCGCGATTCGGCTGCCCTTGGCAATCAACCTGGTAGCTCTATTGGTAGTGCTGCCAGGAAAATTGAGAATGAGGGCGCTGGCGTTCGCTTCGCCTGCGCTCGGAGCGCTCGGTATCTATAACTGGGTGATTTTCGGAAGCCCTCTCAGTACAGGTTATAGCTACTGGCTTCCTGATCTGAAAAGCTTTGCCTGGTCCTATGCGTTTGCCAGCCCTCCGAGAGGTGACGGTCCATGGATTGTAGCCGACACGTTGCATGGCTTACTCATGTTATGGATTTGTCCCTGTCCAATTGGCGGACCGCAAGCAGCACTCCCGAACATCTTTTTTTATCCCCTAGTTCTGTTGGGTTTCTTCTGGACATTTGCGCCACCTTTGATCACCATTTTCGGAGTCTTTTTTCTGTGGAGGCATCGCCGCGAAATGACAGCGAGTTTCACTATCTTAGTAGTGGGTCTCAGTCTCGTTCTCTTTACTTTCTATTTTCATCAGGGAACACGATTCATGGCAGCGCCGGCGACACTCCTTATCATTTTTACTTCCATTCACCTGGCACAGTGGATTGAGCCCCATTCAAAGTATGGATATTGCAGAGATCAATGATAAGGCGCAGGATTTTCAGCAGAGTCTGGACGTCAAGAAACTTACTCTCGGGCCGCAAGATTTCTCCTGGTATCCCTACGGCACGCTAAACAGTTTCTACCTGTTCGACTCACTCCTTACAGGCAATAATCGTCTGCTGTTGGATTTAATCGGCGAGAAGCCCACTGTAGATATCGGATGCGCTGACGGTGATCTGGCGTTTTTTCTGGAAACGCTTGGCTGTCAGGTACAAGTCGTTGATTATTCTCCGACTAATTACAATGGCCTACAGGGATTGAAACTGCTCAAGAAGGCATTGTCATCAAGGATAGAAATACGCGAGATTGATTTGGACGCTCAATTCGCGCTGTCGCAGGAAACTTATAGCCTCGCTTTCTTCCTTGGCATTCTTTACCACTTAAAGAATCCTTACTACGCGTTGGAGACAATTGCCAAGGCCGCCAAATACTGTCTTATCAGCACGCGAATTGCCAAATTCAACATGCGTCCTGCAACGCTCGATATGCCTTACGCCAACGCTCTCTCTCACAAACGAACGGATATTTCACAACTCCCGGTTGCCTATCTGCTCGACGAGGCCGAGGCCAATAATGACTCGACTAACTACTGGATATTCTCTGAAGCAGGGCTGCGTCGTATCTTGAAAAGAACCGGATGGGAAATCTGTGACTACATGACTGTCGGGAACACAGTGAATTCGGACCCGGCCAGCGTCGCAGGTGATGAGAGAGCATTTTGTCTGGTTAGAAGTCGGTTCCATGCATCGGTGCTTTAGGTTTTATGCGTTCCAGACTTTACCGTATCAATCAAGGTTTAGCGACTGGCTTGCCAAGGTCCAGGTGATAAATCAAGTTGCCACCAGATTCACTCCCGGTCTGCACGAATCCTATTTTCCTTGCTACACCTTTAGCGGTGATGTTGTCGGGGTGCATCTTTAACATCATGCGCTCGGCGCCCCGGAGACGGCTGATCACCTTGGCAGCATCCAGGGATATCAATTCCAGCCCATAGCCCCGATAGTTTTCATCAACAATAATTCCAAAGCTTGGAACATCGTATCCTTCGTTCCAGCCCCGTAGCATGAAGAAGACGACGATCTTGCTCTCCAGGTACAGGCCCATCAACACGTCCCGCCGTTGATTGGCTAAGACGTTCGAGATGGAGGCAAGATGAAATTCGAATGGATAAAAAAATCGGACATAGTCAGGGGATTGAGCCTGAAGCATTGTCGACAGGTCGGCGGCATCATCAGGTGTGAGTGCACGTATGATGAATTGTTCTTGCAACGGCGTTTTTATCAACTCAACACCTGTCGAAGCGCATTTGCGATATACGCGATTTCCTCGTCCGATAAGTTTGCGGAAGAAGGCAGGTTGATGCCCCTGGCTCCCAGATCCGTCGAAACCGGAAAATCTTGGTTTCCGTTTTCCTTATAATAAGGTGGCATTTGGTGCATCGGGTAAAAGAATGGCCGGGTTTCGATGCCTTGCTTCATCAACTCATTCATCACGAAGTCACGGTCTGAACCTTTCGGGACGCAAATCGAATAAAGCCAGTAAACATTTTTCGCCCACGCCGCTTCACATGGCGTCGAAACAGGAAGATCCTGGAGCGCTTTTCTATACTGCATGGCAACCTCGCGTCGCCTCTCAACCAGCCAATCTATTTTTTCAAACTGCGCTAGCCCAATGGCCGCTTGAATATTGGTCAGACGATAGTTGTACCCGATGATGGGAAACCAATAACGTCGAGCAGGATCAACTCCTTGGCCTTTAAGCAAGCGCACTCTCTGCGCTAGGTCCAGATCGTTAGTAGTTACCATGCCCCCTTCGCCGGTTGTCATGATCTTATTTCCATAAAAGCTAAATGTAGCTACTTCTCCCATCGCCCCGACTCTTCGTGACTTGTATTCTGCACCGTGCGCCTGGGCTGCGTCTTCTATAACAAAAAGCTCATGCGCCCGCGCCAGGTCGAGTATCGGGTCCATGTCGGCAGGATGCCCGTAAAGATGAACCGGCATGATGGCTTTTGTGCGAGAAGTTATTCTTCGTGCAACGTCTTCTGGATTCACTGTCCAGGTCGATCGATCCACATCCGCAAATACCGGTCGCGCGCCGCAGTAAGCAACAGCATTAGCTGAAGCGATGTACGTTAAATCGGGAACTATAACTTCATCTCCAGGGCCAACGCCCAGTGCCAGGAGCGCTACATGCAAAGCCGCAGTTCCATTAACGACGGAGACGCCGTGAGCCGTTCCGCAAAATGCGGCGAACTGCTCCTCCAGCATTTCAACATACTTGCCGCTGCCGGAAATCCATCCAGACTCGAGGCAATCGAAAACGTAATTTTTCTCATTACCAGTCAAAAAGGGTTCCGCAACGGGTATAAGCCGTCGCCCAGTTGATTCACTTCGCATAAGTTTGTTATTTGGCGGTGGACCAGTCCCCGCGTTACCTACTCAGTGGCTTCTCAGTACAGATCTAAAGGCCTCCAGGTAATCTCGGCCGACGTCCGACACAGTGCGTGAATTTATAAAAATTTTGGCGTTCTTTGCGCGCCACTGGGCCCTCGCGGGATTCTCAAAATGTTTAGCAAGCGAGTTAGCCAGCGCCTCCGGCGAAAGGGGATTAAAGGTTAGGGCTAGCGAGTCATCTGAGCCAAGGCGCTCGACAAATTGAGGGATGTTGGAGCACATCACCGGGGTTCCGTAAGTCATCGCATCAAAAATCATGGCATTGAGTCCGGCCTCGCTGACCGAAGCCGTCACAACCGCCTCAGCATGCTGGTAAAGACCAGGAATGTCTTTTTCAGCCACATAACCGAGAGCAAATAAATCCCGACCAAGTTCAAGGCCATAAATATTACCTGCTGGCAAGCTCTCCGTATTTGGCCCTGCGACAACGAGCGCTATATCCATTCCCGTTTTACGTTTGAATAGCGCGAACCCTTCGATAACAGTTTCCACTCTCTTGTGACTGGCAGCCCACCCGAGGGTAAAAACGAACCTCTTACTTACCCCGCAGCGTTCGAGCAGGTCGGACCTCTGATTAATGTTGGCCGGTTCGGCCGGCGCTAAATAAATTCGTTTTGCGCGCGTTTCCGGCAAACCGTAGATTTTTAGCGCTTCCGCTCTAATATAGTCGGAAGAGAATATAATGAGGTCGGCGAACTCGGTCCAACGTCTAACTTCACGGCGCAAGTTCTCCGTCAGATCTCCCCACGTGTCCGTGTGCTCGTGCGCCAGATCGTGAAGAGTAATTACTACAGGTTTTTTCGGGCGCCATTTCTCCGCCCCGGGAAGAGTTAGATATGGGTATGGTAAATAGATGAGATCAAATTCATCCGCTCGTTCGTCAAGCCATCGTAAGCCCCGGCCGTCCCCGGCCCGCAGCTTTCTCTGCTCCTCTATCCGTAACTTTTCTTCATACCCCTTAAGTTGAGTCAATCGCCGGGCGCCGGTCTTCAAGCAGCCGCCGCTCTCAGAGAGTTCGCCCAACGTAGAGAAAATCCGGCGACTATTCTTCGTTTCCTCATCGAGGTTTATTCTCTCAAAACGTACATTCTTAAGTTTGGGGCGAGGCAGGAAGTTATTGCTGGAATCGAACAGCGGCCACATCAGGCGAAAGCGCCATTCATTTTGCGAGAGTCTGGAAAACTCTTTGATAAGCTCAGTGGTGAAAAGCCGTACTCCCCCTCCACTTACAATTTGGTCGAATATACCAACTTGTATGACATGCGGATTCCGGGGTCGTGGTCTTGGCATTTGCGGTTATTTTTAGCAGGCTGGGTACGCTCTAACGAGCATACCAAATAGAGTTTTCTTTTACCTAAGAAGTCCGGATCGAAAAGCGCGCATTCGAGCTTGTAGATCAGAACCTGAAGTTCGGTCTACAAGAGCAGAGCCTAAGGAGCAGCTTGCTTCCTTTACCTCTAGATGTCGCTCGTGTCATATTTTGAGCAAGAGCATAGGCAATCTTATGAGCGAAAGTGTTGGAAAAATTCCCCGGCCCCAGTCGGCGCCAAACCCAGAGAACAAAATCGCGCGTTTGCGCGTCGTCGGGCAGGGCTCGTCGGCGGCAGTTGAAGAGTCAGTACGCTTCCAGGCACATTTGCTGGATACCATTGAACACTCGGTGATCGCTACCGATCTGGATGGAATCGTCATCTATTGGAATAAGTTTGCTCAAACTCTCTATGGATGGTCCTCAGCAGAAGCAGTAGGTCGCCACATCATGGAGCTGACAACGCCGGAAGGAATGACTGAACGGGCTCTTGAGATCTTGTCCGACCTGCGTGAGGGCAAAAGCTGGACAGGCGAATTCAATGTGCAGCGACGTGACGGCACGACGTTCCCAGCTCAAATTGTCAACTCACCTATCAATGATGACAACGGTACCCTAATTGGAATTGTCGGCGTCTCCAGCGACATTACCGAGCGCAAGCGGGTGGAACAGGCGCTGCGAGAAAGCGAAAACAAGTATCGCTTGTTGATGGAACAAGCCTCTGACGGCATTCACACTTATGACCTGGAGGGAAACTTTCTTGAGATAAACCCGAAACTCTGCGAGATGCTCGGTTATTCGATTGAAGAACTGTCGCGGCTTAACGTGAGAGACTTAATCCCCGCTGAAGATCTTGCTGTTGATCCTATTCGCTTCGATGAGTTACGCGCGGGAAAAACATTGCTCAAGGAACGACGGTTGCGCCGCAAGGATGGAGTGCTTCTCCCGGTGGAAATTAGCGGGAGGATGATTCGAGACAATGTACTGCAAGCCATTATTCGCGACATCACCGAACGCAAGCGGCAAGAAGAATCACTAATAGAACTCACCCGTCAATTAGAGCGGCAGTCCAACGTCTTTAATATTACGCTTTCATCTATCCCCGACTTCGTCTACATCCTCGACCGGGACGGGCGTTTCGTATACGCGAATCAGCCGCTGCTCGACCTCTGGGGTATAAAGCTCGACGACGCGGTCGGCAAGAATTTCTTCGACCTTCAATATCCTGACGATTTGGCGTTGCGCCTTCACCAGCAAATCCAGCAAGTTATTGATACCAGACAGGCACTAAGGGACGAGACCCCATATACCAGTCCGACCGGCTCGGAAGGCTTTTATGAATACATCTTCACCCCTGTCAAAGCCTCCGACGGCACCGTGGAAGTGGTCGCGGGGTCTACGCGTGACTACACCGAGCGCAAGCGGGTCGAAACCGCATTGCGTGAAAGCGGCGAACGTCTGCAAATGGCGATGAACGCAGCGAAAATTTATTCATGGGACATGAACTTAGCGACGCAGCAGGTCGAGTGGTCTAATAATCTGGAACGGGTGATAGGTTTTCAATTGCCCTCAGATTTTGCAACCGTTAATAAGTTCATACACCCAGAAGACCGGGAAGAGACTGTAAAGTTGATCTCGCAGGCGATTGGCGGTGGCGAAGATTACGAATCTGAATTTCGCCTGATAGATCCGAAGAGTGGCGAGATTGTCTGGTTGCTCGGACAGGGCGTTTTGGTAGGGGATGCTCAAAACTCTCGGCAGCGTTTTGTCGGCATTACGCAAAACATCAGTGACCGCAAGTACGTCGAAATACTGCTCGACACGCAAAAACAGGCATTGGAAATGGTCGTCGGCGGCAGTCCGCTCGTCGAAGTGCTGAAATATCTCGCTGCCGTCGTCGAACATCAAGCCGCCGGTTCGTCAATCGCTTCAATTCTCCTGCTTGACGAGGAAGGACGATTGCATAACGGCGCGTCACCGAGTTTGCCGGAAGATTACATTCAAGCGATTAAGGGCATCAAGGCGGACGAACGAGTCGGGACTTGCAGTGCGGCAGCGGCAACCTCCCAAATCGTAATCTCGCCCGACATAGCCGAAGACCTGAAATGGCAAGACCTGAAGCACCTCCCTCTCGGACTGGGTTTGCAAGCCGCGTGGAGTCTGCCGATTATGGCGGCCGACGAGCGCGTGCTGGGAACGTTCGGAACTTACTTCCGCGAAAAGCGCGAGCCGACAGCGCTAGAACGGCAAACCGTTGAAATTCTCGCCAAAACCGCCGCGCTCGCAATCGAACGGAGACAAGCGGAAGAAGCTTTGCGCGAAGCGCACGAGCGCGTCACCAACATCTTCGAGAGCATCACCGATTGCTTCTACGCGCTTGACGCGGAATGGCGATTCACCTACGTCAACCCGCAAACCGAATCGTATTTCAATCGCTCTAAAGAAATGATGCTGGGACGCACCTACATGGAAATGCTCCCGGAGACTAGCGGCAGCAGCGTTCTCGCCAGACAGCAAGAAGCGATGTCCGAACAAAAGCCAGTCCATTTCGAGACGCTCTCGCCTGCTACCGGCAAATGGATTGACATGCACGTCTTCCCGGCCGACGGCGGCTTGGGCGTTTATTTCCGCGACATCACCGAACGCAAGCTGGCCGAAGAGGAATTGAATGCGAGCGAGGAACGGTTACGGACCATCTTCGGCGCGTCACGCGACGGGATAGTCGTCGAGGACGAAGAGAGAATCGTCTATGTTAACCAAGCCTACACACACCTCGTCGGCTATGAAGATCCTGAAGAGTTAATTGGCAAGCACGTCTCATGTGTCATCTCGTCTGAAGACACCGACCGTCTGCTGGAGTTCGGCAAAAGCCGTTTGCGTGGCAAATTGCCCGAGTCCGTATACGAGTTCAAAGGAAAGCGCAAAGACGGGACGCTGGTCGAACTCGAAGCGTCCGTCTCCGCCTCCACCGTCACCGGACGCTTTTACATTACATCTATCGTCCGCGACATCACCGAGCGCAAACGAGCCGAAGAAGAGTTAAAAAAAATCAACGAGCAACTCGAATGGCGGGTCCAAGAGCGCACCGCCGCGCTTTCGGAGACGAATAGCGTTTTGCAAGAGGAAATCAGGGAGCGACTGCGCATTGAGGCGGAGCGCGTTGAGTTGCTGCGCCGCGTCATTTTCGCGCAAGAGGACGAACGTCGCCGCATCGCGCGCGAGATGCACGATCAGTTCGGGCAGCAGTTGACCGCGCTCAAACTTAAACTAGATGCCGTTAAAGAAATTTATGGTGACGATAAGAACTTGTGCGAACAGATTGAAGTATTACAAAAGATTGCGGGGCAACTCGACGCGGATGTCGATCACATGGTCTGGGAAATGCGACCGACGGCGCTCGACGATCTCGGATTACAGGCTGCGCTTTCCAGCTACGTCGACAATTGGTCAAAACATTTCGGTGTTCCAGTTCAACTGCATGCAAGCGGCATGGATGAAGATCGCTTAACGCCGGAGGTTGAAACCGCTCTCTATCGAATCGCGCAGGAAGCGCTCAACAATATCGCCAAGCACGCCCACGCTGCCCAGGTAGCCATCGTGCTCGAACGCCGTGCTGGTCAAGTCTCACTCATCGTTGAAGACGATGGCGTAGGTTTCGACTGGCAGCGCCGGTTCGTCGCGGACGACAAAGGCCTGGGGCTGATCGGAATGCGCGAACGCGCTGCGCTCGTCGGCGGCACAATAGAGATTGAATCACAGCCCAGGAACGGCGCCACCATCGTCGTGCGAATTCCGGTGTCGCCAGTAGCGGAGACAGGAGAAACGGATGCATAAGCTGCGCATCCTTTTGGCCGAGGATCATGAAACGATCCGCGACGGGTTGAAACTTTTAGTCAACTCGCAGCCTGACATGGAGGTGGTCGGCGCGGCCGACAATGGGCGCCTCGCAGTGCAACTAGCGCAGCAGCTCCTGCCCGATATTGTCGTGATGGACGTTTCGATGCCGGAGCTCAATGGTCTTCAGGCTACGAAGAAGCTGAAGGAGAAGTGTCCGCAGGTAAAAGTATTACCATTGACGCGTCATTCGGACGACGGATATCTGCAACAACTGCTACAGGCGGGCGCGAGCGGTTATGTGTTGAAACAGAGCAAGTCAGTGGAATTATTGCGCGCGATTCGCGCCGTCGGCCTCGGTCAGACCTATCTCGATCCGGCTATCGCCGAAAAGGCGGTCACTCAAATTCGTAGCGGCAAGCGAGCCGCTCGCGGCCTGCCTCGCCGCGCGAATTTGAGTGATCGCGAGGCGGAAGTTCTGCGCCTCATTGCCTGGGGACACATCAACAAAGAAGTGGCCGCACGCCTCAACGTGGGCGTCAAAACTGTAGAGGTTCACAAAGCGAACGCGATGCGGAAAATGGGTATGAAAAGCCGAGTTGACATCGTGCGCTACGCCTTATTGCAGGGTTGGCTGCAAGATACTTAATAATATCCTGGCGTCCATCGTCTTTACCGTAAGGAAAAACCCTAACTACCTTTACCAGCCTTCCCAAATACCCAAACCTCTACGCATCAGTTAATAATCAACCATTCGTCTACAAGGTAAGATCACTCCGAAGTAGGAGAGATACCTTTAACTATTGTCTGTTTCGCTGCTGAATTATGCGAGGAGACAGGGAACCGAACAAGGGGGGAGACGGAAAAAGGGTGGAGTTTAACCAACGCGACTTTACCCCTTCCGTCCGCGCTCCATGTTTTTACTTGGCATTAGCGAAGTGCGGTTCGCTCACACAATCTCCGCACTTTCCCACTATGGCAACCACGACAGGTTTCAACCAAACACTCCGCTTGAGGGCTGAAAAAACGCGACGACCCCATATGCCCCTGCGATCTGTGAATGCTTGCGTACTGGTGGTTGAAGATCATGAAGACACCCGCTTCATGCTCAGGACAATGCTGGAGTTGCGCGGCGGCATCAGCGTCGTTGAAGCAAATAACGGTGAGATGGCAATTGAGCTGGCCCAGAGCTCTGCTCCTGACCTCATTCTGATTGATAGCAATCTCCCTTTGCTGGATGGCTATGAGGCAACGCGCAGAATTCGTGAACTCACGTCTATGCGCAAAGTCCCCATTGTCTTTCTCTCCGGTCACGCACAGCCTACCGACGAAGCCAAAGCATTTGCGGCCGGCTGTAACGATTATCTCGTAAAGCCGTTTAGCTTGGGCAGACTTGGCAACGTCCTGGAACGACACCTTCCCCCTGGCAAAGCGATATAGCTAAGCCGAACAAAAATTTGCCGATTCGCGTGCGATGAAACTTGAGTTGTAACCCGGTCAAAATCTTCCCCCCCCCTCAAAATATTTTCCCCCGGAACTTTCGATGCGTAGCGTCGTGCGGTTTGATATTTGGGCTAGGTCTGTCTTTAGCAGCTCTTAACTTTAAACCTCGGAATAAGGTGGGAGAATCAAAATGAAAATGAAGTCACAAATCTTTGGACTGATGTGCGCAGCAATTCTGATGTGAACTGGGTTGAGCTCGTCGACTATCGCGCAAGACAACATTAACACGAATTCGAAGATGGCAAGGATGTCATCAAGGGCTCATAAGTTCGTGATGATGGCGGGTAAGGGCGGGATGGCGGAAATCGAAATGGCGCGTGTTGCTCTCCAGAAATCCAGCAACGATGCCGTTAGGCAATTCGCCGACGTTGGAACACGGCTTATGACGGGTGCCAGGGGGCGCTGCTAACATTTCCCGGTCACCATCTTGCGCTCGACGCGAAAGCTCGTAGCCGCATCGCCGCTGGAGACCTGACTACCGCCATCCAGATTTACGAACGCGCGCAGAGCAACTCTCCTTCGGCCGATGGGGCCCTGGCTCTTGGAGATCTTTACGCACACCTGGGCCGCTTGAATGAGGCTAATAAGCAATATGAAACGTTCGAGTCTCTTGAACGAGCTCGTGGTCGCCGAAAATTCCTGGCATCACATGGTGAACTACTGGCTCGATCACGACAAGAATCTGGAGGCAGCGTTGGAGTATGCACAGAGAGAGTATGAATCACGCAAAGATCTTTTCACGTCTGACACCTTTGCCTGGGCGCTTTTCAAGAATGGGCGACTCCCTGAAGCAAAGCGAGTAATGAAAGAAGCGTTGCGCACCGGCACGCGCGATGCACGCCTTCTCTATCATTCCGGGATGATTGCAAATGCCCTGGGTGAACGTCGAAATGCTGCGAAGGATTTACAACTTGCTCTCAAATTGAACCCGGACTTCAATCTGCGACAGGCAACAATCGCCAAAAACACACTTGAATCTCTTTTTGCTTCTATCAGGAATCAAACATCTCAGGGGAATAGGACTTCCCAGCTTAACAAGCCAAAGTACCCGCCTCTACTGACGGGAACTGTTCCAGCTTAGCCTTCCTTAATCTTAACTGCCACGGCCTTGGGAAAGTGCTAATCTCCGACACAAGCTCTCAAAGTACGTTATAAAGAGACGCAGACCCAAGACCCCTGATGATCATCAGTCTTGACCTGTTTGCGATGATCAAAACGCTTCGTTCCCAAACCCGCATTCATATTCATTACCACGTTCACGATGCGGCCTTCCACACTCACATTCACTTTCAGAACAGAACGAAGATGGCGCGCCAGCTCCACATTCGGACCCTGGGAGAGAATTCGAGAGCTATTCCGAAACTCGCTTTCGTCGGAAACGGTAAAGCGCCACAGGAGTTCTTTTTCCGAATGCGGGGCCAGGAGTTCACCCTCCTCTGCGCCACCAATACACTTCGATACTCCGACCCTCCTTTCAACCACTGCCCAACCCCTGTATCAATTCGATGGCTGGAGAGCCGCGATGTACGCTAACGCACAAGCCTAGGTCATAGCAGTACGATTACTGGCGGTTTTATGAATATCCACCCCCAATTTCACCTTTCTCTTCACGGCATACTCATTGCACTGGAAGTGATTACCCCGGTCAATCTTAGTGCATGAGACTCCACAAGAGATCAGAAAGAAGAGGAAAAATTAATGGGATTATTCGATAAGATGTTCGGACATGGTGCCGAATCAGCCAGCCAACAACCCGACGCACAGAAACGCTTTAATGAGTTAAAGCAAAAATACCAGACGGTGCTGACAACCGCCGATCAGCAGCAGGTGCAGTTTCAAAACTTGCATGTGCAGGACA
>JBPCLZ010000034.1:0-37697 GCA_051002775.1 Pyrinomonadaceae bacterium | reverse complement strand
CCCATCACGCGTGTGGCGATGTGAACGCCGCCTTCACCAACCAAACCAATCAAACGCGCGCCGAGATAAAGCACGACAAATGAAACGAGAAACACAATGCCGATTGCCACGCCGATAGCGATCAACTTATGTGTTTCGCCACCCGCCTGAGAAGTCAGCAGCAGGATTGTCGCAATCGTACCCGGGCCGGAGAGCATCGGCATCGCTAAAGGAAAAACGGAAATGTCCTCGCCGACCGAACCCTGTTCTTTTGGTTCAGGTGATTGCAAGCCACCGCGTTGACCAAACAACATCGGCATCGCTGCGACAAACAGCAGCACGCCGCCGCTAATGGAAAATGCATGGACCGTAACGCCGAGATAGGAAAGCACCGCGCGACCGGCCACCAGAAAAAATAGTGCCACGCCAAAAGCGATGAGCACAGCGCGAATGAGTATTTTGCGCCGGCGAGCGGATTGTTCGTTGGTCGTCAGCGCCACGTAAATCGGCACCACGCCGGGCGGATCCACTACCACCAGCAGCGTCACAAAAGCCGCCAGCCCGAATCTCATGAGTTCCTGATCCATAGAAACCGTGAACGGTGAACCGTAAACCGAAAACAGTGAAACAGACAACAAGTGCGAAAACAGTACTCTTTGGGCCGGGATGGTCCAGGATGAACAGTCGCAGGAGAAGAATACTGCAACAAGGCCTTTGGCGTAAGACCTATTCCCGATACAAAATATATCCTGCATTTGACATATGGTGGGTATTCGCGTAGGGTGGTGTCGAACCGAGTTCAGCTTACTCCGCTCTCAGCTCCTCTGGCACTTTCCAGATCACCTGATAATTTCAACAAGCTCAAGTTTAAGAAGTTCCAAAGTGTCTAACTATCAGTCTGAGGCGGTCCGCCGGAAATGAATGGAGTCACTTGCCGCGATCGGCAAACCGACTCTCAAATCTGTCGCCCCCAACGAAAATGCATCGGCTGGATTCCGTGGCTTCTGTTCCCAAAAGGGAAAAGGTAAAAGAAAATATGTCTACGAAACTTTATGTTGGTAACCTCGCGTTTGAAACGTCGAGCAACGACCTCGAAACACTGTTCGCGAAAGCGGGCACGGTCCAAAGCGTCTCTTTGATCGAAGATCGCGAAACCGGTCGCTCACGCGGCTTCGGCTTCGTCGAGATGCAGACCAAGGAAGAAGGCGACGCAGCGATTGCGCAGTTTAACGGCACAGAATTGGCCGGGCGCACGCTGAAGGTCAACGAAGCCAAGCCCCGCGAGAACCGCAACGGCGGCGGCGGCGGCGGTTTCGGTGGTGGTTCGCGTTACTAATTAGCAGGTTGACTGCTTCTCACGGCCTCCGGCGAATTTTGCCGGAGGCTTTTTTTTGTTACATATGATGGTCCGTGCTGACCTTTATGCGTACGTCGAGACAGGGCTCTGCTCGAAAGACGCCCTAGTTTGGGCGCTGCCAACAGGCACGCAGGTTGCTCCACTTAGGCCGAATCGATAATTCGATAGGGAAATTGTATGAACGCCAACACGACATTGAAGAAGGTGAAGCGGTCGATAGCGATTGTCTTGATGTTGTTTACGCTGGCGTTCGCCGTCGAACCCCTCGCTTACGCGCATAGGACGGGTCGACCACATCGCCATCGCAGTTTTTGGAAGAAACATCGCGATAAGCTAACAGTTGCCGGAACGACGGCAGCAGGCGCCGGCATCGGCGGTGTTGCCGGTGGAAAGAAAGGCGCCTTGATCGGAGCTGGGGTTGGCGCCGGCAGTGGCGCGCTTTACACCTACAGAATACGTAAAAGACGACCTCGCCGCCGCTAAAAGGTTGGGTTGATTTTTGCTGCAGGCGACGGTAGGGCTAAAGCGGCGTGCAGCTTTTTCGGAGCACAGTTGCCTAAGAATTCAGCGCAGTTAGTGGCGAGAGGCCGTCACAGACCGCGCTGAATTTTTTTTGTTGAAGGCAAGCCTTGCACAAAAACTCACCTGAAACTGTTTAGCGGCTTTGCCTTAGCGGCTTTGCCGCCTTCCGTGCGGTAAGCCTATGGCTTACGGCAGTTCTGATTTGTATTTGAAAGCCGGTTTGAACTATTTAGTCAGCATCGACTGGAGGCTCAGCTAGATTTGCGATTGCCGAAATCAGCTCATCAGGCTGGACGGGTTTGGTAACAAACATATTGAAGCCGGCCGACAACGCCCGGCTTCGATCATCAACGCGCACATAAGAAGTAAGAGCGACTGCGGGAATCTCTCGACCACTACCATTTTCAGCTTGCCGGATTTTCTCTATAAGTGAATAGCCGTCTTCATCCGGCATCGCCAGGTCCGAAACCACCACGTCGGGCGCATACCACTCGAGCACCTCAAGCGCTTCGCCAACGGAGCTTGCAATCTGGACTGAGGCTTTCGTTTCCACCAGCATGATACTGAGAATTTGCAGCGTATCAGGGTCATCATCAACCAGCAGCACGCGCACATTATTGAGCTGCGGCACCACGGCAACGCTTTCATCTTCGCTCTTGGGTGCGATATGCCCAGAGAGACGTTCGCGCCGGGAACCGCGCTTATTCGAGGAAGCTAGCGGTAACTTAATAAGGAAAGTTGCGCCTTTCCCTTCGCCTGCACTCTCCGCTTTAATTGTGCCGCCATGAAGCTCAACTAACTGTCGCACGATAGCCAGGCCCAAGCCGAGTCCGCCGTGCTGTCGAGTACTAGTGCCGTCCGCTTGTCGGAATCGATCGAAGATAAAGGGTAGAAACTCGGACCTGATGCCCTGGCCTGAATCGCTTACAGAAAGCCTGGCATAACGTCCGTCCCGCTCCACCTTCACCTCAATGTGCCGTTTTTCTGACGTAAATTTGATGGCATTGGCGAGCAGGTTCCAAACGACCTGCTGTAAGCGGTTTGAGTCACCAATCGTGTGACGCGCTGAAGGATCCAGCGTCACCGCCAGTTGAATCTCTTTCGCGTCCGCAGCCAACTGTACCGAATCAATGGCCGCATTGATCACGGCGGCCAGGTCAACCGGTTCGTTGTTCAACCTTAGTTTGCCGGTGATCATGCGCGACACGTCGAGAATGTCTTCGATGAGCTGCGCCTGAGATTTGGCGTTGCGGTCGATCGTTTCAACGGCTCGGGCGATCGTGGCTTCATCGAGCCGCCCGCTGCGAAGCAGATGTGACCAGCCCAAGATAGCGTTGAGTGGCGTGCGCAGCTCGTGAGAAACGGTCGCCAGAAATTCGTCTTTCATGCGATTCGCGGTTTGCGCTTCTGAGCGCGCCATCTGCTCGCCTACCAAAGCCAGGCGCAGGGCATCTTCCGCGCGTGTGCGTTCCTGGATTTCGTTTTCGAGCGATTTCGCCTTCTGTTGCAGTTGCACAATCACGCGCAGCCGCGCATCCGTATCTGCCAGGCTCGCGTAACTCTCGGTGGGTATGACGCGCGAATGGGCAGTGCACACATCGACATGGGAAGCGAAAAACTTCTCCCCGCCAAACCCATTCATGGGATAAGCGCAGAAAAGCGAAAACGAATGCGCATTTTGTAACTCGTTCCACATTTCCTCGAGCCGAATTGCTCCGGCATGATTACCTTGTGCCCACAACAGCGCGACCATCTCACCAAAAGCGCGCACACGCGTGCGCCCGTCTGTCACGCTGGCTATCACGCCGCCTAACACGTCCTTGAAGCGTTTGGGTTCAGGCGAACCATCCACCATGAACTGCGACAGCGTATCGGCCGCATCGAGCGAGATGTACTGGCCGCGAGTCCTTGCTCCAGTCAAATCCAGGCCGTTTGCGAGGAGTAATTCGTCAAGACCCTGGCGATGCGTCTCAGTGGCGATTACAATCGCGGCGTCGTTTGACTTGATTGCCGAACCGATGAACCCGCTGAGTGAATTCAACAGAAATCCGTCCGTTTCATAGAACTGAACAAAGTGGTCCGTGTCGCTCATGGTGGACCAATGCGAATCGGGCGCGAAGTTTAACTTCGCAATCTCCAGATTACTCATTTCAATCACTTCATCAACCGAGCTCTCGTTATTATTCATTTAATCAACAGTCCCCCGTGAATTCCTGGCCGGCGTTGCACCAGACGTTTACCACTCAATCGTTCCTGATTCTCGACTTGTGGGGACAGAGTCTATCAATAAGGTGCGAACTTGTGTCTTTTTCCGGCGCGGCCAATTATGGAATTTGTGTGTTCCTAAGCGCCGCTGAAGCAGCGACGTTTCAACTGTTACGTAAGTATTACCTTCAACCTGCGGGTTCCAGACTACGATTATGTCCCGCACTTTCACGTTAGCTGGTTGAGTGTTCCCCGAGGCCATGGAGGACGAGATGAAGGTTCTGTTAATTAATCCGGAGTTTCCTGACACCTATTGGAGTTTTCGCCATGCGTTGCCCTTCGAACGCAAACGCTGCGCATTTCCACCACTCGGCCTGCTAACGGTGTCGGCGATGTTGCCGAAACAGTGGGAACGTCGGCTGGTAGATTTGAATGTGCGGGCCCTGAAAGCTTCAGATATCGAATGGGCAGATATGGTTTTTGTCACGGGCATGCTGGTGCAGAAGGAGTCGGTGCATGAGGTCGTGCGGCGCTGCAAGGCCGAGGGGAAACGCGTTGCGCTTGGTGGCCCCTATGTAACCACGACGATTGAAGACCTGCCTGACGTGGATCACATCTTTCTCGGCGAAGCTGAAACGACGCTACCGCAGTTCATTGAAGACCTGGAGAACGGAAGCCCGAAGAGTTCGTATCAAGCGGCCGAACGGCCACCGCTTTCCATCACGCCGGTGGCTGACTTTCATCTGGCTGATCTCAAACGTTACAGCTCAATGTCAGTGCAATACTCGCGTGGCTGTCCATTCAACTGCGAGTTTTGCGACATCATCGAAATTTATGGTCGCGTTCCACGCACTAAGAGCAACCAACAGATCATTGCCGAGCTTGACGCTCTGTTGCAGCTGGGTTGGCGCGGTACAGTTTTCATCGTTGACGACAACTTCATCGGTAACAAGAAAAATGTCAGGCGACTCTTACCCGATCTGGCAGCTTGGCAAGAAAAGCATGGCCATCCTTTTGCGCTGTTAACGGAGGCGAGCGTGAATCTCGCAGACGACGACGTACTGCTCCGCGATATGCACCGGGCCGGATTCACGCGTGTGTTTTTGGGAATTGAGACACCCGAGCCAGAGAGCCTTAAAGAAGCGCAAAAGTCACAGAACCGCGGCAATCTGCTTGAGTCAGTCAAGAAGATTCAAAACCACGGCATGGAAGTTATGGCCGGTTTCATCGTCGGTTTTGATAACGATCCGGACGACATCTTTGAACGGCAAATCAACTTCATTCGCGAAAGCGCAATTCCGCTGGCGATGGTGGGATTGCTGACTGCGCTGCCCGACACTCAGCTTTGGCGCCGGTTGGAGAAGGAGGGACGTCTGCTCGGCGAAAGCACGGGCAACAACACCAACTGTTCGCTGAATTTTGTGCCGAAAATGGAGGCAGCCCGTCTGATTGCAGGCTATCAGTCCATCATGCGCACCATTTACAGCTCGAAAGAGTATTACCAGCGCACGCTCGATTCGTTGCAGCGAACGCCGGTCCCGAGTTGGGATCCGCAAAAAATCGATCTGGTTCGAGATGTGGCGTCGTTTGTTCGGCTCACTCTCAAGTTAGGCGTGGTGGATCGCGAACGGAAAGAATTCTGGCGGTTTTTCGCGACAGCACTCGCAAAACATCGCACGCAGTTTGCCGATTCGATGCGCCTGGCGGCGATGGGCTACCACTTCCGAAAATTGAACGAGGCTTATGGGGAATGAAGAAAGGCTAAACAGACGAGGATCTGGTAAGGGCGGAATTCGGATTGAGGCCGTTTTCCAATCGTGAGGTTTCTTCCCGAGAGGCCATCAGCTTCACCTTCTTTAGTTCCGGCCCCTTGATTCCGAAGTACGTGGCCATCTGCGTGATCTGACGCGGATCTACAAAGTCTTTCCGCTCAGAGCAAAATTTTTCCATTGCCGGATCAAACTCTCGACAGGTCATGCTCTTTGGCAGTGTTAATCCGAGAAAACAAGTACCGTCCTCCCGGAATTGCAAACAAAATTCACAAACTTTCAAATACGCACTTCCTTCTTGAAGTATAGATATCGCGTGCGCGGTAACCTCATAACTTAGTGACCAACTGGTATTCGTTGAAAGCGTGCCTTGCCTTCGGGGTCCTGCCAGGAAATGTCGAGCACGTAAGGCCTGACTGCGCCGGCTATCACTCTAAGCCGTTGCAACTGATCATGAGCGGGCGCAACTATTTTGCCGTTGATCCAGGTCTTGTGGGAAAGCACAACGTTTTCTTTTGGCCGCACCTGGGAGAGCGCTTCGAATTTAATATGAGCTTGGGAAGGGCCGCCGCCGGGAGTTTCTTCGTCTTTCAAAAAAACTGTCAGGACCTCGACGCCTTTCAAAGCGTGGTCAGTCGCGTTGGTCAGCTCCAAAAGAACATCTGATTCAGTTCCAACAAATCTAATCGTAAAGGGCTTTTCAGCAGTGCCAATCATCTTTTCTTCTTTCTGGTTTGGCGGACCTTGCCGCCCTTCTTGTCATTTGCCAGCGCGAGTACTTCACCCGTTTGACAGTTGAGCGCCTCACAAAGCTTTTCCAAAGTATCGAAATTAATCCCGAGTGCTTTGCCTTTTTTCAGACGCCAAAGCGTGGTATGGCTAATACCAGTTTCCTTGGCGAGCCAATAGAAGGTCTTACCGTGACCACCCAGCAACTCGTTCACTCTAATCTCAATCATGATGTTGTCCTCGCATGAATGAATTATATTTATCACATATGAAAGGTATTGTCCATGCGAAATATATTCCACAGTTGACACATATAGCTCCATGCCGTAAGCTTGATGCGAATCGAGTCTGCTTAACTCCTTTCTCAGCTTCTCTGGAAACACCCAGACCACCTGAAGTACACAGCCCAAAGAATTCGAGGACCCGTGATCAATCTTTATATCAAAGAGCGTCAGCTCGGGGATGTAACAGTTCTCGACCTGAGGGGCAGAGTAAGAGTTGGTGGCGCTACGGTAGCACTGCACAAGTCGTTTCGATCATTGGTGCAGGAAGGGAAAGTCCTGATCATTCTCAATCTTGCCGACGTTACCCACATCGACTCCAGCGGGCTTGGTGAACTGATCTCCAGTCATATTTCAGTGTTCAATAAAGGTGGCGAGATCAAGCTGGTGCAACTGACAGAGACGCTTCGCGAATTAATGAGGGCAACCAAACTGCTGACGATTTTCGACTTTTACGAAAACGAAGCGGACGCGCTACTCAGCTTTCGCGACCATGCGGTGAGCGTTAAAGGGTCTGCGCTCGCTTTTGCTTAAGACCGCGTGGCCACACTTGAACATCATGAAAATCACTCTACTAATTACGCTGCTCGAAAGTTTGGCCATAACTTCATGGTTGGTTCTGCGCCATTTCCGAACTGAATATGCGCTGATAACGGCCGCGGCGATCGTTCCCGTTGTCAACAAGATCATGTCAACGTCCGCGTTGTCGTCGCCCGAAGCATCGCGTTGGCACTTTATTAATGGCTGGGACGTCGAGGCACAGTCAGACGACCGAAGGCTTACGCTGGGTAGCGTTGTCGAACGTGCAGGGTCCGCGCCCGCGCTGCGATCATTCGCGCGCCGGTCTCACCAACGTAGTTTCAAAGCGTGGTCGCAGGAGAGACATGATTAAACCCCTTGCTGAACGCAGAATTCGAGGTAACTGAAATGAGTTATGCAATGAAGAACCGAAAAAACGTGGTGCCCTCGATTGTGGGCCTGGTAGTGATCGCGACCATTGGTCTCTGGCAGTTCTACGCCTACGTCACATTCAAAGATCCGAACGGCGTTCTGCACATTGAAGGTGGAACAATACACTTATTTCTCGCAATCGTGATGGCTGTGTTTGCCTGCCTGATGGGCTTTTTGGTGTTTTCGATTTTTCTGCGACACGACAGTAGCGATGATTTACACATTACCTTCGCGCCCGTCCCAAACAAGCCATCGGGTAAGGCGGATTTGCGATGAGCACTTTGTTTGCAATGCAGCGTGCCAATGGTGACTGGTTTGCACTGGACGATCACGGACTTTTTCGGGTGCCCATATTTCACGATCGTGGGGCAGCAATGTTGGCGCGATCGCGCGAATCGAGTATGGAATGTTTCAGACCAGTGGTACTGGATGAAGCGACCTTCGAGGATTTGACGACAACGGATGGCGGCAAAGCCTGTTTTTGGCTGGTTGAGGATCCGTTAATGAAACTGAGCCGTGGACAGGCCCTGGATACTCCCGGACTGGCGCGCGTGATGCGGAACGGTAATACGACTGCTACCTAGAAAGACTGCTCTAATGATTTCTTCATGTGATCACTGTGGAAGAATTTTGCCCTTCTGGAAATTGCGTTGTTCAAACTGCAAAAAGTCGGCAATGAACTGGCTGCAATTTATGGCAATGGCAGGACTCGCCCTCGGCACTCTTTTAATTGGCGCTAAATTCCTGCTGTAGCTTTGGAAGTCAATAACGATGGGAAAGCTCGAGAAAAAAATCAAAATGGCTGGAACAAACAAAATCGATAATAAACCTTTAACCGGTGTAGCAAACGAAGGAACCTGGCCCGGTATTGATTCGCGATTTCGTCTCATCATTGTGGCCGGCTTGCGAGCGAAACAACTGTTGCACGGATCAAAGCCGCGCATTGAGACCAATAAAGGGAGGCGCCGAAACACCAGCATTGCCCTTGAAGAAGTGAAACGGGGGCTGGTTCATTTCACAAGAGTGAATGGTGATGGCACGGCAATACTCGATGAGGTTGAAACTGAAGTGCCGGCAAGTGTACATGCCGTCGGCCACAAAAATCGCGCGGCGATTGTCCGTCTGTAATTACACTTATCCAGGGAAAAACAATGGCAGCAACGAATGGAATCCGAGTCTATACGCAGTTGGCCGATAAAGCGGCGAGTGACGTCGGCCTCTTTTATAGCCGACGCGGCAATGGCCCAATCTACCGTTGGCGATATGAAGAAGCGATAAAGCATTGGCGAGTTCTGCGCATGCACCTTTCAGACTTTGCTACGCATGAACTTTGTCTAGCCAGTTGGAAATCCGTGCCTGATCAACTGCAGACGCAACTGGCGCAACACTACGTCGAGTAGCTGCACCGAACCAATTCAAGAAGTTAAGAGTACAACCTTCAGATTGCTGTCGCGTAACAACTCAAGCTAAAGCTTGTATTCTGAACTGCTCGCCATGTTGCGCAGATCCGAATCCCTCCTTTCGAACTCCAGCAAAAACCGATCCTTTTTTCGCTCGACCACGGAGAATTTCACTGCTCCGATGGGACAAAGCCGCGTAAACTTTGCGCAACCATTGAACGCGTTGAGGACGCATGATGGAAGACTGGACCCCAATAGCAACCACCACGCATCAGGATCACGTGATCGCGCATGTGATAGGCGCAACTGTGTTGGGTTACTTCGTATTGGATGAGAGACTTCATATCTTGCTCGACATTGGCTTTGTTTGGAGCATGTTCGTCGACGGGGAAATGGGACTACTGCCACATCCGGTTGCAACTGCTGAGCTCGAGGTGAATAACGAAACGCGCACTGAGATCGTAGCCGAGATTGACATGTTGCTGGCGCACCCGCTGCACGCTGAAAATCTGCAACATGTAACCCAGCCGCAAGTCGAATGCGTGATCACCGAGGTTAACTTTTTTGGCGGCGGCGATAGACGCCGCTTGCTAGTGACAGGCGCGGAGGCAAACCTTACAATCGAAACATCAATTAAAACGTCGGAGATTCGCGTTTATGAGTTCTAAAGATGAAGCAGTGCCGGAGCAGGAGTCGAACGGGTTGGGTGATGCCGCTCGCGCGGAGCATGAATTTTTGCATGAGCGGTTGCGACAGGAACTGGGACGCGAGCCAACGGAGGAAGAGCTTGACGAATGGCTGCGCCAGCATACGGAAGGGTACTGATTGAAATAGTGCTGAGTACTGAGTACTAAGTGCTGAGTACTAAGTGCTGAGTACAGAGTGCTGAGTTAATAGTTTTTCATAGTGCTGCCAAAATAAAGGCGCCGCGCTCCCAAAGAAGGGAACGCGGCGCTCGTTCTTACTCAGTACTCAGTTCTCAGCACTCAGTACTCACCTACTTGGCCTACCCCATCACCACGATCTGGTTGTCAACCTGCTTCACTCCCTGGATCGCTCTCAGCATTCTGTCGACCTGAGACTTGACGGCTTCGCTCCTAACGGTTCCTGTAACTGTTACCTTGCCATCAAGCACCGTGGCAGTAATCCCTAAACCCGAAAGATTCGGATCTTCGCCAATCTTTTTGTCGATGGCCGTCTGGACGGCGCCGTCGTTAGACGTGTTGGCCGGCGCTGAAGCACCTGCCGGTGCGGGCTGATTAATAATCACCGGAGGCTGATTTGCGGCCGGCGCCGGCTGTTGAATGATCACCGGAGGCTGTTGCTGCTGCGCTGGTTGCTGAACGATCACCGGTTGCTGTGCTGCCGGCTGTTGCTCGGCCAGATTCGCATTGGTCGTATCCGTCTGTTGCCCGTTCATCAGAAACAGAACGACGATCGTTATCAGCGCGATCGCTACCACCACGATTATTCCTACGGTTGCGCCAGAGATGCCGTCACGATCATTGCGAACAGCTTCCGTGTGCGTCACTTCGCGTCTTGAATTGGGAGTCTCTACAACTACCCTGCTTCGCCGCGCCTGTTCATCGTCGTATGCCATTTTTGAATTTCTCCTGTTGTCGAACGAATTTTGTTGCCGGTAAATTTTTTAAACCCGGGCGAATGCAATTTGGTCAATCAGTGGAAGTGCAATCTGCATTCCCGACCGTGGGGAATCGTCGGTCACATTGAACGCGCGAGAAAGTAGAGAAAACAGCCGTATTTTCAGCGGCTATTTTGAAATGACCCGCAGTGGTATAAAAGACCGCGTATGCTTTTAAGTCTTACCTTGGCATTGGTTGCTGAGATTCAAGACACAGGGAAGAGCCTTGAATCTTGAATCGTAAATCGTGAATCGATGTGTAACAGCAGCTGGAGCGCCTGAGGGCTTGATGGCTTTGCAGCGCTCGCGATTGTATCTACGATTTACCGTTCACATTTACGCTCCTTTTACTATTCTCGATTTACGATTTACGATTCCCGCGCTTCTACAATTTACGATTCACGAATCTATGGCCACTGCAATCGTTCATCATCCAGTGTTCCGTGAGCACGACACTGGCCCAGGACATCCGGAATCGCCTTCGCGTTACAGCGTGGTAATGAAGGCGCTGCGCGATGATGCAGAGCTATGGCCCACGCTTCTTGAAGTGGAGGCACGCAAGGCGCCCAGGGGCGACGTTCAAGCGTGTCACACTCCGCGGCTTTACAAACAAATCGAACGAGTTGTGAGTGACGGCACTGGCTATCTCGATGCTGACACGGTTGTTTCAATACGTTCCATGGATGCAGCCCTCCGCGGCGCCGGCGCGGCTTGTGAAGCGATTGACCTCATCATGCAGGGAAAGGCAGCGAATGCATTCGTGCCGGTGCGGCCGCCGGGTCATCACGCAACTTCCGAGCGTGCCATGGGTTTTTGTCTCTTCAACAACGTTGCGGTGGCCGCGCGCTACGCACAAAACCATTATCCCGAAATTGAGCGCGTGGCCATCCTCGATTGGGACGTACATCATGGGAACGGCACGCAGGGTATTTTCTATGACGACCCCAGCGTCTTCTTTTTTTCGACACATCAGTATCCCTGGTATCCCGGCACCGGCTCGCGAGGTGAAACAGGCATTGCGCGTGGCGCCGGTTACACTTTGAACGCGCCGTTGCGCGCCGCCACGCCGGCGAGCGAACAGAAGCGAATGTTTGAAACTGCGCTTGAAGACATCGGAAGTAAGTTCCACCCTGATCTCATCATCATTTCCGCCGGCTTTGATTCGCACAAAGGCGATCCGCTCGGGCAACTGTTACTTGAGGATGAAGATTTTGTTTCGCTAACGCGTGCAGTAAAGCAATGGGCCGCAGCGAGCTGTCAGGGTCGAATCGTTTCCTGCCTCGAGGGCGGCTACAACTTACAAACATTGGGCGAAACGGTGCGCAGACATGTAGCCGAACTGCAGGCGCCTTAATGCCGAGTTGTAGTTGCTGGGCGCTCAGCGCCGACGCCGCGAAATGCAAAAGCCTGGGGCATCGCCCCAGGGAAAGGCAGGTGAACGTAACGGCGCTGCAGGCGCGAAATTTTCGGTGGCGGATAAGATATTTGTTTGCCAATTCACAGCAGTTATTTTCGCTGACCTTGATGTCGCGCCTTCAGCACTTTTACCTGAGGGATCCTGTCCTGGGGCGATGCCAAATGCTTTTACATTTCGCGCCCTCGGCGCTTAGTTGAACACTACGATCCAAACGGGACACCGCCGGCCCTCCGATTTGTTGAACCATTGCCTTCACTGGAGTAAACTCCATCCCACTTGACCGTTTCGAAACTCCGGTGATCGCAAGCGAACAGTTGACGCATTCATTTGCACCTCATCCTGACGCAGGCCAAGGGAACGAAACAGGATGCTTCGCTGCGAGTTTCGAAGAGCAAGAGCGTGGAACGTTGGGTTCTGCACTCGTGGGAGAATCAGTCATATGCCAGACATCGAGATCACTTGCGCCGAATGCGGAAACGCTTTTCCATTTACGGAACGTGAACAGGAGTACTATCAGGAACGCAACCTGACTCATCCAAAACGCTGCAAGCCCTGTCGTGATGCGCGCCGTTCAAACTTTGGCGCCTCAAGGGGAGGTGGCGGGGAACGTGAACGATTCGAAATTACCTGCGATCAATGTGGCAAGCAGGACACGGTTCCTTTCAAGCCTTCGAGTGGACGTCCAGTTCTTTGCGGCGAATGTTTCAGCGCCAATCGCGCCGCACAAAGAACGTAAGCGTCAGGTTTCAATTGACCTAAGCCTTACCGCTCAGTCAGGAAGTATTAACAAAAAAAAGCGTTAATCATTAACGCTCGGCAGCAAAGAACTGTGCTTGATTACAACTATGACATTTGAAAACATTCAACTAGAAGCGCGAGGCGCGGTTTCGCTGATCACCTTGAACCGGCCTGAGTCGTTGAATGCGTTGACAACGAAGGTGGGCGTGGAATTTCTGGCGGCGGTGGCGCAGGCACAGGCAGAGGGCGCGCGCGCAATCGTGTTGACGGGTGCTGGTCGCGCCTTTTGCGCCGGCGGTGATTTGCGGGAGATGCGCAGTATGGCTGAAAGCGACGGTAACGTGGGGGCTTTCTTTGACGAGCCATTGCAACTTCTGAATGAATGCATACTCGCCATTCGCAACTCGCCGGTTCCGTTTATTGCAGCGGTGAATGGGGCCGCGTCCGGCGGTGGTTGTAATTTCGCGTTGGCCTGCGACCTTGTTATCGCCGGCGAGAGCGCCCGCTTTAATCAGGCTTTCATCAAAATCGGACTCGTCCCTGACTGCGGTGGCAGTTTTATCCTGCCGCGACTGATTGGTTGGAAATGTGCGGCGGAGCTAATGATGACCGGAGACGTCGTCACCGCAAGCCAAGCGCTGGACATGGGAATGATCAATGCGGTCGCACCCGATGCAGAACTAATGGCCCAGGCGCTGGCTATGGCCGAAAAATTGGCCCAGGCGCCCACGGCGGCGATCGGAAGAATCAAGAAATTGCTCGAAGCGAGCGCGACTAATGATTATGCAACGCAACTGGAACTTGAAAGGAAATTACAGATTGAATCGGGACTAACTAAGGATTTCAAAGAAGGCGTGGGAGCATTTCTCCAGAAGCGAGCAGCAAAATTTGTCGGCGGTTAGAGGTTAAGCAGTTTTGAGTGATTGCCGGCCGCCGACTTTAGGCGGCTTTTTTATTTGCAAGTTTGGAGTTTCGGGTTTCGAGTTTCGAGTTGAACTCAGTATCGCTGGTTGCTGGTTAACTCAATGCCAAAAAATTCGCACCTAGAACTCGGAACCCGAAACTCGGAACCTGAAACTCGAAACTAAGTATGGATTCACTAACGTACCTACAACTCCTGCGTAGCAATCGCTCGTTTAGACGATTATTTTTTGGGCAGGTGATTTCCGAACTCGGCAATTGGTTCAACTTCATAGCCGGACTGGGATTGGTGCGCGCGCTTTCCAACGGCGATCCGGAAGTCACAACCATCATGCTGCTGGCGAGGTTGGTGCCTTTCACGTTGTTTGCTCCGCTGGCCGGTGCCTTCGTGGATCGCTGGTCGCGCCGCACGGTAATGATTGTCAGCGATCTCGCTCGCGTCGGAGTTGCATTTGGATTTCTGTTGGTCCATGGGCCGGAACAGTTTTGGATTGCCTATGTATGCACGGCGCTGCTTTCGTGTTTTGGCGCCTTCTTCGAGGCGGCAAAGAATGCGGCCCTTCCCAATATTACCGGCGAGCGCGATCTGCTTGCCGGCACCGCGCTGATGTTTTCGTCGCGCTTTCTGCTGATGTCATTCGGCGCTGCCTTGGGCGGTTGGACTGCGGCAAACGTGGGCTATCGCGCGGCTTTCATTGTGAACGCAATCTCTTTTGTTGCCTCGGCGCTTTCAATTTGGCTCATCTCGGATGATCAGACACGGCAAGTTGCGGTGGTAACGGCGGACGACGCAACACAATTAAAACGGCCTACATTCTGGGTCGACATTCGTGAAGGCTGGTCCTACATCGTCAGCCATGGACCGGTAGCGGCAATCATTTTTACGAATGTGTTATGGGCCACTGGCGGCGGCGCGATCAATCTGATATCGGATCGACTAGGCGGCATTGTGTTCGCGGGTGAACGCGGTATCAGTGGCGATTCGGCGGTCGCCGCGCTCTACTTCGCGGCGGGGCTGGGTCTGTTTATCGGGATGATGATTGCGCGGCGGGCCGGAATTTACTTCGAAGTACGCGGCAGGATCACTGGATTCATTGGTTGGAGTTTGTTGGCGCAGGGCGTGATCTTTGCGCTCATGGGAGTTATGCCCAACCTGTGGCTGGCGTGCATTCTGCTTTTCGTCGGGCGCATCCTGTTAGGCGCAGAGTTTGCGGTGCAAGAGACGCTATTGATGCGGCTGGTGCCTGACAAATTGCGGGGACGCGTATCGACTACAGACCGCGCCACCGAAATGTTGATTTGGAGTCTCTCCACTTCGGTTGCGGGCTGGTCACTACGCGGCATTAGCCCGCGGGCCCTGACGGTGATTGCAGGATTGTTGTCGGCAACGTCAGGTGCGTTTTGGTTAATATTGTTTGCTTCGGGCCGTGTCAGGCTGCCGAAACGTTGGCGGGCGGGTGAAGCAGCGAAAAAACACTGAAACGCTGCCGCTAGCCGAGGATCCATAAGATCTTCAGCTACGGCAGCGTCAAAAAGGGATCGGTATTTGTTACGCTTCCGGTCGCGAATGAATCAGTCGCCGAATCCGATCTGCGAATAGCACGTCAATCTTGCGCGGCTCGATCAAAGCGGTAACTTCACCTGAGCCCCAGATTGGATGTTTCATCGTCTGCCCGGCGCGATAAGTGCGCGTCCAATCGTATGGGTCAGTGCTCTCGGCCTTCGTGCGGCCCTTTGCCAGCTTCGCCGAGTTTGGAAACGAACTCTTCGTGCTGCATTTCGGACAGGTAACGCGCGATATCAACCCTCGTTTGGTGACTGATGCGACAACGTGTCCGCGCTCTTCATTACACACTTCGCATAACTTCTCGACTCTGTCACCAACTGCATAAGTCTGCTTTTCCAGCTTTTCCTTTTCCATGAACGCCTCTCAATTAGTAAATGTGAATGGTTAGATAGTGATTAGAGAATAATGAACAATTGAACAGTGATCTGTCTCGTAGCCAGTTGCTTGTGAAATGGCGAATGGAATTAGCGATGTGTTTTAACCATTTACTATTTACCATTCACCATTCACTGTGATTTTTTACCAGCGAGGCTCGCGATCGTTGCGGCCGCCGCCACCGCCACCGTAGCCCCCACGTCCGCCGCCGCCGCCGCGATTGCCGCCAAAGCCTCCACGTCCACCGCCACCACCGCCGCGTCCACCGCGATCTTCACGCGGCCGCGCCTCGTTGACGGTCAAGTTGCGACCATTAAAATCGGTGCCGTTGAACTGTTCAATTGCTTTCTGACCCTCTTCATTTGAAGCCATTTCGACGAAGCCAAAGCCACGCGAACGGCCCGTGTCGCGGTCCTCAACCACCGATGCTGACTCCACGGTGCCTGCCTGGGCGAATAGCTGTTGCAGATCCTCGCTCGATGTTTGGAACGAGAGGTTCCCAACGTAAAGTTTCATAGCCATAAAAGTGAGTTTCCTCGCTCTCGTTGGAGCCTTAAGAGAAGCTTCGAATCAAAGGTGGCTTCGGAGTAACGGTCTGCAGCGAAGGCTTGCGTTCGGGCGCTCAGATGAGCAGCTTCTTCAGGTTTTCACTACGACCCAACTCCCGTACGATCCAGGACGCCGAACCCAAAAAAAGTGTGGCGCACATCACCGTTGATGCATGAGAGTAGGCGAACACCTCAATAATGCCTTATCCCTTTCGTGCTTGCAAGTTGACGACGGTTTCGTTGGCCCATCGGGCTACTAAGTGGTGAGATTGGGCGCATGATTACATAACTATTACAGTCGCTTCCAGTTACATAACTATTACAACTGCATCGCGATCAGACTGTTAGGATATTTGCGTCTAAGTAAGTGAGATTAGTCAGACTACTTTTTCAGGAGATTCGATGGACAGTAACAACGGCATAACTACAAAACGAGGCGCCATTCAATGGAACACAACCGTCTTCATGATCATTTTTCATACCTGCGCGTTCATATCGCTTTTCATGATCAGCTGGAAAGTCTGGCCGCTCACGATCCTGCTTTGGTGGGTTTCGGGAAGTCTGGGTGTCGGCATGGGCTTCCATCGACTGCTGACGCATCGTGGTTATAAGACACCAAAGGCAGTGGAATACTTTCTGACGTTTTGCGGCTTGCTGGCGCTGGAGGGTGGCGCGATCAATTGGGTCGTCACGCATCGCATTCATCATTCAAAAACCGACATGACCGGCGATCCACATTCACCGCGTGACGGTGGTTGGTGGGCGCACATGGGCTGGATTCTACGCGGCACTGCGCAACAGCATGACGATGAGACCATGCAGCGCTACGCGCCGGACTTAATGAAAGATCCGGTGCACGTATGGATGAATCGCTTGTACTTCGTTCCCTTAATCCTTAGTGGCATTGCTTTGCTGGCAATTGGCGGCTGGTCCATGATGTTCGTTGGTGTATTTCTTCGCGTTACGATCGGATTGCATTTCACCTGGCTGGTGAATTCGGCTACACACATGTGGGGCAAGCGCCGCTTTGCCACGCGCGACGATTCAACCAATAGCTGGTGGGTAGCCTTACTGACGTTTGGTGAAGGCTGGCACAATAACCACCACGCCTATCCGCGTGCTGCGAAGCATGGATTGCGATGGTATGAAATTGATTTCAACTGGTACGGCATAAAGGCATTACAAATGTTCGGTCTCGCCCGTAGCATCAGGTTGATCACAGAACAGCAGATTGCGATGGCCGCCGCGCATCGCGAAGTTCAAGAACTGCAAAAGGCCGCGTAGCAGAAGGCAGAAGGCAGTGCGTTGACATTGTCTACTGCCTTTTGTAGTAGAGGCTCGGTTGTCGTGATCGAACAAAAGTAAGATTCAGGTTGAATTCACCAATGATAATGGGACATTTGTTTGAGGTTTAAACTGATACAATGGGAAAATGGCCGTCAGCGCTCGCCGCAAGTCGATAGCGTTTTTCATTACTCTGGGATCGTGCCTCGTCGCCGTAGCCATTGCACTGAATGTCGGTTGGATTATTCTTAACTGGCGCGAAGTCGCAATGCTGGTTCTGGGAATCATTTTTTTCCTGCTGATCATTGTTGGCCTGGTTCTCAATACGACTTTTCTTATCCGCGAGATCCGTCGCAACGAACAACACGACGCCTTTATCAATGCCGTTACGCATGAACTTAAAACCCCGCTTGCCTCGATCCGGCTTTACTTGCAGACACTCAAGACACGCGAAACCAACGAACAGCAGCGGCAGGAGTTTTACGATGTGATGCTTGCCGATAACGACCGTTTGCTGAAAACCGTCGAGCAGGTATTATTCGCAGGCCGAGCCGGAGTGCGCGGCGGCCGTCTCAATAAAACTAATATTGATCTCACTGAGATCGTGGGTGAATGTGTAGACATCGCCCGCACGCGTTACAACCTTGACCCAACTTCTTTAAGTTACACTCAGTCACTTAACGGAGAAGCCGCGCGAATTTTTGGCGATGCCGATGAGTTGCGCGCCGCGGTTACGAACCTTTTGGATAACGCGGTGAAGTATTCCCATAAAGAAGTGAAGTTGTGGGTCGAGGTTGCCGCGCTTGATAACAAACAGGTGGCCGTGCGGATTGGCGACCGCGGCATCGGCATTCCCGCCGCACAATTGAAACGAATCTTCAAAAGATTCTATCGCGCGCCCGGTCGCTTCATGGCGCGCGTCAAAGGCACGGGCCTGGGCCTCTTCATCGTGCGTTCGGTCGTCGAGAAACATGGCGGCCGCGTTTTTGCCGAAAGCGAAGGACCGGGCCGCGGCAGCACGTTTACGATTCAACTTCCGCGAACTGAAGCGCGATGAATGTTCTAGTTGTAGAAGACGAGCAGCACCTTGCCGACGGGCTGAGATTTAACCTCGAGGCCGAAGGCTATGACGTTGACATTGCCGGCGACGGCGAAGCTGCCCTGTCTTTGCTCTTTCACAAAAAGCCGGAATATGACGCCGTGGTGCTTGATGTAATGCTGCCAGTCAAAGACGGTTTTACGGTCGCGGCGGAGCTTCGAGCCGCCGGAAATTTTGTGCCCGTGTTGATGCTGACAGCACGCGGGCGCGCGGAAGACGTGTTGCGCGGTTTCGAATCGGGCGCGGATGATTATTTGCCCAAACCCTTTGAGCTCTCGGTTTTGTTGGCGCGGCTGAATGCGTTGTTGCGCCGCCGCCAATGGTTCGATCAAAAATCAACAGCGGGAGTGGTTGTGGAAAAAACAGGCAGCGCGCCTGAGCCGGAAGAGAGTGAACGGTTCGCTTTTGACGGGCGCACTCTTGACTTTGCAAATCTTGAATTGCACACACCCGAACAAACTATCCGATTAACTTTGATGGAAGCTGATTTGTTGCGCTACCTCATTCGGCACGAAGGAAACGTAGTTTCGCGCCGGGCAATTTTGGAAGAAGTTTGGGATCTGGCTGAAGATACTGACACGCGAGCGATTGATAATTTTATCGTGCGCTTAAGAAAATATATTGAAAAAGATCCTGCCAAGCCCACGCACCTGCTCACCGTCCGCGGCGTCGGCTATCGTTTTGTGGCGGAATCATCAAAGTCAAGCTAACAATAATCGAGCGCGAAATTTGGACTGCGGCGGCTTGACGCCGCTTTTCAAGTTGCCGCTGCAACCTCGTAAAAGAAAACACTCGAGGCCTTCCCATCACCAAAGCGGCGTCAAGCCGGCGCAGTCGAAATGAGTAAGCTTTAGTCAACCATTAGCCGTCACAATCCCGGCGCGCACGCCTAGCAAGTCTGAAAAATCTTTTGAATAGACAGCGTCGACCTTTCGCACCCGGCTCACGGTTTCGACCAGCTCGTCCGTTGAGATGAAACCGTTCTCGACCAGCGCGATGGCCCAGCCGGGGATGTGCGCGGCCGTGTGCAGTAGATCTTCCAGGAAGCCGAGGTATTGTTGCTTGCTTTGCGCGCGTGCGCCCAGTTTGCCCGCGCGGCGCTGTTCAAAACCCTGCCAAAAATCGTCGCTGCCCTGAAGCCATTCTTCACGCCACACAACCGCAGTGCGCTGGTTGGCATGCGATTCTTCCAGGGGTGGCAAACGCAAAAACATCAAATCACTGTGCCGGCGTTCGGCCAGAAAAGCGCGCAGGTCCTGATTAGACGCTTTGCTGCGCATCGAATTGTCGTGGGGATAAGGCAACAGTTCAGCCAAACGGCGAAGCACGCGGGACAGTGAGGCGGGTTCACGCAGGTGACGGTTGGTTTCGTCGAACGAAAGCACATAATCACCGACCATCATGCCAAGGGTCAGAGCCAGAGCCCGTTTGTAAGGAGCATCAAGCCGCTCGGCGTTGAAGCGCACCGTGTCAAACCACCAGGCGTCAGTTTGATTGAACCAGTTTAAGAGCGTCGGATTATCGAGACGATCGCGAGGCACATAAGCGTCGTCGACGATCGTCTCAAGCTCTTCATCAGTAAGCCGATAATTATTGTTCTCCAATAGCGCGGTAGCTTTTGTGAAGGACCATGCCATCGGATCATTGGCGGCCAAGCGCACCTGCCAGCGTTTGAGCTGCATGCCAAGCTCCGGCTCGCCAGTGAAGGGAAAAGCCACTGAAGCGAACTTCAAACGACGGAGAACGCTCAACTCGAAATTAAGCCAGCCATTGGAAAAAGTTGCAGGAGTCATTGGTGTTTCGTTTTCTACAATTCCAAAATCCTGAATTAAATTTTCTCCCTCACCGTTGGGAGGAAAAAAAGGGAGGGTGTTTACCAGCGATCAAGCCCTCTCACCAATCAGCTGAAGGATGAAAATAGCTCTCGGCTTTCGTCGATTTTCACGGCTGGTTCCGTCGGCCGCGCATACGAGCGCAACTCCTCCACGTCCGTAAGCGAAAGAAAAACGCTTACGACCGCCGGATCAAATTCAATTGCAGCGCGTTCGATGATTTGTTGCCGCGCTTCTGCTTCGCTCAGGGCCGGACGAAAGGGACGCGCATCAGTAAGCGCGGCGTAAGAGTCCGCAACGCGCAGAATGCGTGCAGCAAGTGGAATTTCGTTTTGTCTCAACGCGTCAGGATAACCGCAGCCGTTCCACCATTCGTGGTGCCAACGCACCAACAATTGCACGGCGCGGTCGGCGCTGGCCCGCGCAGCTTCCTGCTCGCCAATCACAGGATGGCGCGCTAAATCCACCCGTTCCTCGTCCGTCAGTGAGCCTTCCCGCCGAATGTATTCCCGCTCCATCGCAACCTCACCCAGATCGTGTATGTGGGCCGCTGCGCGCAGGGAGTCACGATCCTGCGGGGCAAGATGAAATGATTGCGCCAGCCGATCGGCCAGAGCGCCGATACGTACCGCATGCGGATTCTCGTAACGCTCGAAGCGATCCGCGGCGGTAGCAAGTTGCAAGTACGCTTCGCGTGCCAGGCGATCGCGTTCAGTATCAAAATGGACTGTTGCCATAGAGTTGTCTTTGGAGTGCAGCGGCTTGACGCCGCTTTCCTCGGCCTAGCGAAGCGTACAAGAAAACAGTCGATTCTTTGGATCCGTGAAAGCGGCGTCAAGCCGTCGCAGTCCAAAATAAGTTAACCTGCTCGCCGGGCCTTCTCAATCTTTCGTAACAGCGCGCGCGCTTTCCCATTATTTGGATCGAGCGCGAGCGCTCGTTGCAACTCAGTCTGCGCGCGCCGGTGAAAGTTCAAAACAAAATACAATGTCGCCAGCATTGTGCGATACATTGCGTTAGAAGGATCCAGTTTCACGGCTGCCTGAAGTTCGCTCTCGGCCAGGCGGCGTGTTTGCTCGCCGGCCGCGAGCGCGCGCCCGTAGTGAGCGCGATAACGCGCGTCCCGAGGCGAGAGGTGGGCGGCTGCGGCAAGTTTGGAAACGGCGACCTGTAGCTGACCGGCCTCCAGAGCGCCAAGGCCTTCGCGAAACGACTGGCCGGCCTCTTCCATCTCACCGTCGGGTGCGCCCATCGCAAATTCAGTTTTATCGGCCGAATCAAAGACGCCGCCGAACTTGGCCTTGCGTGCGGCGCCGGAAAATTGTCGCGAACGCTCAAGGGCCGCATCGTAGGCTGCACGCGCAGTGGGATCAGTTAACGTTTCGTATGCTTGCGTAACTCGAGCGAAAGCTGAACTGATTCGCGCATGTTGCGGCGTGCCCGATTGAATGTGAAACCGATCCGGGTGATAGCGCCGGGCAAGGGCATAGTAGGCCAGTTTGATCTCATTGGCGTCAGCTTCGGGAGGTAAATCAATGACCTCATAGTAGTCGGTTGCCTGGCCCAGCCGAGCAAGAAATGTTTCCAGGTTGGCTGAATCTTGTGCCGCTTCCGCTGCCGCATCGGCTTCAGGAGTCCTTGCCCGCGGTTGATCCACTTCCGCTTCCTTGCTCGTTTGGGACGGCTGTTCAGCGCGGAAGGCGTGATGCCAGTACTCCCGCGTAACCATTCCGCTCAAGGCTAGCCCATAAATCACCCGGTGAGCGTCCAGGTCTCGCATTCCGCTGAGCGCTACCAGGTCCTGCAATTTGGTTGGCGCATCGAGACGTGATAACAGAAAGCTTTCGCTTGGGATCAAATTATCTCCGATAATCGAAGCGTCTGGTGCTCTTGAGATCGTTTCGTTGGGATTGCGGAAGCGGGCGGAAACAAACTTGAGCGGCATTCTTTGGCCGGCTTCTCGCAACAACCTGGTAACATCCACAGGCACTTCGATGGGATAACCCAACCGCGCCCGCGAGTTATAGTCCCAGGTTCCAGTGGTCCATAACAAGGCTACGCGTAAAACGTCGCCCACCATCACTGCCAGCAAGCGATCGATTTGTTCGCGCGTGACTGCACCTGCTGTGCAAAGCGCCGCAGCGAGATCCAAATCGGAGAGATTGCCAAGCCGGCTCAGTTCTTTTTCTGACGCCAGTGCTTGCCTAAGCAGATACTCTTGCAAGCGAAGCGACCGCACGTTGGAGGCAGCAAAGATCAAGCGGCCGTTTTCAAAATACACAGCCACCTGAGCGCGGTCATACTCAAGCCGCAAGGTCCCGGAAAAATTCCTGGAAGAAATCTCGCGAATGAGTTCCGCGAGAGGCTGCTCGCTAAGTGTTCCCTTCATGCTTTTTCGGGGGTCAGGCGTTTTAAGAATGCCTGGCGCTAGCAGGCAAGAGCATGATAGCGCACGATTTAGTTAAAAAAGAAGCACGCCTTTGACACTCGTCTAGCGCAGTCTTATATTGCATTTACCCTAACAACTGAATTGCACGATGGCGAGGAGCAGGAGCTTCGACGCCACGATCCATCCTTCATGGCTGAGAAAACCGAAACACGAACGAAGATTGTCAGCAGCGACTCCTCTAACGACGAACGCGTGGAGCAGCTGTTCGAGCAACTACAACAGCGGACAGTCGCTCTGGAGGAAGCGAATCGCGAGCTGCGCCACATTTCGCATTACCGTTCCCTATTTCTGGCGAGAATGTCGCACGAACTGCGAACCCCACTGACATCTATTCTGGGCTTCGCCGAAATTCTGCTCGACCAGGAAAAGCTGACGGAAACGCAGCGGCGCTTTTGCCAGAAAATTCAGAATTCGGGAATGCAACAGCTTGCCAGCCTTAATCAGCTAGTCGATTTGTCGCGTTTGGAGGCGGGCCCGGCTGAGTTGTTTGTTCACGAGTTTTCTTTGGCTGACACTTTGCGCGATACCTGTGCAGCCGTCGGGCGGTTGGCACAAAAGAATGATGTGAGGCTCGAATACGATCTGGCGCCGGAAGCAACGAAGATCGTTTCGGATCAGGGAAGACTGCGGCAAATACTTTTTACTTTTCTTTCGTGGGCGGTTAGCCGCAGCAGTTCAGGCCAGCGCGTGACGACTTACGCGGAACTGCTC
Source organism: Pyrinomonadaceae bacterium (assembly GCA_051002775.1). Taxonomy (GTDB): domain Bacteria; phylum Acidobacteriota; class Blastocatellia; order Pyrinomonadales; family Pyrinomonadaceae; genus PSRF01. The sequence continues at coordinate 13,921 of JBPCLZ010000034.1, read as the reverse complement.
GATGGACGAACTTTGCAAGTGCAAATCGACGATGAGGGCGACCCAATCAAAGATATGTCGCGAGTGTTTGACCCTGAGGAATCGCCACGTGCCGGAAAAACTGATCTTAATGAGCTAGGCATTATCGTCGGGCGTCGCCTCGTCGAGATGATGAAAGGCGCCGTCTCGCTGCAAAACAGAGAGACTGGCGGATTGCGCACCTCGCTGCAACTCCCCGCTGGTCCTTTGAAAGGATAGTGCGATGGACTGCATTCAAATTCGCGAATGCACTACCATCACGGAATTCGATAGCTGTATTCGTTTGCAGCGTGAAGTTTTTGGCCTGCCGGAGTTGGAAATCTCGCCTCGTCGCCATTTGATTGTCTCGCGCCAGGCTGGTGGCTGGACGCTGGGAGCTTTTGTTGCAGAGCGGCTGGTGGGGTTCGTTCATCACATGACTGCTGGCCATGGGAGCGAGATCTTCGGTTATTCGCACATGATGGCGGTCACTCAGGAATACCAGAACAAGGGCGTGGGCGCGCGCTTGAAATGGAGCCAGCGCGAACGCGCGCTGAATGAAGGCCGGAGTTTTATCAAATGGACGTGGGATCCAATGCAGGCGCGCAATGCATACTTTAATTTGAATCGCCTGGGGGTGGTGGTGCGCAGTTACGCCGCAAATTTCTATGGCACTGATTATCTGACCAGTACGCTGCCGGACGGTGTGCCGCCACCGGGTATTGATAGCGACCGGCTATTCGCCGAATGGCACCTGCAATCGGCCCGAGTGATGAAGTTGGCAGAAGGCGCAGCGTCCTTAGTTGATAAATCCGTGGCGCAGACAATTCAAATCCCAGCCGACTGGACAGGCCTCTGCAAGCAAGATCTACGCACTGCCAGGCAGGAACAGCTGCGCGTCCGATCTGAGTTTCAAAATGCATTTGCCGGCGGTTTGGTTTGTGCAGGCTTTGAACGGTCAACAGACCAGCCGCGCTATCTTCTCTATGAACGCGCGGAGCTTTGCGAATAAAGGTAAAGTGCTTCGCGTCTCTTCCTGCTTTCTCCCTCCCCCTTTGGGGGAGCCGGGGTGGGGGGTTTTTAGACGCACGTAGGCCCCTCTCCCTTAACCCCTCTCCCAGCGGGAGAGGGGAACTAGAATTCATTAGAACCAAAAGCAGTTGCGCCACATAAAATATGACATTCGCTCGTTTCGATAAATATGTTGACCGGCACGCGCAGAGCTTTGTCGAGCGCTTGCAGACGCTCTGCCGCATGCCCTCGGTTGCAGCGCGCGGCACCGGCATGCGTGCAATTGCCGAAACGGTCGAGCAAATGATGCAGCGCGTGGGTATCGGCACCCGATCGCATCGAGTCGGCAACGGCTATCCCATAATCTACGGCGAATGCGGCAGCGGCTCGCACAGTTATCTCGTGTATGGTCACTACGATGTGCAGCCGGTTGGCCACTTGAGCGAATGGTCGGTTGGCCCATTTGCGGCAACGATTCTCGACGGCAAGCTTTACGCACGCGGCGCTGCAAACAGCAAAGGTGATTTGGTGGCGCGACTGGCGGCAGTTGAGGCCTATCAAAAAACTTTTGGTAAGTTGCCCGTGTCGTTGCGGTTTTTTGTTGAGGGCGAAGACGGACTGGGAAGTCCGAGCCTTTATCGCTTCGCGACGGAGCATCCCGAGATGTTGGCAGCCGAAGGGTGTCTTTGGGATGAAGGTTACAAGGACACGAAGGAGCGGCCGGTTATAAGTTTGGGATTCAAGGGCATTCAGTTTGTAGAATTGCGGGCGCACGGAGCCCGCGCTGATCTGCACTCGAAGTGGGGCGCAATCGTGCCCAACCCGGCGTGGCGGTTGGTGCAAGCGCTGGCCACGATCATGTCGCCAAAAGGCGTGATCACGATCGATGGCTTCTCGTCGCAGATCGCGCCGGTGAGCGAGGAGGACGCTGAAGCGCTGAAAATTATCGAGATTGATGAAGCCGGTTTGAAGCACGAGTTTCGCATCGGCGGTTGGGTGCGTTCGATGAAAGGCGCTGCGCTCGTGAAGGAGCACATCTTTGGACCGACTTGTACTATCTGCGGAATTCAAACTGGTCACACTGAAGCGGGAATGAAGACTATTCTTCCCAGTCTGGCGGTGGCGCGCCTGGATTTTCGCCTGGTACCTGACCTGACGCCACCAATGGTAGTGGAACTCTTGCGCGCGCATCTTGACGAGCGGGGATTCAAAGACATTGAAATTATCGAACTTGCGAGCGCGCCACTGGCTAAATCTTCCGCGCAATCCACTGTGGCGCGCGCGGTGATCGGATCGGCTGCAGAAGTCTATGGAGTTGCACCGCTGGTCTATCCGATGGATCCGGCGAGTGGTCCAGTTGGTGCAGTTTGCGGCGCGTCGTCGCCGCCCACGCCAGTCGCCTCATTTGGCATTAGTCATGCAGGATCAAATCCGCATGGTCCCGATGAAAACATTCGCATCGACGATTTTCTTCAAAGCATTCGCATGATCGGCCGGGTGATAAACAAGTTGGCCGAAAAGAAGACCAAAACCAGTAACGCCATGCAGGCCAGCAGCACTCAGGCTGGAGTTTCGTAAAGCGAAAACATTCATAGGCCGGGGATTTTAAGTGTGGTCAAAGCCGTTTCGGTTGAACAACAACTTGAAAAGTTGCGCGATGAAATTGGTCGCCACGAAGAGCTTTACTATGTTCATGACAAGCCCCAGATTTCGGATCGCGAATATGACGCGCTGCTCGAAAGATTACAGGCCCTGGAGCAGCAACACCCGGAATTAATAACCCAGGACAGTCCCACGCAACGCGTCGGCGGCCGCCCGGTTGAAGGCTTTGCGGAAGTAGTCCATCGCCGGCCGATGTTGTCGCTCGACAATAGCTACAACATTGAAGAGCTGCGCGCTTTTGACGCCCGGTGCCAACGGCTCGCCGACGGACGCGCAATCGACTATGTAGCGGAACTGAAGATTGACGGACTCTCGCTGGCGCTCCATTACGAAAACCAGGTGCTTGTGCGCGCGGTGACGCGCGGCGACGGCCGCATCGGTGAAGAAGTTACCGCGAACGCGCGCACAATTCGAAGTATTCCGCTTAAGTTGCGGGAAAATAAAAAGCACTCGAAGATCTTAAGTCTGGAAGTGCGCGGCGAAGCATTCATTCCACGAAAAGTTTTCGAGCGCATTAACGCCGAGCGGGAAGACCAGAACGAAGCGCGCTTTGCCAACCCGCGCAACGCGGCTGCGGGCACCATTCGTCAGCTGGATCCTAAGATCACGGCGTCACGGCGGCTGGAGATGTTTGCTTACGATTTACTGGCGGGCGAACGAAAACCATTTGCGACCCATTGGGAAGCGCTGAACTGGATGGAGCAGGCCGGATTCCGCGTGAATCCTGAGCGAGTTCTTTGCGCCTCGATTGATGAGGTAATCGAGTTTGCAAACCGGATGGAAGCCAGGCGAGACGACTTGGATTTTGAGATCGACGGCCTGGTGGTGAAGGTCAACTCAACGGCGCTACAAGATGAATTCGGCTCGACGAACAAGGCGCCGCGCTGGGCCATCGCCTACAAGTACGCCGCGCGTCAGGCAACGACACAGGTGCTTTCGATCGTGGTGCAAGTCGGACGCACGGGCGCGCTGACGCCGGTCGCTAATCTGGAGCCGGTCGTCCTGGCCGGTACCACAGTGTCGCGCGCCACGCTTCACAATCCTGACGAGGTTAAGCGGTTGGGAATCCGCATTGGTGATTGGGTGCTGATCGAAAAAGGCGGCGACGTCATTCCCAAAGTGCTAAAGGTCATTGAAGCGAAGCGGACCGGCGCAGAGAAGATTTTTCGCATGCCGAAAAAGTGTCCGGTGTGCGGCGGCGAGGTCTCGCGGCCCGAAGGCGAGGTGGTTTCGCGTTGCGTGGCCGCCGATTGTCCGGCACAACTGGAAGGTCGTCTGCTGCACTTTGCTTCGCGTCGAGCGATGCGCATCGAAGGATTGGGTGAGTCGCTGGTCCATCAACTGGTCGAAAGCGGAAAGGTCCACGATGCGGGCGACCTTTACCACCTGACGTTGGAAGATGTGGCTGGGCTTGAGCGAATGGCGAAGAAGTCAGCTTCCAACCTGCTCGCGCAAATTGAAGCGAGCAAGCAGCGCGAGCTGTCTAATCTCATTTACGCGCTGGGCTTGCGTCATGTCGGCGATCGCACGGCGACGACGCTAGCGCGCCAGTTTCGTTCACTTGAAGCGCTGAGCAAAGCGACGGTTGAAGAGCTTGATGACGTGCCTGAGATTGGTTTGACTGTTGCACAAAGTGTGCGTGATTGGTTCGACGACGAAGGCAACCTGGCGTTGTGCGAGCGGCTGGCGGCTGGCGGCGTGCGGACCAAAATGGAAAAGACCAGCCAACCGGCGAATGATAAATTTGCGAGTAAAACTTTTGTGTTAACTGGCACGCTGGCCGAGTTCACTCGTGATGAAGCGCGCGCAGCCATTGAATCCCGCGCTGGTCGAGTCAGCTCCTCGGTCAGTAAGAAAACGGACTTTGTGGTGGCGGGTGAAGAGGCCGGCTCAAAGCTGGATAAAGCAACTTCACTGGGAGTTAGCGTGATCGATGAAGAAGCGTTCAAGAAGATGTTAAGCTAAACACCCTGCGACTATTGGACTTGAATTTTTTACCGGAAAGTAATTTTGCAGGACAAGTAAAATGACATCAAAGCAGACTAATAATGAAAAACTCGAATTACTCTACACGCTGTTTTGTGATGACGTGCGACTCGAAGCCGGCAATAAGCTTTCCTTCATGGGTGTCTTTCAAAACATCATGGTGCAGCAGCTGCCGGTTTCTCTGATCAAGTTTGCGGTGGTCAATCACTGGCGCGGTGAGGGAACGCATCTTTCGGAGGTCAGAATTCTTACTCCGGATAGACAACACCCAATTGTGGTATCGCAACCGACAAGTTTTGAAATTACACCAGGCGGTTTCGCCGATAACATTAGTTTCTTTGTGAACGTCACGTTTCCGGCGGCAGGGCAGTACTGGGTGCAGACACTAATTAACTCAACCCTCTTCGACGAGCAGCAGTTAACCGTATCGGATGGGCGTGAGCCTTCAGCAGACAATTCCTCGCAAGCGGTGAATTAGTGGCATAGACTTTAGTCTGTGCCTGCCAAGGTGGCACAGACTAAAGTCCATGCCACTGTCAGTATTCAATCCCGTACAGTTTGATCTTGAAGTTCAGCGTGGTCGGCTTGATGTGCAGCAGTCTGGCCGCTGCAGCCTGGTTGCGCCCGGTACGCTCGAGCGCTAGTTTTATGAGGTTGGTCTCGAAACGCACAACTTCGTCGTAAAAGTCGATGCCTTCCGAGATATTCATTGTACGCAACTTGTTTGATTCTTCAGTGAAAGCTTTGTCAGAAGCGAGCGTTTCGGCCTCCCTCAAGAGTGTTCGCGCCAAATCGGCCAGGCGTTGGACACGATTGCGCTGCTGACGATCCGCGAGCTTAAGTGCTTGCGGGACACTGGCCGTCATGTTTCGATCGTGACAGCCGAGGTCCAATTGCATTAAGTCAGCCTGATCGGCTTTCATTTGTTGCTCCCCTGCCACCTTGGGCTTAAGTCTAGTCAAAGATAAAACACCATGACCACCAGGTGTGTGACATCTTTTAATCAAACGCCGGCATTTGGGAGTTGTTCCAAAGAAAAAGCGAGCCCGTTTGGACTCGCTAATTGATGTAATAACTGGTGCGGATGAGAGGACTTGAACCTCCACGATGTCACCATCACAGGCTTCTGAGACCTGCGCGTCTGCCAGTTCCGCCACATCCGCATAGGGTGATTCATTATGCGAACGGGCTTAGAGCGTGTCAAGAAACGCTAAGTTCGCCGGCACACGCGCAGGTAATGTCCTTGCCTCAGAAAACCTTACTGATTAACGATTACGCGACGGACGGTCCGCCGATCGCGATTGCGCCAAATGTTGTTCCGGTCGCGATTACGCAGGCGATTGCGCAAAATGGCGTTGCTCACCCTGCTGCGGTTCGGACCGCGACCATCAATGCGCCCGTCTCTGGCATCATGGCAATTTACAAACTTGCCACACTTCTTATTGTAATGACGCGAGCGCCGGCTGCGGCTTCGCCAGTCTCTGTTCGAGCGATTGCGGTCGCTGCGATTTGACCACTCGCCGCTGCCGCGACCCTGGCCACGTCCGTTACCCTGGGCCAGCGACGTGGGCGGCACAGCGATCGCCAGTAACAAGGCGGCGACTGCACCCAGTATCAAACTTCTCATCTTCATAGAGCTTCTCATAGGGTTTCCTCCTGTTTTTGAATGATTGCGCGGTGTTTATTAGATGCGCGATTCCAACTTTTTACAGCGGGGAGCGCTGCGGGTTGGTGGTTTTACTACAATCAATGTGCCAGCCGATCATTATCGGGATAGGTTGGGCGATGCGCAGGTGTGTTTAGTAGCTTCAATACTACGTTTTCAGGGTATAGCGAGAGTGCGGGGCGATAATATCTGATAATGTAGGACGTGCTAACAACTGACACGACGCTCTTACAGTTTCATTTCAATTCTGTTGTTATGTAAATGCCGTACAAAACAGAAGCATTACCTGCCCTCCGCGACCGATTCGCGGACGTTCATGAACGAATTGCGTCGGCCGCGCGAGCCGTGGGCCGCTCGCCGGACGACATAACCCTCGTGGCGATTACCAAAACACATCCGATCGAAACATTGAAAGCTGCAATAGATTTGGGCGCAAAAGACCTGGGCGAAAATCGAGTGCAGGAGGCTGAACAGAAGATCGTTGAATTGGGGCGTGAGGCTGTCCGTTGGCACCTAGTCGGACATCTGCAGACAAACAAGGCACGGCGAGCGGTTCAACTATTCGATGTAATTCACTCTCTTGACTCGAACGGGTTGGCAGAGCGACTCGATCGTTTGTGCACTGAAGAAGGCAAGCCATCGTTGGATGTTTTGGTGCAGATTGATCTTGGTGGAGAAAATACTAAGTCCGGAATTCAAGCATCGGCCTTGCCAAGCTTGCTCTCGACTTTACAGCAGTGTCCGCGTCTTCACCTGCTGGGGTTGATGACGCTGCCGCCCTACTTCGAGAATCCGGATTGTAGCCGGCCTTTTTTCAAAACCTTGCGCGAGCTGCGCGATGAGTTGCAAGCCCAGGGACATTTCGGTGCGGCGCCAGGCGAGCTTTCGATGGGAATGAGCCACGATTTCCATGTAGCTATTGAAGAAGGCGCAACAATGATTCGGGTGGGCACTAGTCTTTTCGGCGAACGTAAACCCGGCGAGTAAATAGTTCATGATTATTCTGGGTAAATTTTACTGGTTTCTAAGTTGGGCTTTGATCACGGCGACTGCCGTCATCTTGGCCTTAATAATTCTGCGCCTCATCGCCAATCAAGCCGATCTCAATCCTTTTGGCTGGAGCTCTATTAATATTCGCCGGCTCACCGATCCTATTATCAACCCCGTGCGTCGCACGCTTGCCCGTATGGCCGTGGATCCAAAATACGCGCCGCTGGTGGCAATCCTCGCGGCAGTGCTGCTGGGATGGTTTGCGTTGCAACTAATCTCGGCTCTGGCAAACACGCTCGCCGGAATTATGGTGAGTCTCAGGGCGCACGCCATCATCGCCACCATGGGCTATCTGCTTTACGGCCTGCTTGGTCTTTACAGTTTGCTGATCTTCATCCGAATAATCCTTTCGTGGGTGACAGTGAGTCACAGGAATCGCTTGATCCGGCTTCTCGTAAATGCAACCGAACCATTGCTCGGCCCATTACGGCGCAATGTGCCGCCAGTAGGAGCCTTCGACATCTCCCCGATTGTTGCATTCGTTATTATCTGGCTGTTGCAAGCCGCGGTGGCAGGAACACTTTTGCGCGGTTGGCAAATCATATTTTTCGCGTAAATCGAGAAAGATATCGCAGCGCCGTTGAGATCACCGGCGGATATAATTCCAAGTTGAAACGAGTGACGGTGAGTAAGTGCGAGCCTGAAAAATTGAGAACTATCACCGCGCCAACATCACGTTGACAGTAAGAATTCGCGGAGGGAATATTGAAACCAACAACCCTTCGCAACCGTTAAATAGTTTAGGGTTCCCCGTTTTTAAACAGATATTAGGTCGACTAGCGCAAGATGAAAAACGAGAGAATCTCTCATTACCGGATTCTGGAGAAGCTCGGCGCGGGCGGGATGGGCGAAGTTTACCTGGCGGAGGATACAAAACTCGGCCGGCGAGTGGCAATCAAGATTTTGAGCGAGGAGTACACCACCAATAAAGATCGTCTCCACCGCTTTGAACAGGAAGCTTGCGCGGCTTCGGCGTTAAATCACCCAAATATTCTCACCATTCATGAAGTGGGCAGCGATGCAGGCAAACACTTTATCGCCACTGAATACATTGACGGTCAAACGTTGCGACGCCGAATCGGCGGCACGCAAATGGATGTCGCGGAGGTCCTCGATATTGCAGTGCAGGCAGCCGGCGCACTCGAGGAAGCACACGCTGCCGGCATCATTCATCGCGATGTAAAGCCCGACAACATCATGATCCGCCGCAACGGGTACGTGAAGGTGCTTGATTTTGGCCTTGCGAAACTTGCGGAAAGCTCAATGGATCGCAGCTCGTCAGATGGCGAGGCATCCACCCGCGTTTTAGTTCATACCGACGCCGGCGTGGTGATGGGGACTTCTCACTACATGTCCCCCGAACAAGCGCGCGGCAAGCCGGTTGATGCGCGCAGCGACATCTGGAGCCTTGGCGTGGTGCTGTTTGAAATGGTGGCCGGCCGCACGCCTTTCGAAGGCGAAACCTCGACCGACGTGCTGGTCTCAATCACGCAAAAAGAAGCGCCGCCGCTGGCGCGTTTCGCTCCTAAAGTCCCTGCCGAACTCGATTGGATCATCACCAAAGCTTTACGCAAAGACAGAGAAGAACGCTATCAGACGATCAAGGAGTTGCTAACTGATCTGCGCCGGTTAAAGCAAAAGATCGAGTTTGAAGCAGAATTGGAACGCTCTGTTTCGCCCGACAGCATCAGCCGGTCGACGATCAGCGCACCCGCTGGGATTCCCACGGTCTCCGGTGGTATTGCCGCAACTGGGGAAGCGACCGGGACACACGCGCCTTCCAGCGCCGAATACATTGTTAGTGAGATCAAACGTCACAAGACAGGCGCAGGCATCATCGCCGCTTTGTTTGTCGTTCTTGTCGGCGCCGGAGTCTTTTTCTACTTCCGTCATGCGCAAGCGCTCACCGACAAAGACACGGTACTGCTCGCTGACTTTGTAAACACCACCGGCGAGCAAGTTTTCGATGGCACTCTAAAGCAAGCGCTGGCGGTGCAGCTTGGACAGTCTCCCTTTCTGAATATTTATCCTGAAGACAGAGTGCGCGAAGCGCTGCGTTTCATGGGACGCTCGCCCGACGATCGCCTAACGCGAGATGTAGCGCGCGAAATTGGCCAACGCCAGGGTTTGAAAGCCATGCTGGCTGGTTCAATTTCCAGTCTTGGCACTCATTATGTGATCACGCTGGAAGCGATAAATGTGCAAAACGGAGATGCAATCGCCCGCGAACAGGCTGAAGCTGACAGCAAGGAGCAAGTTCTGAGCACGCTCGGGCGAGTGGCTTCGCAGCTTCGTGAAAAACTGGGCGAGTCGTTGGGATCGATTAAGAAGTTTGATGCGCCCATCGAACAGGCGACAACGTCTTCCCTTGAAGCGCTTAAGGCTTTCTCTCAAGGAAATGAATTGCGCCAAAAAGGCCAGGATCGCGAAGCCATTCCATTTTACAAACGCGCCATCGAAGTTGACCCAAACTTTGCGATGGCCTACGCGCGGCTGGGCGTGGCCTATAGCAACTGGGGCGAGACTGAACTGGCGAAGGAGTATTCGCAGAAGGCTTATGACCTCCGGGACCGGGTGAGCGAGCATGAGAGATTTTATATCTCCGAGAAGTATCACAGTTACGTGACCGGGAATCGTGACGAGGCAATGAATGTGCTCAAAGCTTGGGCGCAGACCTATCCTAACGATTACATTCCACATAACAATTTGGCAGTGAATTACACCTTCAACGGCCAATACGAAGATGCACTTAAGGAATCCCGGGAGGCTGTTCGCTTAAGTCCTACCAATGCCGTGGCCCAGAGCAACGTCGTGGACTGTTTCATAAAGCTCGGCCGACTGGACGAAGCAAAGCAAACGCTCGAGCAGAGTCTTGGTCAAAACCCTGATCGCAGCATCTACCACTTCTATAGTTACCAGGTCGCCTTTCTCCGTGGCGACGAAGACACCATGAAGAAAGACCTCGATTGGTTCGCAAGCAAAACAACTGAAACTGATTTCTTCGATTTGCAGGCGGGAACAGCCCTCAGCCGCGGCGAGTGGAAAAAAGCCCTGGGCTTCGTGCGTCGCTCAACAGAATTGATGATGACTCAGAATCGTAAGGAAAATGCGAGCCAAAACGAGGCCAACGCAGCCTTGGCACATGCAGTACTTGGCCAATGTCCAGAAGCCAGACAAACGGCTACGCATGCCATAGGTATTTCCCGCGGCAAGGTCGATCTGGGCGTCGCCGCTATGGCGTTTGCTCAGTGCGGTGATACGGCCCAGGCCCAAACGCTGGCCGATGAGTTAGCCAAACGTTTTCCCGAGGAATCGATAAATATCAACATCACGATTCCAATGATTCGCGCCGCGATTGAAAACAGCCGCGGCAATTACGCACAGGCAATCGAGATATTGCAGCCTGCTAGCCGGTTTGAATTGGGCGCGGTTGCGGGCTTCGGAATAAATTACCTTCGCGGTCAGGCTTATCTTGGCCAGCGAGCTGGAAAAGAAGCCACTGTGGAGTATCAAAAGATTCTGGATCATCGCACCGTCGAAATTTTTTCTCTTGCATACCCGCTGGCACACCTCCAACTCGCACGGGGCGCAGCTCTTGCTGGCGATACGTCGAAGAGTCGCAAGGCGTATCAGGATTTCTTTGCACTGTGGAAAGATGCTGATGCAGATCTGCCGGTGCTGGTCCAGGCAAAGAAAGAATACGAGCAGCTAAGATAATTGGCCGCGGATTAACGCGGATGAGCGCAGATATGAATAAAAAAGCATTTGGCAGAAAATATATTCCTTTAACTTGTCTGATCCGCGCTTATCCGCGTTAATCGGCGGCCATTCTTTGTGGTATATTTTCGAGCCTGCAAATCTACAAAGTAATTCAAGGACCGAAGCGAAATGTCCGGACATTCGAAGTGGCATAGTATCAAGCACAAGAAAGGCGCGCTCGATGCCAAGCGCGGCAAGCTGTTCACAAAATTCATCAAGGAAATAACTGTAGCTGCGCGCTCGGGCGGCGGTGACCCGGAGGGAAACGCGCGGCTGCGCAAGGCAATCCTCGACGCCAAAGCGGGGAACATGCCCAACGACACGATTGAACGCGCGGTACGTCGCGGCACTGGTGAAGAAGAAGGCGTGAACTATGAAGAGATCACTTACGAAGGTTATGGACCAGGTGGAGTGGCCCTGTTAATTGAATCCATGACCGACAACCGCAACCGCACCGTCGCGGAAATTCGCCACGCGTTTTCCAAGAATGGCGGCAACCTGGCTGCCGCAGGCGCGGTCGCCTGGATGTTTGAAAAGAAGGGTTATATCGTGGTCGCCAAGAGCGCCAAATCAGAGGAAGAGCTTTTTGAAATTGTGACTGACGCCGGCGCCGAAGATCTGCGCGATGACGAAGACAACATTGAGATCATCACTTCACCCGGCGAATTTGATCGCGTGCTTGAAGCAGTGAAGAAAGCCGGCGTCGAACCCCAGGTTGCTGAAGTCGAAATGGTGCCTAAGGAATATAAGAAGCTCGAGGGCAGCGAAGCAAAGCAGATGCTGAAGCTAATGGAAGCGCTCGAAGATCACGACGACGTGCAAAAGGTTTCCGCTAACTTCGATATCAGCGAAGCGGACATGGCCGCGGCGGGCTGAAGACGTGTGAGCGGTAAGCAGTAAGCTGTTAGCAGTGGATTAAACTTCCACTGCTTTTTGTTTTGGGCTTCAAGTTGGTCTTGAGGCCGTTTGTAAATGGGTCCGAGTTGGAAGTAAAGGAAGCTTCTAGCTGCCGTAGTGGTCACGGTATGCTGGTTGAAAGAAATGAAGATAACAATATGAAGCGAATCCCCGCGGTGACGACCAAGTTGTTGCCGATGATGGCAGTGATCGCAGTTGTGGCATCACTTGCGATTATTTCAGGACTGGCAGAGGCGAGGCTCAATCCACCGGCGCCAGCCAAGCAAACCATCTCCGGCCTTGAATGGATGTCGGGAGATTGGCAGACAACACGAGACCGCGCGCAGATTGAAGAACACTGGACGAAGCCAGCCGCGGTTACCATGATTGGGATGGGCCGCACTATCGTGGGTGATCGCACCGCTGAATTCGAATATCTGAGATTAGAACAACGTGGAGATGAAATTTATTACGTTGCAAATCCCGGCGCCCGCTGTCCCGGTGCCGATTTCAAGCTAACTCGGCTCTCCGGACAGGAAGCCATGTTTGAGAACCCCCAACACGATTTTCCCAAGCGGATTATTTATCGGAAAAATGGTGAAGGTTCTTTGTTGGCGACGGTGGACGGTGGCGAGGGAACTAAAGCGAAAGCTTTGCTTACCAGAGGATGAAGTACTGAGTGCTGAGTACTAAGTACTGAGGTGATTGCAGCACCACAGCGCTCCATACTCAGCCACTCAGTACTCAGTACTCAGTACTCAGCACTCAGCACTCAGTACTTTTCACTTCTTTTTCTTGGCTCTGGCCGCGCCTTCCGGGACCGAATTTGTCATCTTTGCCTCGTGCTTTTGCCGCTCGCGCTCAGTCATAACCTTTGACTTGCGTTCGTTAACGCTCTCTCGCAGGCGCTGGTTTTTTTTGTCTTTGTTCTGCCCGTCTTTCTTTTTCCGGTCCTTATCTGACATGAATTCTCCTTATGTTATTTGCTAAAGGTCGGGGTGGGTGAAGAGTGAAGAGTGAAAAGTGAAAGGTAAAAAGCCAAGGCCGGTGAAGAGTGAAAGGTAAAAAAGCGCAGCAGGGATCGAACACATATTGTTTCGCTACCCGCCTTTTACTTTTCACTCTTCACCTTTCACTCTTCACTTTTCACTCTTCACTGTCTGCTGCCTGCGCTGCCGGCAAGTCGCTATTCGCCGGTCCTTGGATGACTTTGCCCAGTGCATCGTACCGTGAACCATGACAAGGGCAATCCCAGGTATTTTCCAATGAGTTCCAGTTAACGATGCACCCCAGGTGGCGGCAGACTGCGGAACGTTCATGTGTTAGCCCGTCCGGATCGCGATAAACCGCAACCTTATGCAGCCCTCGCGAAATCACCGCGCCTGATCCTCTCTTAATCTCAGTTTCGGAATCAACGTCTCCTCCGAAGATCACGTCCGTGTACTGGGCCGCGACATTCAGGTTCTCTTTCGCAAACTCGGGCAGCGCTTTCAGCGTAATCCGTGACGGGTCGTAGATCGACTCCCAAGCGTTCTTGCGGCCCATAATCAAGTCGGTCAAAAGCATTCCGGCGATTGTGCCGTGTGTCATGCCATTGCCGGAGTCGCCGGTTGCAATGTAAACATTTTTCGAGTCGAGCGGATTGGGCCCGATGAACGCCAGGCCGTCGTTCGGTTCCAGGACCTCGCCCGACCAACGATACTCAATCCCCTCAATCATCGGAAAACGATGGCGTGTCCAACGCTCGAGCGCGCCAAAGCGCTTGCCCGCGTCATCCTTTTGTCCCGTCTTGTGATCTTCACCGCCCACAATTAAAACGTCATGAGCGTCCGCGCCTTTGCCGACTGTTTCAATGCGAATGTAATGATACGGATCGGGCGTGTCCCAGTAGAG
>JBPCLZ010000033.1:0-11965 GCA_051002775.1 Pyrinomonadaceae bacterium | reverse complement strand
AAACTTTTGCTGCGTTAGTTTAAGAAGTTGACTGCCCTTCACGCCCGCAAACGCTCTGCCGATCGCGTCCCCAACAATAGACGCAACATGCGCAACAACAGAAGCAGTAGCAGGGTTTATTCATTTGGTACCTTCGAAAGCGACTATAGAAACTCACCAATACTCTGTCAAGCTAGTGGACGCAAAGTTACTGGTGAGTTTGCTTTGCGGTCCTTTGCGAGTCGCACTGCGCCCTTTGCGGTAAAAGCGTTCAGCAGGAACCGCAAAGGTCGCCAAGGCTGACGCAAAGTTACGCAAAGGAATACAGTCTTATCCATCAAACTGATGGCATTATTCTTAGTTTGCTGCCGCGGTCAAACTTTCCGCCAGCCCCATCTGCGAGCATGAATGAGTAATCAAACGCAATTTCCCGCAGGTAATCATAACGCCCTGACGAACCGCCGTGTCCCGCTCCCATGTTTGCTTTGTTTAGAGTATAAGAACGAATCTATGATTGAGAAAATGTCGACCAAAACTAATTCCTCCGAGAGACTATTCGCTGAGCTGTGCTCACAACTTTATCTGAGAGGTTTTGTATTTCACAGCCCCAAATTTTTCGATCCAACTGAACAGGAGGCTGGCGATGTAGTGTTATGGGTTCGTTGTGACCTTATTGTTTTCGAAATATTGTCAAGAAGTCCATCAGCTTTTGGAGGCACGAAGAGTTTCGTCAAACAAATAGGGAGGAAGAGGGATCAGCTAACTAAGGATTTTAGGACTTACAGCGATCCAAGCAAGACGATTTATATGTCGAATGAGCTTGGAGAAAATATCTCTTATGATCACGATTGTTTCGTCAACGATAATTTCTGCGGCGTCATCATTATTGACGCTCACACTGATTTGGAAAAACTTCATTTTGGGACAGTCAACAAGGCATTAAATCAAGAATTTCCTATAGCGTTCTTGATGAAACAGGACTTTACGGATCTACTTACCGAGATCGACACGGTTCCAGACTTACTTTATTACCTAAAGGATAGGGCGGCCTTCGCAAAGGCGCTCAGAGGAACCGAATCACTTTTTAGATCTGAATCATGGCATTGAGCGAGATCTGATAGGTTTCTACAAGCTCAATCATAATTCGTTTCCGATTGAACGCTGGAGAGGGTCCATCGATAAAGGGTTCTGGGTGCTGTATCGAGAGCAGTTTGAAAAACAAATACGGCGAAGAGATCGAGAGAATAATGAATCACTTATATTCGATGAGATAATTGAGGCATTGAGAAATAGGAATGAGCCAAATGATTCAACCCTCCTTCATTCATGGGAATTAGCCAGCTTGTCTCGAAGATTTAGGGCAGGCCTCGCGAGGAAGCTGAACACGGCATTCCAAGGGATGTTGGCTCAGCGAAGCACACGGCATTTTGCATTTCATAATCCCTCAACCGACTGTTGGAGTGTCTTCTATTTTCGATATGGTGGTGATAGCGAAACATTCATCGAAGAGGCCGAACGCCTGGCAAGAATGAAGCTCCAAGTCGAACTGGTTCAACGTAACTTCCAATATTCGGTATTTTGTTTTGCATTCAGAAAGTCCTCGATCATTACGGACAACACATTTGATGAGTGCGTGCTCCGCATAGAGGATGCCAAAAACTATCCTCACGTTGATACAGACGAATATCATACGGCCCTAAAATATTTTGGCGGAAGGACTGGTCATCAAGAAATCTACGAGTTTCCGTTTGAATCAAATTAGAAGGACTGAACATGCGTGATGACGTTCTAAACCGTATCCGTGATTTCTTTATTAATTCATCCGACTTTAACGGGATTCCTCTGTCCATGCTTTGCCTGGAATTTAAGGCCATTTGGCCAGACATGGAAAAAATCATTAGCGATCTCGTGAAGGAAGGACTCATCACGCTAACGTTTGCAAGTTACGTGGTAAACGCACATATAAAGCGACTGCCAGATCTCTCAGTGGACGAACAACTCGACGCGCTGTCCAAAGAAGGTACTGCAGCCTGTGCTTATCCTTCGGCGGACGTAATTGGAAGGGTTATGGATTTGCGCATTTACGAGAACCAACCTTTTACTCGAATTGGCACTCGCGGAAGCGCAGCTTACGCCCGTATTTTTTGATCTTGATGTGCTGGATAGGTACTACAGAGATCCACGATATCACTTCAATTTGACGACTACGTCGGGTCTATTTCCATTAGTTCAGAACACTACGAGTCTTCATCTGTCGATGAAAAAGATAAGATACTGCTTCAGTCTTTTGGCATCGGCTACGACGGAGATCGTAATCGGGTCGTTGTGGCATATTTGAGATATCTCGCTGATCTGAGTCCGGAGCACCAACAGATTTGGCAAGCACACATAGGGTCGCAGTCGTGCACCATGAATAGTGACTATGCGCGGACAACAATATCTGGGGATTGGCCGGTCTATCGTTCGGCCTATCAGGCGTTTCTAACAGAACAAGCGGAGATTAATAAGCTTTCGCAACTGATTGGCAAACCTGCGCTATTTAAGAAAACTTTTGAAGATAACCGACCCGAAGGCTTCACATCGATGCTGAGGCCTACGCGACAAAACTTTGATGACTTCATTCATTTAGTGGATAAGATGCTTTCCGAGAATATCAACCAGGAGTTCTTTAGAGGCGCTGTGCCATTTGAGCACGTGGTAACTCAGGACGATGGTTCGAAAGAGATTCAACGACGCGGTACGCTCCAACTCTTGGAGGAATGGCTCAAAATAAAATATCGCGCGCAGGGCGGAATTGAAGTTTCAGGTGAGGTCCTCGAACCTTTTAAGAAAATTCGGAAGCTCCGCCAGAAACCAGCTCACGCACTTCGGGAGAACGATTACGATCGATCCTACCCCAAACAGCAAGACGACATTTTAGGCGACGCCTGTACCGCTTTAACCAAGTTACGGTTGATTCTATGGTCTCATCCGTTAGCGAAGGAAAAATATACTCCTCCAAATTGGCTGGACGGAGACAAAATAGTTTTTTACTAAACTCATCACCCAGCAAAGGAAGTCTGCCCGGCTATTTAGCCAGCCCCATCTGCCAGAGCATGAATGAGTAATCAAATGCGATTTCCCGCAGATAATCGTAACGGCCTGAGGAACCACCGTGGCCCGCGCCCATGTTTGCTTTCAACAGCAGCGGGCTGTTGTTGGTACGCATCGCCCGGATCTTGGCGACTAGTTTGGCGCCTTCCCAGTACGGAACCTGGCTGTCGTTAAGTGAAACTTTGACCAGCATCGCCGGGTACGCTTTCGCGCCGACGTTGTCGTAGGGCGAATACTGCTTCATGTAATCGAAAGCGGGTTTCTCGTTTGGGTTCCCCCACTCGATATACTCGCTGGTCGTTAGCGGCAATGAAGCATCGAGCATCGTGTTAAGTACATCGACGAATGGGACCTGGGACACGACTGCTTTGAAAAGATCCGGACGCATGTTGGTGACAGCGCCTACCAGTAATCCTCCGGCGCTGCCTCCCTGGATGACCAGCCGATCACTCGACGTGTATTTGTTTTTGACCAGATAGTCACCCGCAGCGATGAAGTCAGTGAAGGTATTCATCTTCTTCATCATGCGGCCGGCTTCACGCCACTCTTCGCCAAGTTCTCCGCCGCCGCGAATGTGCGCGATGACGTAGACCACGCCACGATCAAGCAGACTCAGGCGGTTTGAGCTAAATGTCGGCGTCATGGAAATGCCGTACGAGCCGTAGCCGTACAACAGCAAGGGCGCGGAGCCATCAAGCTTCGTGCCTTTGCGATAGACCACCGATAACGGAATGCGCGTGCCGTCGGACGCTGTTGCAAACAAACGCTCGGATTGATAATTCTTCCGGTCAAAACCCGGCACCTCAGTCTCCTTTAACAATGTGGCCTTGCGAGTGTTCATGTCGTAGTCAAACACTGAACTCGGTGTGACCAACGATTGATAGTTATAACGAACCAGGTTGGTATTGAATTCCGCGTTTTGAGCCAGACCAGCTGCATAAACAGGCTCGGGAAACTCGATGCGATGCGTTTTGTTGGTTTTGAAATCGAGAATCTCCAAATGCTGCAAACCGTTTTCCCGCTCAGACAAAACCAGATGATCGACAAAAGGATTGACGGCTTCGATTTTCACGGCCGGCCGGTGCGCAATAAATTCTTTCCAGTTATTCTGTCCCGGATTTGAGTCCGGCGCCGTTACCACGCGAAAATTCTTCGCGCCTTTATTGGTGCGGATGTAGAAAAGGTTTCCGCGGTGATCGATGTCGTATTCATGATCAGCCTCCCGTGGGCTTATCAGTTTCAATTCCGCATTGGGCGTGTTTGCCGGCAGGTAGCGATACTCTGTTGACGTCTTACTTTCCGAGCCAACATAAATTACGGCTTTATCGCGCGTGCGGCCCGCCCCGATATCAAACAGTTCATCCTTCTCTTCGAAAATCAAATCAGTTTTGCCGCTGCCCAGAACGTGCCGGAAAAACTTGTCTGAGCGTTTGGTAACTGGATCTTCCGTCGTGAAAAAGATTGTCTTGTTGTCCGTGGCCCAGGCGACGTTGCCAACACGCTCGAACGATTCGGGCAGCAGTTGGCCGGTGCGCAGGTCCTTTATCTGAAGTTTGTACTGACGATAGCCGGTCGTATCAGTCGAATAAGCGAGCAAGTTGCCGTCATCGCTCGGAACAAAAGTGCCGATGCTAAAGAACTTCAAACCCTTCGCGAGTTCATTCTGATCGAATACGAGTTCGTTCTTCGCGTCCAGAGTGCCCTTCTTGCGATAGTTGATTGGGTATTGTTTTCCCTTCTCGGTATGCGTGTAATAGAAATAATTGCCGCGGCGATAGGGCACGGTATCGTCGGTCTCTTTAATGTGTCCCACCATTTCTGCGTAGAGTTTTTCCTGAAGCGCGGCCGTCGGCTTCATCATTGCGGCGGCATAAGCGTTCTCAGTTTCTAAGTGGGCGATAACTGCGGGACTGGTTTTCTCTCGCAGCCAGAAATAATCGTCCGTCCAGGTATCACCATGAATCATCGTCGTCTTTGTTTTCTTTTCTGTCATAGGCGGCTGCGGCGCTGACGCGTCTCCATTTGTTTGCGCAAAGCTAAAGTTGCTAAGCGGAAAGAACGTCACGATCAGAATCAGGAAGGGGACGGTTATGTTCTTGCTTAATCTCGTCATCGTCTATTTTCTCCAAGCGTAAATCGTGGTGTTCAGTCTTTCAAAAACCAAACAGTGGTTCGGGGAGAATTCGGATTAAATGTAGTTTGTATCTGCGGCGCACGGCCGTCAGTCGTGGACCGTTCAACCACGCGGCGGGTCACCCCAGCCTGATCCTCTGTACTTGCCGTTTTCAACTATGCAGGGGACCGTCGGGTCGCCACCTGAATACGCTAGCATCTCTCCTCGGCGCGCACGGTCGTTTTGCGCGTCATAGTCGGTAAAAGGAATGGAATTTGAGTTGTAGTAATCCCGCGCCTGCTCGCAATAGGGACAACCGGGTTTCGTGTAAATTACTAATGCCAAGTTGATTTCCTCCGAGCGATTAGTTTACCAAGGCAACTGTTGAGATGAGAAATGCCGACGAAGCTGACTCAAGTAGTTCAGAGTCCAACCTTCACGTTGCTGCGCCGTAACAGCTCAAGCTAAAGCCTGTACTCTGAAACTGCATGAGTCCACCACTAAAGATCGCTATGTTAATTTGGAAAAGGAATGGCTATACTGCGCTGAATGAGCAAGCAAAC
The DNA here is from genome assembly GCA_051002775.1 of Pyrinomonadaceae bacterium. Taxonomy (GTDB): domain Bacteria; phylum Acidobacteriota; class Blastocatellia; order Pyrinomonadales; family Pyrinomonadaceae; genus PSRF01. The sequence goes on along the minus strand of JBPCLZ010000033.1, from coordinate 6,217 downwards.
CTGCGAACCTTCACCAACCACACCCATAGAAAATGATCTGCTCGATCCTTACGAAAGACTGGTGACGATTGAGGTATTGGGCGAGCGCGTTGCAGTGCCTGAGAAAAACCGCCTGCTGCGCTGCTTTCAATACCTTTCGCTTGAGACGATTTCCTACGGCGATTTTTGCTGGAATGGCGACTGTACCAACTGCCAGGTTTGGTATCACACCGAAGAACAGCCAAATGAGAATGGCAAGCCGGCACTCTCCTGTCGCATGGATGTGATCGAAAACATGGTTATTACTGCTATGAGCCCATTTATCAAACTCCGCGGGATCACCAAGTAGGACGCCTCCAACTCAATACTTCACGTCTCGATCAATTTCATTGGACCAGGCGATGATACCGCCTTTGAGGTTTAGCAAATTCCCGCTAAAGCCCGATTGCCTCAGCGCCTGGATCGCGCGAGCGCTGCGACCACCCATCTTGCAATGCACCACCGTCTCGCGCGCCGGATGGATTTCAGACATGCGATTAATAACCTGGGCCAGGGGAATGTGAATGGAATTCGGGATGGTGCCTACCGCTACTTCATTAGGTTCTCGCACGTCGACGATTTGAATGTCGTCACCATTGTCGAGGCGTTCTTTTAGTTCGGTAACTGTGATTTCGGGCATGAATGGCGTTGTCATCGGTTAATAATTCCTCCGTTATTGTTGAGAGCGGCACATTCTACTTGCGGCAACTGATATGGACAAGACACTCCCAGCCTAGTAAAGATGCAAGTTTGCGGACTCTCACGATTATCGAACTCCGTTCAATCTCTCGTTACAGTGACATGAGGTCAGTACCACCTCGCGGTAGCGGGTGGGTCTCAAGATTGCCGATTGGTTAGTTGCGGAACAGACCAATGGTAAAGCGGAAATCCACAGTTCGCATGGACAGACCCACCCGCTACCGCGAGGTGGTACTGACCTCATGTCACTAAGGCTCGCCGCCTCCTGCCAAGTTGTGAACATGTTAGACTGTGTAGCACCCCAAGCATTTTCAGGAGTCCTTCATGCGATTTGAGTTCTACCATTCCGGTCTTGACGGCGTTCCGAAACTTTCTGTTGATGGCACTGTTTCAAACAGTGTTCATTTCTCGCATTGGCAGGGAAACGAAACGCCTGCGGAAGTGAAGGCCGACACCTCGACCGAGATTGCTTTGAATCTCGTCAGTTCGCCCAATCGAGACCAGCTTACACAAGGCATCGAACTGGTAACCAACAATCATTTTGATACTGACGGCGTCTTGTCGGTCTGGACCATGCTGAATGGCGAACGTGCCTTGCAGTTGCGCCATAAACTGATTCCGGCCGCCGAATCCGGCGATTTTTCCGAATTCACCAATGAAGATGCCATTCGTGCCAGCATCGCCTTTCAGGGTTCGGATCAACCGATAACCGGAGATGACAGCGGTTCATCTTTAGCCCGTGAACTCGCTGGGGCTGCCGTTGATGATGACGCGCGAGCGTATGAACTCGTGCTGCCAGAAGTTGAACGGGTGCTGACGCGGACCGGTGAATTTGAAAACTTGTGGCGCGGGCCCTGGACGCAAATCGAGACGTCAATCAATAGTTTCGAACGCGGCGAAAGTAAGGTTAAGGAATTCTCTGAGCGAAAGTTTTCGCTGGTCACTGTTGCGCGCGATGTGTTCGGCGCCTCCGGCTTTGATCCGGCACGGCATGCTGCTCCCTTCACGGCAATCTCTCGTTATGCAAAGGGCCCACTGTTTCTGATCGCCATTCCTTATCAAAACGGATGGGCCTATCGCATCGACTATCCCTACTACTCCTGGGCCGAAACAATTGTGAGACCTCGTATTGAGCGCCGCAATTTCGCGCCGCTCGTGTCCCGGCTCAATCAACTGGAGCCTGACACTGGCGGGCAGTGGGCTTTGGATACGAGCGAGTTAGCGTCCGCGGTGAAGTTTACCGGGAACGAGGGCAAGCTTTCGGCGTCAGACTTACAGCCTGATCAAGTGGCGAGCGCCATCAGCGCGGAGTTGGCAGCAAGCGGCGCAGCGGCAGCCGGCTAAGTGCAATTCTCTGATTCAGGTGGCCGCGGAAGGCAATCGCCTATTTAGATTCAATGCATGATGTCTTGATTATCGGCGCCGGGCCGGCTGGTTTGGCAGCGGCATTGTGGTGCGATGAGCTGAGCCTGGACACTCTCGTGCTCGAGCAGGCTGAGGCGGTCGGCGGCCAACTCCTTTCCATCTATAACCCCATCGAAAACTATTCGGGCGTTAGCGTGAGCAACGGGCGCGAGTTTCTCGCTCTGCTGTCGGAAAAACTTGCGGCCGCTGACTTCGACTTATGGACCAGCACGGTTATTGAATCCATTGACCTCAAAGCGAAACGCGTTGTGCTCGAGAGCGGTGAACAGCTACAGTCGATAAGTATCATCATCGCCAGCGGAGTCAGACGCCGGCAGCTGGGGATCCCCGGCGAAACGGAATTCGCCGGGCGGGGCATTCTGGAATCAGCCACTCGGGATCGCGAACAACTCGCCGGAAAAGACATTTGCATCGTTGGCGGCGGTGATGCGGCGGCCGAGAACGCGTTACTGCTGGCTGACGTTTGTCCCACAGTTACCGTGGTCCATCGCGGCAGACAGCTGAAAGCCCGAAGAGAATTTACCGAACAGATGGTCGGCCATCACAACATAACGATTTTTCCAGAATCGGTTGTCACCAGAATCCTGGGCAACACGCAGGTGGAGGCGGTTGGAATACTGCGAAAGGACGCATTGAAACCATTTCAGATGGCGGTGCAAGCAGTACTGGTACGCATCGGAGTCGAGCCAAACACAGAATTATTTCGCGAGCAAATCAACTTGAATGAACATGGTTACGTGGTGGTTAACGGCGAACAGGAAACCAACGTGGCGAATGTCTTCGCCATTGGCGACGTTGCTAATCCCCTCGCACCGACCATCAGCGGCGCAACCGGCGCCGGCGCGACGACCGCAAAAGTGATCGCGTCGAGATTGAATAAGCGGAAGTGAAATCAAAAGCGTAGGGCTGGTTAGAGTTGAGGGGTAATCCCTGCCAGAAAGGCTTTCAACGTGAGAGCAATCGCGCAATCCCAAGAGTCTCAAAGTCGGGAAGGCGGGCTTGCCCCCGCTCTTTCGCCAAGTGCAATCATGACACTCATTGAAATGACAACTCCCGACCAGGTTCCCTATACCGATGATCATGTCGCCGCCTATCCGGTCGAATACATCGCGGGAATTGATTTATACAATGCCGGCGAGTTTCACGCCGCGCATGATGCGTGGGAAGAACGCTGGATGGGCGAAGTCGGTGCGAAGGAAAAACTTTTTCTGCAAGCGATGATTCAGTCGGCGGTTGCTTTTCATCATTTGGAAATTGGCCGGCCCGGGGCCGCGCGTCAGATGTATACGCGTGCAAAAGAAAAATTCGCTTTGTTGGGAACCAACGTTTTCATGTCGCTTGACCTGGTTGACTATCAGGCGCAGCTCGACTGGGCGCTGTCATGGTTGTTAACAGTGCCCGATCCGCGCGAATTGACGGCGCCTGACTTTCAACCTCCACGCATCTCTTTGTTGCCGGAAATATCTGAATACGATTAGTCGCGATATGAATAACCTTCGATTATTTCTGCTTGGCTTATGGTTAGGCGCCGCAGTTTTGTTCAGTGCCGTCGTTGCGCCCAACACCTTTAAGGTTTTACGCAGCTTCAATCTGGCAAACGCCGGAGAGATCGCAGGCACAATTGTCACTACCACTCTTTCAGTAGTTAACATCAGCGGCTTTGTTTTAAGTCTGGTCCTTATTGTTATTGCCTTTACCCTCAGGCGAAGTTATTCGCGCAGCCGCTTAACGGCACAGCTGATTTTGTTGGCGACGATGACCATCACGACCGCGGCAGGTGAATGGATGATTGCAACGAGAATGCGCGCTTTGCGTGCGGCAATGATTGTGCCGATTGATCAAGTGCTGGCTGACGATCCAAGACGAGTGGCATTTGCTACGCTTCACGGCTATTCTGTCGCCGCCCTCGGCATTGCTATCATTGCTGCCGTGCTCGCTTGTTTTATGGTGGGAAATCGCAGACGCACGCTGCATGAATGGGAGAGAACCGGAAGTGGAAATTATCGAGCGCGTTGATGAATGGCGAAATCACTATTCTCGATGGCAAAGCGAATCGAACGGGAATGGCGCCAGGGGGGACGGTGATCTCGGTTCGTATCCGTTTGTAAAAAACCAACACGCTCCTTTTTCGCCGGCCCGACGCGCTTTACCGATGCTGAATCTGGCGTTGATTTCGTCGGCCGGCGCCTATACCGACGGCACCGATCCGTTCGCCACCAGCGCGACTGCGGGCGATTTTACTTTTCGCGAGATTCCCTCGCAGATTGAAGCCGCGGACCTGCGTTTCGCCGCCCGAGGTTACGATCCCACCGCCGTAATGGCTGATAGCAATTCGCAGCTGCCGCTCGCCCGTCTGTTCGAATTCGAAGATAATGGCATCATTGGTCAGTTGAATCCTGTGTTCTGGAGTTTCAGCGGCTTCATTCCCGATGCGTCGCGATTAGTTGACGACATGCTGCCAAAGATCCTGGAGCGCATACGACGCTATGAGGTCCAGGCTGCTTTGCTGATTCCTGCTTCGCGACTCTGCCATCAATCCGTGTCGCTGATTGCGCGCGCAGTTGAGTTATCAGGTATTCCGACCATGACGCTTGCAGTGGATCGGGATGTAGTCGAAAGTGTGCGCCCGCCGCGCGGCGCACTGTATGCCGGAAAATTTGGCAGCGTTGCTGGGTTGCCGAATTGGCCGGAACATCAAAGGCGAGTGCTGGACGAAGCGCTGCGTTTGATTGAGCCAATGGACCAGGCGGGAATTCGCCCGCTCACCGTGACGTTGGAAAGCGAAGTAGAAGAAGCGCGCGGCGAACGATAACAATTCTTCAAAGTCGTAAAGCAAACTGTTAGTTTGCGGTGGCTAGGTGCCATTCAACCAAACCGCCAGTCCGCGCGTATCACTACCAAAGCAACGCAAACTAAGTGCTTTACGATTTAGCCTCTTAGTCAACCATCAACTAGCCTCATGAGCAGAAAAAAACTCTTCCTGTTTTTCGTCGCGGATTTCATCGTTCTGATCATCGCTTATCTCTTGGTCTACCCGGTTCCGATTTCTCCTGCAGCGTGGAATCCACCGCCAGCCCCAACCCTAACGGGCAAGTATCAACAGAACTCGCGGCTCGCGGGGGTTGAACGTCTCTCCTTAGGAACGGGCGATCCGTGGCCGGGAGCGGGCTTCGCACCTGAAGATGTGGCCATTGATGCGGGGGGTCGAATCTATGCCGGCCTCGATGATGGGCGCATCATGCGTCTGCAAGCGGATGGCACCCGCCCGGAAGAATTTTCAAACACCCATGGCCGGCCGCTCGGATTAGTCTTCGCCGGAAATGGAAACTTGATTGTTGCCGATGCAATCAAAGGTTTGCTGTCGATCGCACGCGATGGCTCGATCAGCGTGTTAACTACCGGGGCGGACGGTCTACGTTTAGCCTGCACTAACGATCTGGATGTGGCGAAGGATGGCACTATTTACTTCACCGACGCGTCCAGCAAATTTCCGCTCACAGACTTTACGGCTGACATTTTGGAACACCAGGGCAACGGCCGCCTGCTTGCCTATGATCCCAAAACAAAAACGACTAAAAGTTTGATTAAGGATCTTTGTTTTGCCAACGGCGTTGCGATTAGTCCCGATCAAACTTTTTTGCTCGCGGTTGAGACAAGTTCATATCGAGTTCACCGACTTTGGCTGAGTGGTCCAAAGCAGGGGCACTCTGAAATCTTCATCGACAACCTTCCGGGATTTCCAGACGGCATCTCTTCGAATGGCAAAGATAAGTTTTGGCTGGCGCTGGTGACACGGCGCGATCAGACGCTTGATAAATTGCTGCCGCATCCATTCCTCAGGAAAGTTGTATACCGTTTGCCCAAGTTTCTTCAGCCAGCACCAAAGCGCTACAGTTTTGTTCTTGGTTTGGATATGGATGGCAAGGTGATTGATAACCTGCAAAACCCTGCGGCTGACTGCTACGCCCAAATCGCAAATGCCGTTGAACACAACGGCGCCCTCTACTTCGGCAGCATCGGCGAAAGCACGGTTGGGCGATTTCGATTGCCGTAGGGTTACTGAGTTACTGAGTTA
>JBPCLZ010000032.1:0-47662 GCA_051002775.1 Pyrinomonadaceae bacterium | reverse complement strand
CCTTCCACCGTGTCGATTTGCGCGCGTTGTAGTTTGCCGCTGTAGTCGACATAGATGGATTTCCATTCAGAAAAAATGTCGAGCACCTGCGTGCCCGCTTCGCGATGCCCATTTCCGGTTGCCTTAGTGCCACCGAAAGGCAGGTGAACTTCCGCGCCTATCGTCGAAGCGTTCACATAAAAGATGCCGGTGTACATATCGTTCATAGCACGAAAGGCGCGATTGACGTCGCTGGTATAAATTGCGGCAGATAAGCCATAACGCACACCGTTGGCGATCTCGACCGCTTCGTCTAATGAGCGAGTAGGGATAACTGCGGTAACCGGACCGAAAATTTCTTCCTGCGCGATGCGCATATCGGGCACGACGTCGGTAAAGACAGTGGGCTCGATGAAGAAACCACGTGCATATTCGCCTCGGGTCAGGCGCTTGCCGCCACAAGCGAGCTTGGCGCCATCTTCCCGCTGACCAATGTCGATGTAACTCATGATCTTCTTAACGGCGTCAGCATTAATTACCGGACCCATGTCGGTTTTCGCGTTCGCGCCATTGCCGACCCGCAAGCGTTTCGCATGATCGACTAGTTTCTTGCAAAACTGCTTGTAGATCTTTTTATGGACCACTAAGCGCGACGAGGCAGTGCAGCGTTGTCCGGAAGTACCAAAAGCTCCCCAGACGGCGCCTTCAATCGCGAGGTCGATGTCGGCGTCATCCATAACGATGATCACGTTTTTGCCGCCCATTTCCAGTGAACAAATCGCGTTGCGCTCGGCACAAGCCGACGCAACAATTCGTCCCGTCTCGGTCGAGCCGGTGAAGGAGATCAGCCGCAATGCCGGATGGTTTGTGATCGGTGCGCCCGCATCTTCGCCATAGCCGGTTACAAGATTCACGACTCCCGGTGGAATGCCTGCCTGCTCGCAAGCCTCAACGAGGTTGTACGTCGAGAGCGGCGTGTCCTCGGCGGGTTTTAATACCACGGTATTGCCACAGACCAGCGCCGGGATCAGTTTCCAGGAAGGAATCGCCATCGGAAAATTCCACGGCGTGATCAGGCCGCAGAGTCCAACCGGTTGTCGCACACACATCGCAAACTTGTCCGGCATTTCCGCGGGCGTGGTAAAGCCATGCAGGCGACGCCCTTCACCGGCGGTATAGTAAGTGCAGTCGATTGCTTCCTGAACATCGCCGCCGGCTTCCTTTAAAACCTTGCCCATCTCGCGGGTCATGTCCGCGGTGAAGCGCGGTTTGTTTCCCAGCAGGATTTCGCCCAGCCGAAAAAGAATTTCGGCGCGCCGGGGAGCAGGCGTATTGCGCCAGCCGTCGAATGCTTCGCGCGCGGCATTGACCGCAGCATTCACATCGTTGCGGTTTGAGAGCGGAAAGCGTCCGATGATGTCGTTGGTATCAGCCGGGTTGATATTTTCGAAGAGTTCGCCCGACTCACTCGGCATCCATTTGCCGCCGATGTAATTGTGGTAGGTCTTAATCGACGCGCGAACCAGGCGCGGAGGCGTTTGCTTGGAATTGTTCTTTGCGAGAGCTTTCTTTGCCTGGGCCATGATTAGGTATCAGGTGTCAGGAGTCGGTGGTGGGTCTTAGGTGTAAAGTGTCGGGTGTCGGTTGGAAAATTCAACTGGCACCTGACACCCGGCACCCAACACGTGTCCTTATTGGTAAGTGAACTGCACGATTCTGGTTGTTAGGCGGTCGAGGTCTCGCGAGTAGCGCGTCACATGCATTACTACCGGATCGCCCGGTTTCAGCGAACTGATCACCCTTTGGAAATCAGCCAGTGCTGTTACAGGTACGCGATTGATGCGGGTAATGACGTCGCCTTCGTTAAGAGTCGGCTGCCCGTTGACGCCTCTGACCTCAGCGGCGAGTCCGCTGGGATCAACTTCCTTCACGTACAGACCACGCACGCCCGCGAGATGTTTTTCAGCGATCAGCGCTTGCGTCAATTCGGCAAGCGTAATGCCGAGATGGAGGCCGTTGCCCTTGGGGTCCGCTGCCTTGCGCTTCGGCGGTGTGACTTCTGCAGGGCCGCGCAATTGCCCCAGTAGTGGACGCTCGCCGAGAACTATGTCGGCGCTGTGTTTCTCAAACTTATTGTCACGTTCACGGAGATAAGTTAACGCCACGGATTGACCGATTGAGCTGGCCGCTACTTTCTGTATCAAGTCCTGAGCGTTGGCAATCGATTGACCGTTGAATTCAACGATGATGTCACTTGACTGCAAACCCGCCTTCGCCGCTGGCGTTGGTTGGCCATCTTTTGTTTGTTGCACGTCGAGAATGATCGCGCCCTTCGCCTCACCCAAGCCATACACTTTCGCGAATTGCTCTCTGACTGAATCAAGCGTCACACCCAGGTAACCACGACGTACCTTGCCCTGGTCCACAATCTGCCGGTAGACGAAGTTTGCTTCGGAGGCGGGTAGAGCAAACCCGATGCCGTTATAGTCGCCGGTAGAAGTTGCGATCTGGGAATTAATACCAATGACTTCGCCGCGCATGTTTACCAAAGGGCCGCCGCTGTTGCCGCGATTAATGGCGGCGTCAGTTTGGATGAACCGTTGGAAATTTCTTGAATTTGACGAGGGTGTCTCACGTTCCTTCTTGGAGATGATGCCGGCCGTGACGGTTTGGTCCAGGCCGAATGGTGAACCCACCGCCAGCACCCAGTCGCCCACCTGGGCCGCATTTGAATCACCCAGAGTTACGGTTGGCAGATCATGCGGAGCGTCAATCTTAATCACCGCAACGTCAGTCTCTTGATCGATGCCGACCACTCTTCCAGTATAAGTTTGGCCCGATTGCAGCCCAACGATGATCCGTGACGAACCTTGGACCACGTGTTCATTTGTCAGGATGTAACCTTTGGGACTTACAATAAAGCCGCTGCCGACACCGTGCGTTGGGCGCCGCTGTTGCCGCCTGAACATATCAAGCAGGGGATTATTCGAGGGCAGGTCCTCCTGGTCCTCGTTGTCCTTCGCACTGACTTCAGGAGCGGCAGTGATTGTGTCGATGTTTACCACGGCCGGCTCGACCCTTCGCGCAATTTCCGCAAACGATGCCGAGAGTGCCTCCGGAGCGCGCGCGATTTGCATTTCGTTTTGCGCTACCGTTGGTCTTCCCGACAGCATGGCGCCGATACCCATGCCGGCCACCAGGCAGGCGGTCGCAAGAGCGACAATCCATGCGCGAAGCTTCCGCAGGATCGTCCGTTCGTTCACTGTTGTTTGGTCTTTTGTAGAATCGAGCATAAACACCGCCTTCTAGAAAGCTGCACGTTGCGACCTTTTTGGAATGCCAGTATTCCGGTAATCATTTGGCCGCAGAAGGGAAGGGTTGAAGTATAGCTAAACGTCAATCTAGGAGCAAAGAAACGAGCGCGGCGAGCTAAGGGACAGGGCAAGAGTAACGAGATTTTTCATTTCTCATTTGACATTTCTCATTTGCCATTCTTACTGCAGCAGCTAGGTGCTTCTTACCGCCGTTGGTTGTGACGGCCGCAAAAATGTGTTCGCTTAACCCAACTTGGCAAATGGAAATGGGAAATGAGAAATGGGAAATGAGAGATTTTCATTTTTAACTTCGCTTACTGTCCTTCAAGGTCGTAGAAACACCTTAAGCGCGCCTTTCTTCCCCGCGCGTTCCATCGCATAGACGCCGCGCGCGAGTGGATATTCTTCACTTATCAAACTGTCGATATCGATTGCGCCTTTCTTAAGGAGATCGAGCGCGGGTTGAAAACGGCCGCAGCGCGAGCCGACAATACTGATCTCGTCAACCACCAACGGCGCCTGAACGAATTCCGCCGTGCCTTCGAATGTCGACTTCAGAACGAGCACACCGCGTGGCCGCAATAATGCAAGCGCCCCGGCAAATCCCGAGGGCGATCCGGAAGCTTCAACCACCACGTCAAATTCGCGCTTGCGCTTGGTGGCCGCCTTCGGAGTTGTTGTTTCAATGCCACGTCGCTCGGCAATGCGCAGCTTCTCGGCATGCTTGCCAATCAAGAGAACATGGGCGCCCGTTAACGCAATTACCTGTGCACAAAGCAAACCGAGTTTTCCGTCACCAATGACTGCGACGCGATCCTCCGGTTTGATTTCAACACATTCCAGCACGCCGCAAGCGGCCGCGAGTGGCTCGGTAAAAACAGCATGCTCTTCAAGCACTGCGTCCGGAACCTTGAAAAGATTGGTTTGGGGGAGTTTGAGAAATTCGGCGTGCGCCCCGTCGCGACCAACGATTCCCAGAACCGTACGCTCGGCGCAGTGACGGGGATCGCCGACGGTACAGAGCGCGCACTTTCCACAACCAGCATTTATTTCACCGACTACACGCTGGCCCACTAGTCCCGAGTCCGTAGCTTCTTCCACGATTCCGACAAACTCGTGTCCAATCGTTCCCTTGAACCCGGCGTAGCCGCGCGCGATTTCCATATCGGTATTGCAGATGCCGGAAAGCAGCACGCGCACGAGTGACTCATCCCCCCGCGCAGGTTTTTCAACCTCGCGAACAGTCAGCTTTTTCTTGTCGATGCGAAGGGCTTTCATAAGACAGAGGTCAGAAATCAGAGATCAGAGAGATCAGCAAGCGCGGAAGCTAATCTGCCATTCACGGGGACCTTGAGTTCGCAATCAAACGCCAGTCTCTTTTCTGACCTCTGATTTCTGACCTCCGACCTCTGTTCTTCAGAAACTCTTCGTGCGCGTGTAGACGTTTTGTGAGGTGAGTTCCACAATTTGTTTAGTCCCAGCCACATTGAGTGGCAGCCGCCATTCCAAGTCTTCGTCTCCGGGTAAGACGGCATTAAGCCACCAGCTACCGGCAGTCACTACGATTGTCGCCTGACCATCTTTATCTAACCTGGCGTTGACCGGACGACGACCCTGCATGCGCTCGTTCAAAAAATCATCAAACCGTTTGCCGGCGCGACGCTCGGTAAAGTATTCGTGGCGCACAGCAACGATATCAACGGGATACAGTTCAACTGGAATGTCCATCAAGGCATTAAGGCCGGCGGGACGTAACACGATCTGCAAGGTGGTTTCATTGTGCGAAACCCGAGCGTCGGAATTTACGTGGTGCGGAAGTTTTGCGTAAATCAACCAACCGGAAACCAGCAGCGCCGCAACGAGCGCCGCTCGCAGAAGCAAAATGGTCAAGCGCGAGAATGTGCCTGGTGGCTTCACCTTAGAAATCCTGGATCAACGCTTTGCACGATAGGGAAATGCAGCGCACAACTAATCTATCTCTTAAGGGCGCGAACATGAGTAACCAATGACTCGACTTGCTCCTGGGAGAGTTTTTTCCCATAGGCCGGCATCTTCCCCTTGCCGTTGTTTATGGAATTGAAAATGCGCTCGTCGCTTACTTTTTCGTGCCACTCGCGATCCGTCAAGTCTCGCGCGTGTTTGAGTCTGCCCTTAATTGTTTTTGAGCGGCCGTCTTTACCATGACACGAGGCACATTGTCTTGTGTAGAATTGTGCAGTGCTCTGAGGCGGTACGTTGCCGTTTGTGACGGTTAGCGAAGCAGCGGCGAAGAGACTTGTAGACGCCGTGAAGGCGAGTAACAAAAAGATCAACAAAACATGTTTCATACGCGTAGCCTTTTCCGTCCTTCGTTGCCTCTCGAGTCCTAACGGGAAGACTCCTTTATGACGTGGCGAAACTTATGATACCCAACTGAGAATAGTTTGTGTATCCGCGATGGCGGGTTGCCGAGTTGAAACGTTCGTTAATGCGAAGTAAGCTCGCGTCGCAAACGGATGAGACTCGACAAAAAGGGAAAATAGGCACAAGTGGAATTGGAGCAGGACAAGTTCAGAGATGAGTGTGGCGTATTCGGGATCTACGGACACGCCGATGCTGCGCGACTAACATATTTGGGGTTGTATGCGTTACAGCATCGCGGTCAGGAATCATGCGGCATCACGGCTTCCAACGGCGCTGAGCTGCGATTGGAACGTGCGATGGGACACGTCGCTGACGCGTTTGATCAGTCGACGCTAGATCGTTTGCCGGGCGCTAGCGCCATAGGGCACGTGCGCTATTCCACTGCCGGCGACGTGTCTATACGCGAAGCGCAGCCATTTTTAGTGACCTGCCAGCATGGTCAAATTGCAGTTTGCCACAACGGCAATTTGCCGTTCGCGCGCGAAGAGCGGCGGAAACTGGAAAAAGAAGGCGCGATTTTTTCTGCGACTTCAGACACCGAAGTAATTCTGCACGGTGTGGCTCGATCAAGAGCGGGATCAGTACGCGAAGCGATTCCCGAAGTTTTGCGCAAAACTGAAGGCGCATTCTCAATGCTGTTTCTGACACCGTCGGAACTAATCGCGATTCGCGATCCGCGCGGCTTTCGTCCGCTGGCATTGGGCCGTCTCGGCGATGCCTGGGTGGTTGCTTCGGAAACCTGTGCATTCGATTTGATCGATGCTCAGTATGTTCGCGACGTCGAACCTGGCGAGATGCTGGTGATTAGTAAGGATGGCTTGCGCTCGTCTCATCCGTTGCCGGAACAGAAACCCTCGATGTGTTTGTTTGAGCATGTCTATTTCGCGCGTCCCGATTCGCTCATTTATGGCCAATCGGTGAACGAATCGCGGCACCGCATGGGTGCGCAACTGGCAATCGAGCAACCCGCCGACGCGGATGTGGTGGTGCCGGTGCCTGATTCGGGCACGGTTGCAGCGATTGGATACTCAGCTCAAAGTGGCGTCAGTTTTCGTTTTGGTTTGGTAAGAAACCATTACGTTGGCCGCACCTTCATCGAGCCGCGCCAGTCTATTCGCTCGTTTGGCGTTCGCATCAAGTTGAATCCGGTACGCGAGTTGATCGCCGGAAAGCGCGTCGTGTTGATCGACGACTCGATTGTGCGCGGTACAACCTCCAAAAAAATTGTGAGAATGGTTCGTGAAGCTGGGGCCAGCGAAGTTCACATGCGCATCAGTTGTCCGCCGACAATCAGCCCCTGTTACTACGGCATTGATACACCCAATAAAGCTGACTTGATTGCCGCGCAAATGTCGATTGAAGAGATTTGCAAGTTTATCGAAGCGGATTCGCTTGGTTACCTTTCGCTTGAGGGAATGATTGCGGCGATTGGCCTCAGTCGCGACTCGTCGTGCATGGCCTGTTGGAACGAGCAGTATCCAACCCGCATCACCAGCGAGGCGGAAACGATGTGGGAGCGCGATCACGAGGCAATTGTTGCTGACAGTTAAATACTGAGGCGTTCAGCGTTTTCAAAATAAATTGATTAAGGACTGATCAGTGAGTCGAGCGACAAAAGGATGCGGCTGCGCGGGAGCAGTTCTCGTTCTCCTGATGATTCCAGCCGGCTACATGGGCTGGCGCTATGTGGTGCCGTGGTGGAAAACAAAGCCACCCACGCCCTCAGGTAAGGAACTTCAGGTCCATCTTCTCGATGTTGGCCCAGGCGATGGCGACTCGATCCTGATAATCTCGCCGTCGGGCACGTCCGTGCTGATTGATGCCGGGGATACAAACAAAGGCAAAGTTGTGCTAGAAGCGTTGAAACGTTACAACGTGCAGCAGCTCGACTATTTCATTGCCACTCATTCTCATCCCGATCATATCGGTGGCGCAGATGAAGTAATCAAAGCGATAAGAGTAACGCGCGTTATCGATAACGGCACAGAACCGGATGTTCCCGAATCCCTGGCCGTGAAACAGAATCCGAAAGCGGCGCAAAATAAGAATGCGGCGAAGAATAACAAACCCGCGACCGCGCCGCCCGCCAGGTCGAATTCAATTACAAAATTTTTCGACGACTATAAAGACGCGGTAACGCAAAGTGGCGCGAGCTATGAGAAAGCTCAAGCCGGTACGAAATACGATCTTGGTGGCGGAGCCCGTTTGACGGTGCTTGCGCCGACCGAGCCACTGTTCACCAGGGACCAGATGAAGACCGGCGGCAACCTGCCAAACGCAAACTCAATTGTCATGAGGCTCGACTACGGCGACTTCTCAATGCTGTTGACGGGCGATGCGGAAGAGCAAACAGAACACCGCCTGCTGACAAAGGATGTAAACCTTCGTGCCAAAATCTTGAAGGTCGGTCACCACGGTTCGAAGTATGCAACGGCGCAGGATTTTGTCGATCGAGTAAAGCCGGAAGTGGCCATCATCTCCTGTGGCGAGTGGAATCGTTATGGCCATCCTTCGCAGGTGGTGCTGGATCGATTGAAATCTGTGAATGCGAAGTTGTTTAGAACCGACCTCCAGGGTGACATGACAATTACGACACGCGGCAGACAGAACGATTACTTAATCAAGACGGAAAAAGAGGGTGCATTCGACGTGTGGGCCGGACGGCCTGGACAAAAGGACGATTCAACGCGTTCGGGATTCATTGCTTATGGCGATTTTGGGCCACCCCCCAAGAACGTAAATCGTAAATAGATCGGAATAGTGAACGATTTACGCCAGTTGAGGGGTCACTTTTCAGGTTCATGTTTTCCACCAAGTGTTCAGGCTTTTCTATTTACGATTTACGATTCACGATTTACGAGCCAATGACAAAGCCAATCTCATATGCAGATGCGGGCGTCGATATTGACGCTGCCACTCGCGCCACCGTCAGGATCAAGCAACTCGCGAAACAGACGTTTAATGCGCGCACGCTTTCCGAGATCGGAAGCTTCGGTGGAATGTTTGACGGCGCCTTCCCCCAGCTCAACCAGCCGGTCCTGGTCGCTTCCGCCGATGGTGTTGGCACAAAGCTAAAGATTGCGTTTCTCGCCGGCGTTCACAATACCATTGGCCGCGATCTGGTGAACCACTGCGTTAACGACATTCTGGTCCAGGGTGCACGTCCACTTTTCTTCCTCGATTACATCGCTACCGGCAAACTTTTGCCTGATGTGGTTGCCGCCATTGTTGAAGGCATAGCGCAGGGATCACGAGAAAATGGTTGTGTTCTGCTTGGCGGTGAAACAGCCGAGATGCCCGATTTTTATGCTGAGGGCGAATATGACGTTGCCGGCTTCATCGTGGGAGTTGTAGACAAAGAAAAGATCATTGACGGCAAACAGATAGCAGCCGGCGATGTCTTGCTGGCTCTACCGTCAGTCGGGCTGCACACGAATGGTTACTCGCTCGCGCGCAAGTTGTTTTTTGAAGTGGCCGGCTACGAAGTGAACACCCGGCTTGATGAGTTGAACGCGACGATTGGCGAAGCGCTGTTGCAGCCGCACGTGAGTTACCTGAAACCGCTCGATGGGTTACTTGATTCGGGAATGATAAAGGGCCTGGCCCACATCACGGGGGGCGGGCTGACCGATAATATTCCGCGCATCCTTCCCGAGCACTCCACAGTTGAAATCAAAAAAGGAAGTTGGCCCATACTTCCCATTTTTCAGATCATGCAGAAGGTTGGGAGCGTCTCTGAAGCGGAGATGTATCGCACCTTCAACATGGGGGTGGGCATGGTCATCGTCACTTCGCAATCAGACGCTGGTCCTGTTAAGGCACGTTTGCAAGCACTGGGCGAACAAGTTCATGAAATCGGGAGCGTGATTGAGGGTCACAGCGAAGTCCTTTTCAGTTGATGCTAGTCCAGGCTGATCTAAATTCTCCCAAGTGATCGGGCTCCAATATTATGATTCGCATCGGCATCCTAATTTCGGGGCGCGGTTCAAACATGCTCGCGCTTGCCGATGCAGTTGGCGCGGGACGAATTCCTAAATCGGACATAGCAGTTGTTATCAGCGACCAACCAAACGCTGCCGGCCTGGCCCATGCCAAGTCGCGAAATCTGAATACAGTTGTGGTGGAAAAAAGAGGTCGCTCTCGTGACGAACACGATCGCGAACAGGTTTTTGTATTGCAGAAACACCAGGTTGACTTTGTTTGCCTGGCCGGTTACATGCGTCTTTTGTCGCCGGACTTTCTTTCCGTCTATCACAATCGCATACTGAACATTCATCCCAGCCTGTTGCCGGCGTTCCCGGGGCTCGACGCGCAGAAGCAAGCCTTGAAACATGGTGTTAAGTTCAGCGGGTGCACGGTGCACTTCGTCGATCAGACTCTCGATGGCGGGCCGATCATCGCGCAACGAATAGTTCCCGTACTTGATGATGATACCGAAGCCACGCTTTCCGCGCGCATCCTGAAAGAAGAGCACAAGCTGTACGCCGAGGCGCTCGCTATCGTTGTCAGCGGAACGTATGAAATTGTTGGCAGGCGGGTCGTGCGCAGGTAAGCAAGCCTTGGAACCGATCGGGTTCCTAATTCTATTTACGATTCAGGATTGACGATTTACGATGAGGCCCGATGACGATTGACGAACAGCTCGACTACCTACGCAAAGGAACTACGGAGATCATCCGCGCGGAGGAATTGCGGGCGAAGCTCGAGCGATCCGCAAAGACGGGCAAGCCGTTGCGCGTGAAACTTGGCGTCGATCCCACCGCCCCCGACATACATCTGGGGCACACCGTCGTCATTCGCAAGCTGCGTGCTTTCCAGGAGTTGGGCCATACAGTCATTTTTCTAATAGGTGATTTTACCGGGCTTATCGGCGATCCTTCCGGCAATTCCGCGACGCGGCCGCAACTCACGCGTGACGAAATCAACGCCAACGCTGAAACCTATAAGCAGCAGATCTTCAAGCTCCTCGATCCTGCGAAGACCGAGATGCGTTTCAATTCTGAGTGGATGGACAAGCTTGGTTCGGACGGCTTCATTCGGCTGGCCGCGCTCGTCACGGTAAAACAAATTCTTGAGCGTGATGATTTCGCAAAGCGGCTGGCGGAAGAGAAACCGATAGCTTTGCACGAATTGCTCTATCCCTTAACACAGGCCTACGACTCGGTTGCGCTTGAGGCTGACGTTGAACTGGGCGGCACCGATCAAAAATTCAATCTGCTAATGGGGCGCAATCTGCAACGCGAGTACAAACAGGAAGCACAAGTCTGCGTCATCATGCCGCTATTGGAGGGCACTGATGGCGTGCAGAAGATGTCGAAGAGTTTGGGAAACTATATCGGCATCAGTGAGCCGCCTGCTGAAATCTTCGGCAAAGTCATGTCGATCTCAGACGAGTTGATGTGGCGGTATTATGAACTGTTAACTGACTTGTCGGTACAGGAGATCGATGCGCTTCGTGAGGCGGCAAAAAGTGGTGAACGCAACCCACGCGACATTAAAGCCGAGCTTGCGAAAAACATTATTTTAGACTTCCACTCAGACGCCGAAGGGCGAAAAGCTGAAGAAGAATTCAATCGCATCTTTCGGAATAAGCAGTCGCCCGAAGAAATTGAAGAGCGGATCGTTGCTTTTGGAGATAGGGAGTTAAGGCACTTGCTCGTCGAACTTGGCCTCGCTTCCTCCAATGCCGAGGCGCGTGAGCTGATAAAAGGCGGCGGTGTATCTCTGGATGGAGAACGTTGTAATCTCCAGACTAAGTATTCAATTTCTATAAGACCGGGTAAGCCAGGTCATGATATTAAGGTCGGTAAGCGGCGGTTCGTGCGCGTGAGGGGACCAAAATAAGACGGCTCTCAAGGTTGGAAGCTTTCAAGGAGCAAAGCAGGCTTAACCAAACTCCTGAAAAAGCTGCCGAGTGGCAAAACGCAGTCCGTGAAGCGCGCCGCTAACAGCGGATGATTCATCTCGACACCAACTTTCTCATCCAAGCTCTCGTGCCGAACTCTGCAGAAGAAGCAAAATTACAGAGATGGCTCACCGGCGGAGAAGCCCTGGGCATCAGCTCCATCACTTGGAGCGAGTTTCTCTGTGGACCGTTGACTTCCGAGGATGAGGAGTTGGCCCAGATATTTTTCCCCGGACCGGAACCATTCCTCGCTTTAGATGCATACCAAGCCGCCCAACTGTTTTAATGCAACTGGCCGTCGATCACGCAGTCTCGCCGATTGCCAAATTGCGGCTAGCATTGCGTTGCTACGCACGTCTAGCAACAAGCAGGGTGGCAGACTTTAGGCGCTTTCAAAATCTTGGATTGACTTTCGCGTGAATCGTTCGCGAGCTTTAGGTTTTAATGTCCGCTGCACTTGCCACTGAAGACGTCCTCGTAATCGAAACGCCTGAGCGCGTGCCGCTTCACTTTGCACTCGCGTCCATCGGCAACCGTTTTCTCGCCTGCGCCATTGACCATGGTTTGCAAGTACTGACACTCATACTAATGATCATCGCCTTTACCTTGGTAGCAAACTACTCAACCGTAGGTGAACAGCTAATCAACGCGCCAAAATGGGTGCTGGCGACGCTAGTGGTCGTTCTGTTTTTGATCATGGCCGGTTACTTCGCGTTCTTCGAGTGGATCTGGAAGGGGCAAACACCAGGCAAACGTTGGCTGAAGCTGCGCGTTATTCGTGAGGACGGACGACCGATCACTTTTTGGGAAGCAACAATCAGAAATCTGCTGCGCACCTTCGATATGATGCCGGCGCCTTTCTATTCAATCGGCCTGATTTCGGTTTTCGTGAGCGCTTCGGACCAGCGGGTGGGGGACATCATCGCGGGAACCGTTGTAGTTCGCGAGCGCGAAGCTGAAGCGCCGCTTTTTGCTCAAGTGTTCGACTCCTCCATTAGCGATCTGGCGTTGCGAAGATCGTTCAAGCCAGTCGAGTTTTCCGGCGAGCTCAGCCGTCTTACCGAGCGCGAGATTGAAGTAGTCGAAACTTTCCTGCGCCGCCGCTGGGATCTTTCGGACATTCCACGACAGTGGATGGCTTGGCGCGTTTCGCTGCCGCTTATGTATAAGATTCGTCCGACTTACGATCTAGCGACATTTACCTATGAAGGCTTCCTCGAGGAACTACTGCACCGCTATCGGGCCGTTCATAGATTTTCAGAGTAATAATTCCAATTCCAGTTTCTCTTGTGCAACCTCTGAGTCCTCTGTGCCTCTGGTTTATTAACCCTTAACCAGTTGCTCACCACAGAGACACAGAGAGCACAAAGGTTACACGGAGAAGTTCAAGTCACTGCTAGTATCCCTGCCAAATTGATTCGACGATCGATTCTTTGTTAATCTTTCCGTTTCTAACCATAGCGGGATTCGAAACCATGGAAGGGTTGATTTAGCGAGATGAGTAAAAATGTTTTCATTTTGGGTGGTAAGCGTACGCCGATGGGCGAGTACGTCGGCGCGCTGAAGGATATTTCGGCAATCGATCTGGGTGCGGTCGCGGCAAAGGCTGCTTTGGAAACGACCGGCGTTGCCCCCGAAGAGATCGATCACACGGTGATTGGAAACGCGTTGCAAACTTCCGGCGACGCGATCTATGGCGCGCGTCATGTGGCACTCAAAGCCGGCGTTCCTTTCGATCGGCCGGCGCTCACCGTGAATCGTTTATGCGGCAGCGGCATTCAATCCATCGTTTCGGGCGCGCAGATGATCCAGCTCGGTGAAGCGCAGACGGCATTAGTCGGCGGAATGGAATCTATGTCGCAGGCGCCGCATGTCATTCGCGGAGCGCGCTCAGGTTTTGTACTGGGCGACGGCAAACTTGAGGACAGTCTAATGGTGGCGTTGCTCGACACCTATTGCAATACACCGATGGCCGGCACCGCCGAGAATCTGGCGCGCAAGTTTTCCATTTCGCGTGAAGAGCAGGATGCGTACGCATTGCGCTCGCAACAGGAAGCCAAGCGCGCTAGCGATGCCGGATATTTTGCTGAAGAGATCGTTCCAGTTGAAGTTAAGTCTCGCAAGTCGAGGTTCATTTTTGATCACGACGATCACATGCGACCGGAAACCACGATGGAGATACTCGCCAAGTTACGACCGGCGTTCGCGAAAGATGGATTTGTAACCGCGGGTAATGCTTCGGGAATTGTCGACGGCGCAGCAGCGCTAGTCATCTGCGGCGAGGACTATCTGAATCAGAGCAACAAGCAGCCAATGGGCCGCATTGTGAGTTGGGCCTATGCGGGAGTAGAACCTGAAATCATGGGCATTGGCCCAGTACCGGCTACTCGCCAGGCGTTGAAGAAGGCGGGACTCGAGCTGTCCGACATTGACCTGATTGAAGTGAATGAAGCTTTCGCTGGTCAGTATCTCGCCGTCGAAAAGGAATTAGGATTGGATCGCACGCGCACCAACGTCAACGGCGGAGCTATTGCGCTGGGACATCCTTTAGGCGCTACCGGAACTCGCCTTGTACTAACTTTGCTACATGAGTTACAGCGCCGTTCCGGTCGTTACGGTCTAGCGACCGCCTGCATTGGCGGTGGCCAGGGCATCGCGATGATTGTTGAGCGCGTCTCGTAACGACGCTGGGCGAAGGACGGCAAAAATCTCTACCTGGTGGCGACTGGGATAAAGGGTCGCTTAGGCCCATCCGATGATTTCCTGATTTTCCAATAATAATCCATTTTCTTGGCGAAGTTTGCACAGTCCCGCCAGCCGAAATCGCAGATAATCGTTGAAAAGTGGGAGTTATTTCGGCGTATGCGTTTGGCCTCAATTCGGCATGCATTTTGCGACGAGTCTTGCGATCAAGACATGCCCAAGCGGGTCTTCGCGGAATTCAAAACAGCGCTGTTGAATTTAACCCAATTTAAACGCGTAAAGAGCTTGCGAAAGTTGCATAAGGCGTGTTAAAAAAATTTGCCTCTACCCGGGGTACTACTAATCATTTCCTTCTTTGTTTTGCATAACTTCAATTTGCTCTCAATTTCCAAGTCATCCACTTGCGCCCAATCGGTTGCGCACATTCTTTTAACGTCAACGCATGCTTAAGGAGTTCTCCATGTCGAAATTTGTCCGACTATCCCTGATTATTTTGGCGATGTTCGCGTTCAGTGCCATCGCGTTTGCCCAGTCAACAGTGACTGGCGGCATTAGCGGTAAGGTTACTGACCCGCAAGGCGCATCGATCCCCAACGCCGCTGTGACGGCGACCAATGCTGGGACAGCCAAGGAAACTACTGCCACCAGCGATGATAACGGTGGCTTTCGGGTCATTAACCTTGAGCCGGGAACGTATACCGTCAAGGTTAGCGTCGCTGGCTTCGCGGATTTTGTTCAGGAACGAATCGTGGTGGAAGTTGGACAGGTGACTAACATCAACGTTCCTTTGGGAGTTGCGGGAACCACCGCGACGGTTGAGGTCACGGCGGAAGCGCCGGTCATCAATGTCAACTCGCAGGAGTTTTCCACCAACATTAACCAAACTTCGATTAACGAACTGCCGGTGAACGGCCGTCGTGTGACTGACTTTGTGCTGCTGACGCCGGCAGCGGTTCCCGATGGTCCATTTGGACTGATTAGTTTCCGCGGCGTTTCGGGATTGCTGAACAACAGCACCGTTGACGGTGGTGACAACAATCAATCGTTCCAATCAGAAGAACGTGGCCGCACACGTATCCCCTACGTTGTCAGCGCGTCTGCAGTTCGCGAGTTTCAGGTTAACTCCTCAAACTACTCCGCTGAATATGGACGTTCGGCTGGCGCGGTGGTGAACACGGTCAGCAAGAGCGGCACCAACGAGTTTCATGGCGATTTGTTTGAATACTATCGCAACAACAGATTCGGCGCGCGCAATCCCCGCGCTACGAGAAGTGTGCTGATCGGTGGCATCTCAACACCCGTCGGCATCAAGCCATTAGACATTCGTCATCAGTTCGGCGGCAATATCGGTGGTCCAATCGTCAAGAATAAGGCCTTCTTCTTTTTCAGCTACGACCAGCAAAAACGAAACTTTCCGGGTCTGGCTGTTTTTAGCAACGTCGGTTACCTCAACACGTTGGCCGCCGGAACGACGTTAAGAAATAATTTGCTGGCGAAAGGTCTGACGAACACTCAGATTGACAACACTCTGACCTTCATAAACTCGTTGGCGGGTGAAACCCCGCGGCGCGGCGACCAGACGATCATATTCCCCAAGCTTGACTGGCAGGTGAACAGCAACAACCTTTTCACGTTGTCATATAACCGCTTACGTTGGGAGTCTCCGGCCGGCTTACAGACCCAGGCGACAAACACCAACGCGCGGCATAGTTTCGGCGACGATTTTGTAAGAGTAGATTCCTACAATGCGCGCTTGCAGTCGACCGTAACCCCGAATCTGTTAAACGAGTTTCGCTTCCAATATGCAAAGGACCTCGAATTCGCGTTAAGCCAACCACCGCTACCGGGTGAGCCGTCTACTGCGACAACTTCGGAGGGGGCGCGTTCACCAGAAGTTTTCCTCCAAAATGGCTTAACCTTCGGCACCACTAGAAACTTCGAACGCATCAAGTATCCTGATGAGCGACGTTTTCAAGTCGCCGATACGGTAACCTGGACGAAGGGTGTTCACACGATAAAGTTCGGCTTCGATTTCAACCGCGTTACGGACGACATCCAGAATCGCGGTTCCGAAACAGGTCAATATTCTTACTCCAATATCAGCGACTTCGTGATCGACTACGTCAACTGGGTATCGCCGTTACCGGCAACAGTCACGTGCACTTCCGACACCCCCACGACGCGACGTTTCGTGGGCCGGTGCTATACCAGCAACTTCGTCCAGGGCGTTGGCGCTCCGGGCATAAAATTCACCGAGGATGAATGGAGCTTCTTTGGACAGCTCGACACTCGCGTGACCTCCCGGTTAACGCTGAACTCCGGATTGCGCTACGAATATCAGAAGCTCCCGGATCCGCTGCTGCCGAACACCGGCACTGTAAACAGCAACGTAGTTATTCCCAACGATGGCCGAACGCTGGCCGAAGCGACTTCTACAATGCCGAACGATCGAAACAACTTCGGTCCGCGTGTGGGTTTTGCTTATGACGTTCGCGGCGACGGCAAGACATCCGTGCGCGGCGGCTTCGGTGTTTACTATGGTCGCATCCTCGGTGGGCACATTTGGAATAGCCTCCTGCAGACCGGAAATCCCGCAGGACAGGGAACGTTCAGTGTAAACCAGACGACGCTCACTAACTGTTTCCCAGTGGTCGCGACTGCAACTCAACCTTGCTCCCCTGTCTTTCCAAACATTCTGCCGACGACCTTGTCGCCGCAGGGCGGAACGATTGTCTTCTTTCAGCGCAACTTCCAGACACCGAAGATCGTGCAATATGACCTTATCTTTGAGCAGGAGATTGCCAGAAATACCGTTGCTTCGGCGTCATTCGTGGGGGCGCGCGGTTACGACCTGCCCAAGTTCGTCGATATGAACCTGAGGCCACTTGGGACCACCAGGACCTATACGGTGCTTGGTGGTTTCGAAAACGGCAAGACCTTTACCCTGCCGCAGTATGGCATCGCCAACACCGCCTTAGGCAATTTGCTTCGTGAAGAGAGTTCCGTCAGGTCTGAATACAGCGCATTGGTGCTCCAGGTGAATCGCCGCTTTACTGGCGGCCTGCAGTTCCAATCAAGTTATACCCTGTCGAAATCTACCGATACCGGGCAAAACTCAATCATTACTGGACCGTTCAATACGGTGGTCGACCCGTTCCAGCGCCAGGTTTATGATTTTGGTCCGAGCACGTTTGATACGCGACACAAGTTCGTATTCAGCGCTGTTTACGCACCCAATGTTTACAAAGGAGCGGAGAATTCGTTTGGGGATTATGTCCTGAATGGCTGGTCCATTGCGCCTATCTTCGTGATTTACAGTGGCGCGCCATACAGTGCCAGAACTTCGGGTGTGACCCGGGGTCTGAACGGTTCTAACGGCGACTTCCGTTATACTGAGCTGCCCCGCAACTCTTTCCGTTTACCCGCGATCAAGAACATGGACCTGAGAGTTTCAAAGCGTTTCAACTTCTCAGAGAGATATAATCTTGAAGTGCTGGGCGAGGCATTTAACCTAATGAATAGCACCCACGTCTTCGGTGAAAACGCCACGTTATACAACGGGGCGAACACCTGCACGGTCAGCGGCGTAACCTATACTGTGGCAACGAACGGGCTTTGCTTCCAGCCCACGTTCGGCGCTGTTACCTCCACCGATAGCAACAAGTATCGCGAACGCCAGATTCAATTCGCGGTGCGTTTCCACTTCTAGTCCTTTAACTAGAAAGCAAACAGAAACCGGGTGCGCCTAGTTAAGGGCCACCCGGTTTTTTGTTGCTCCTGTGTAAACGGTTTAGATCAACCGCTCGCCTTCGACAGCCACGGAATCCTGCCGGTAATGACAGCCGCGACTCTGTCGATTGTGCAAAGCAGCCTGCGCCACAATCAATGCGACTTCCACAGCATTGCGCAGCCCAATCAAGCCATCGTCGAGTTTGGTGGTGCGATAGAAAGTCTCGATCTCGTTCCACAGGTGCCGCAATTCGCGAATTGCTCTCGATATGCGTTCGGCACTGCGCACCAATCCCACGTAGTGCCACATAATGTTCTGAATGGTCTGCATGTCGCCTTGTATCAACGCCGGGTCGGCATCTGCGATCAATCCGCTTTCATCCCAGGGCGGGACGTTGTCAAACTCAGCCGGCGTCAGGTCAGCCTGATCCAGCAGTTCTTCAATATGTTGCGCGGCACGATTTCCCCATACCAAACCCTCCAACAATGAAGTCGAAGCCAGACGGTTGGCGCCGTGTAAACCCGTGCAACTGACTTCGCCAACTGCGTAAAGTCGTCCAACACTGGACCGACCCCACTCATCTACAAGCACGCCGCCACAAAAGTAGTGAGCGGCGGGAACGACAGGAATAGGTTCGCTGGTGATGTCGATGCCGGCTTTCAGGCAGCGGCTGTAAATGTTTGGGAAGCGCTCGCGAATACTTTCTGCCGGCATGCGTGAGGCAATATCGAGCAGCACGTAGGCATAGTCGTTATGTTCCATTTCATCATGAATGGCGCGTGCAACAACATCGCGCGGAGCGAGGTCGCCCCATTCGGGCGCATACTTCAACATGAATGGCTGACCATCCGGCGTGATCAAGATGCCGCCTTCGCCGCGAACCGCTTCGCTGATTAGGAAACCTTCAGCACCGGGCACAGCCAGTGCTGTTGGATGAAACTGAACATATTCAGCATTGGTTATGCGGGCGCCGGCTCGATTTGCCATCGCCAGACCATCACCGCGCGCGCCTATCGGATTGGTAGTGTTGCGGTAAATGCGTCCCAACCCTCCCGTAGCCAGCACGGTCGTGGTCGCAAGGCAACGATGCACCGTTCTTTCCTCCCGGTCGAACATGTAGGCGCCGTGGCAAGTGATGGCCTCGTAATTGTCGAGCGGGTTACGAGAGTGGTGCGGAAACGTAATCAGGTCGACCGCTGTCATCTGCGATTCGATCGTTACATTCGGACAGGATTTTAGGGTAGTGATGAGGCCATCCATGATGGCTTTGCCGGTGCCGTCGCCGACATGAAGGATCCGCCGTCGTGAGTGTGCAGCTTCCTGAGTTAATAGCGGCTGGCCGTTTGTATCTTGATCGAAAGCAACATGCGCCCGCCCTTCGAGCACCTCATGAAGCAATTCTGGCCCTTCTTCGGCGAGAATGCGCGCCGCCTTTGGGGAGCTGACGCCAGCACCTGCCTTCAGGATGTCACCAAGCAACAACTCAGGATTATCGCCGGCCCCTCGGCCAACGATGCCACCCTGTGCGTAGAGCGTGTTTGATTCGCGCGCATCTCGCGCCCGCGTAACGATGGTGATGAGACGGTTGGGATTGCGTGCCAGCCGCAGCGCGGTTGTTGCGCCGGCTATGCCACAACCGATGATCAATACATCGGTTCTGTTCAAGAGGGTCCTTCCTTCATGACGCCTCAGCCGATGGCTATCATTCTTTCAACCGCCCGGGCCGCCCGTCGCAGGATGTCTGCAGGTAGGTCTATCACGTATTGGTTTTTTCTTAACGATTCAAGCGTGTCCTCAAGCGTAATCTGATTCATGTGGGGACACCTAACGCTACAAAGGCGCAGCATATCTTTCTCAGGATTTGCAGCAGCTATGTTGTCGCCCATGGCACACTCAGTGAGGAGCAGATAATGAGGGGCAGCACTATTTTCGACGAACCTGATCATCGCCCCGGTGCTTCCGGAGAAGTCTGAAGCGGCCACTACCTCGGGACTGCACTCAGGATGCGCGAGGATCGTGACATCGGGAAACTGTTTTCTGACGTTCTCGATATCCTCCACCGTAAACTTATCGTGAACTTCGCATCGCCCTAGCCAACCGATCATCTGGTAGTCAAGTTCACCATTCGATTTTTTCCGCGGATCCATCGTGGGAAAGATAATGTGTTTGCCGGTTTCTTTCGCGACGTTCTTGGCCAGGTACTCGTCGGGAATAAAGATGACGGTCTCCGTGTTGAGCGACTCGACTACGGCGCGTGCGTTACCAGACGTGCAACAAATGTCCGATTCCGCCTTCACGTCCGCATAAGTATTAACGTAAGTAACGACGGGCACGCCGGGGAATCTTCTCTTGAGTTCACGTACATCGGCACCGGTTATGCTCGCCGCCAGGGAGCAACCAGCTTTTTCGGAAGGCAGTAGAACGGTTTTCCCCGGATTGAGGAGCTTCGCCGTTTCAGCCATAAATCTGACGCCGCAAAAGACGATGATATCTTTGTCCGTTTGCGCTGCCCGGCGCGCGAGTTCGAGAGAGTCGCCGACAAAATCAGGTACTGAGTTGAAGAGTGCCGCTTCCATGTAGTTGTGACCGAGAATGACAGCATTCTTCTCGGCCTTCAGGCGATTGATTTCTGCTGCCAGTTCCGCCTTGATTCTCAGTTCGACATCAGGAACGACCTTGGCGAGCTTCGCCTTCATTGCCTGATACATCTTTTCTGGGTTCGTTTCAGTGATCATTGATTTCCGTTATTTACTAGTGCTGTCATCTGCATCAATCTGATGGAATTTCAGACTCAGATCAAAAACCTTGGCCGAGTGCGAAAGTGCGCCGACGGATATGTAATCAACTCCGGTCTCGGCGATTTCGCGCACGTTGGCCAGCGTGACATTCCCTGACGCTTCCAGCTTCGCGCGCTTGGCCGTTAATTTCACAGCTTCCGCCATCATTGCCAGTGACATATTGTCCAGTAAGATGCGCTCGACACCTAATTCGATACCTGTTTCCACGTCCTGAAGATTCGCCGCTTCAATCTCAATTTCGAGGCTCATGCCGGAATTGCGGGCGCAACGCACTGCCTCGCGAAGGGAACCCGCGGCGGCGATGTGATTGTCTTTGATCAGAATCATGTCAAACAGGCCCTGACGATGGTTGTGTCCGCCACCCAGCTTGACGGCGAGTTTATCGATAACACGCAGGCCCGGAGCAGTTTTGCGAGTATCCAGAATCTTCGTCGACGTGACGGCAACCTTATCTACAAATTGTCGCGTAAGGGTGGCTATTCCCGACATTCTCCCGAGGAAATTAAGCGCGGTGCGCTCGGCGGTTAGTAGCGCGCGCGCTGGTCCAAAAACATTGGCAACAATGAAACCACTCTCAACGCCCCCGCCTTCATTCACCTTTGCCTCGAACGTCACTGTCTCATCGACCGTCACAAACACCTTTGCGGCAACGTCCAGGCCCGCCATGATTCCGCTTTGTTTTGCGATTATGTCGCCGCGAATTTTCAACCCGGCGGGAACGATTGCGTCGGTGGTTGCATCGCCTGCGCCTATGTCTTCCGCCAGCGCCCGCTCTATGCAGGCTTCGATTTGCGAAGACACGTCGCGAATGAATTGGGCCTCAAATATCATGATTGTAGGGTTGTGGCAGATGATACCGGGTGAAGGGACCAGCATCAACAAGCCAGCCAAAGACCCGGTAATTAGGCACCATAGCGGCCAAATACGGACAAACTGCCCGTTTTTAGCGCGTTGACTAGTCAAACCTTCCGCCGCCAACGATTTTTCTGGCCCGTCTACAGAGGTTTTTGCTAATATGTTGGGGCCTGTTCAGGCCTACCTCCGATTTTTCCGTTCCTCCCGCAAGACGTAAATGCCACGAAGACATTCCATTAGTTTGCTTGAAGCTTTACCCGAGGACTCGGCGCAATTGAGCCCGGGGACAAGCCACCAAATTCTCGAACGCGCGTTTGACGCGTTGCCCGATGGCGCCTTTCTGTTCGGAAACGACCGCCGTTTGCTTAAGGGAAATGCTACTGCGGCCCAACTCCAAAGCGACGACCTTTCAGCCGGTCGACTGTGTTGCGAAATGTTTTGGCGGGTTGAAGGAGCGGACGGCTGCGTGGTTGATCGCGCAATCGAGAGTGGCGAAAAAGTCGAAGTTGAAATTCAATCGGGCCCGGAACAAAATCTTTCGATCTCAATCATCGTTGAACCACTGGCGGATACTGACGGAGATCGAGGAGCTCTGGTTATTACTCGAGACATCTCCGACCTTCGGCGCGCAGAAGCCGAAGCCATCGCGCACAAGTCCTTTATCGCCAGCATCGCAGATCGCACCCCTGACGAAATCTATGCACTCAACAGCGCTAGTTGCATCAGCTGGATGAACGAGCGTGCCGAAGCTCTTAAACCGGCGACGACGATTGCGGGCGGCGGTTTTCTGGATATCATCTCTCCCGAATCGCGTACTCTGGCCGAGCAAAACCTGCGGCGCACACTGTCTGGGGAAGATACGGAATGCGAGGTGCGCGTCCTGCACACTGAAGGCGTCAGTCGTTACGCCGAGGCCCATGCGTCTCCCCTTTGGAAAGACGGCGAAATTGATGGTGTGCTGGTTTTCCTGAGGGATGTGACTGAACGAAAGCGTGAGCACGAGTTGATGGCCCAGTCTGACAAGTTACGCGCGGTCGGCGAATTAGCAGCGGGCGTGGCCCATAATCTGAACAATTCACTAACGGTAATTCAGGGCCGGGCCCAATTACTTTTGCGCAACGCGACCGACGAGACGTCAGCAAAGAGTTTGGAAGTAATAACGAACGCAGTAGAAGACGGCACGAAAACATTGCGCCGGATTCTCGAGTTTGCCCGGCGAGACTCGGTCAGCGAATTCGCTCCTGTTGAGTTGGGCTACCTGCTCACCTCCAGCGTAGATATCGCGCGTCCGAAATGGCAAAGCAAATCGCGCAAAGGCAGAATCGATTTGAAGATCCAATGCAATACGCCAGTCCATGTTATGGGCGAACAAGCTGAGTTGCGCGAAGTGGTGCTCAATCTCCTGTTCAACGCAGTCGATGCGATGCCGGAAGGCGGTACGATGGAAATCGGCGCGCGCGCAGAGATTGAGTGCGGCTGCTTCTGGGTCGCGGATAGTGGTTGCGGCATGTCGCCCGAAACTGCGTCGCGAATCTTTGAACCCTTCTTCACTACCAAAGGAAAACTCGGTAGCGGTCTGGGACTCTCTGCTTCACACGGAATCGTTACGCGGCACAAAGGCGAGATATTCGTCGTGAGTGAACCAGGTGAGGGGACGCGCTTTGAAGTAAGGCTGCCCATCTGCGACAAGAACGACAGGTTCGTAAAGAATAGCGAAGACCTGGACGAGCTACTTGAGCCTGCCTGAAACATATTCATTTATGCGCCCGCCAGTTCAGCTGTCCTAAGATCAAGCATTCAGATCCGCGAAAAGATACAGGTTACGCATCTAGTCTTTTGCCCTCGTTTAGCTTGCCAAACCCAAAACACTCCGAAAACCAAGCGGAAAGCCCCGTTTCTCGTGCGAGGAACAGTCGTTGCAGTCGAAGTTCCAGTCGCATAGATGTTGGAACTAACCAGTTATTCAAGGAGGTTGCCATATGGGATTGCCAAATCGAGATGAGATCAAAGGAAACTTCGACCAAGCGAAAGGTCAGGTAAAAGAAACTGTGGGCCGGGCAGTGGACGATCGCGAACTTGAGAGTGAGGGCCAGGCCGACCAGACCGGTGGCAAGATTCGTGAGGGATTTGGAACGACTCGCCGCAAGGTCGGAGAAGCCATCGAAGATCTCGGTGAATCAGTTCGCAAATAGTTTTCACCTCAGCTAACACAAAAGGCTTACGACGTGGGAGTCGTAAGCCTTTTTTCCTTAGGGTCAGGTTCTTAAGAAAGGACTATTCTGTCCGGACATGGCCGCCACCAATAGCTTCCAGGAGTTCCTCCAGCTTATCGATTTCCTCGTCGGACTTTGCTTCAACTCCTAAAAGAATTCCGCCACCCTTTAAGCCCGCTTCGTAAACTTTAGCGCGATACTCGGGAATGCCCGCGCCGATCAGTGCGCCAATCACACCGCCGGTGGCACCGCCCGCTCCGGCACCAGCTAGCGCCGCAGCGATTGGACCAGCGATTACCAGGTTAATGCCGGGAAGTAGAATAGTGCTGCCGACTGCAACGATCGCTGCGAGTACCGCACCTACAACACCACCAACCGCGCCGCCAATGCCGGCCCCGTCAGCCGCATGCGAACGTGTTTGTAGTGCAAATTCTTTGCTTTGCGTCGCGTCGGACATCATCACACTAATGTCATCACGCGTGTAGCCGCGCTTCATGATTGCGTCAACCGCCGCTTCCGCTGCCAGCCTGTTTTTGAAAAGACCTGTCACCAATTTTGAATTCGCCATAAATATCCTCCTTCAGTTTCCGACGCCAAACTCGATTTCTTACAAGGGAGAAAGGTATTCAGTGGCAACGGGTGTGCCGGGTTAAGGGCGCTGCTTTGCGAACGTTTTGATTAGTGATTCAACCTTGCCTAGGCGGTAAGCAAACAGCAAAAGAGGTTTCTGTTTCGCTTCGGTACGGGCCGGGGGGGTGGCCAATCAGTTCCCGGATTAAGTTTTTTGTTATAGCTGCCGCGACATTTCTTGTGTAAATTCCCAACCGCTCTTACATAACATGGATGAGTGGAATCTGTTTGAGAATTCTCCAGCTTAGTTCAGCCCAATCGCTTGGTGGCGGCGAACGCCATCTGGCGGATCTTGCGAACGGTCTCGTCGAGCGTGGCCACGAGGTCTTTGCCGTGCTGCGACCGCGGTCCGCTCTGAGCGGTGAACTTAGTAAAGTTGCGAAAGAGAACGTCAAAACGCTACCGCTGCGGAATTCGCTGGACGCAAAAAGCGCCCGCGAGCTTGGGAAGTTGGTGCGCAAAGAAGACATTCATATAGTTCACGCGCACATGGCGCGCGACTATCCACTGGCTGCTTACGCCGCGCGGCAAAACCCAAACGCGCGTTTGATACTGACGCGCCATGTCTTGTTTCCATTAAACCGCTTTCATCGCCTCACTTTTTCCAAAGCCTCTCGGATTATTGCGGTATCGCAAGCGGTGGCTTCACAGCTTCGCGCGGACAGAGTCGCCCCGGCGGAGAAAATAAGCGTGGTGCTGAACGGAATTGACACAAACCGTTTTGCGCGCGCGCGCGAACGGTTTAACCGGCATGAATTTCTCCAAAATTGGAAACTGCCCGACCAAAGCTTGCTGGTCGGCACCGTTGGCCAGTTGACATCACTGAAGGGTCAGCATGAGTTTCTGCATGCCGCGGCGCAGATTTCCACACAAATTCCGGCCTGCAATTTCGTAATCGCCGGCATCGATCACTCGCCCGACGGAAAAAACGAAGCACGAATTGAGACACTAACTGACGAACTAAACCTGCGACCGCGGGTGCGTCGCGTTAAATGGCTGGATAATCTTGCACAACTGTATTGCGCATTGGACGTCTTTGTTTCAGCCTCGCACACCGAGTCGTTTGGCCTGGCAATAGCCGAAGCTATGGCCAGCCGCACTGCGGTGGTGGCAACCGAAACCGAAGGCGCGCTAGAGATTATTCGTCCCCGTGAAACCGGACTATTGACGGCGGTTCGCAGTCCGAACGAGTTGGCGGCGGCAGTCACGTCTCTATTAATGGACGAGGCAACAAGGCTGCGGCTTGCGCAGGCCGGCCAAAGAGATGTGGCGGAGCGGTTCGACGTTGAGCGAATGGTGAAGGAAACGGAAGAGATCTATCGACCGAGTCTTTAGTTCATTTACAAAGCATCAATCTTAGCAGCCAAGATAAAGTCGCTTTCAGTTAGGCCATCAATCTTGTGAGTCCAAATACTTACCTCTGCGCGGCCCCAACCAAAGCAAATATCCGGATGATGCCACTGCGTTTCCGCTAGTTGACCTACCCGGTTAACGAATTCGAGCGTCTTTTCAAAGTCGCCAAACTTGTATTCCTTGCGCAAGTGGTGCTCGTCTACAACTTCCCACCCCGTCACTTCGCTCTGTAGCTTGGTAAGTTCGTCCCCTTTAAGCGGTGGAACGCCGCCGCGGCAGGGAACGCAGTCTCGACTGGCTAATTCGCCCATTTGGTTCCTCCTCAGCAGAACTTCTCCGCAAACATTCTACACGCCGCTTTGTCTCAACGGCAGCCTGCGACAGTCTCAGCCGCAGCTTTTGTGCCGGGTCGATTTGACGGCTTGCTAAGACACGCGCGCAACGGATAGTCTAAAGGCCAAGCCTTCAGCAATTAACAAAATCTTTCGTTTGCAACCAGCAAGCAACGCGCTTACACAACTTGCTGCGCGGGGAGGTTTCGTGGCAATCATCCGTTCCTTTCGAGCATTGCGTCCGCCGCCCGACCGAGTCGCCGAGGTGGCTAGCGTCCCTTATGACGTTGTTAGCACCGCTGAAGCGCGCGCGCTCGCGGCCGAAAATCCGTTGAGCTTTCTGCACGTGTCGCGACCCGAGATCGATTTGCCTGACGGCACCGATCCCTATTCGGATCAGGTGTATCGCAAGGCCCTTGACAATTATGAGCGACTAACAAAAGACTGCCCGCTGGAAACTGAAGAAGTGCCGAGCATCTATCTGTACCGGCAAATCATGGGCGAACATGAGCAGATCGGCGTCGTGGCCTGTTGTTCAGTTGATGATTACGACCAGAACATAATTCGCAAGCATGAAAGAACACGCCGCGATAAAGAGGACGATCGCACGCGCCACATGCTGGTTCTGCGCGCGCAAACGGGACCCGTGTTTCTGACCTACCGGGCCAGCCGCGACATCGACACGATGGTCATGGAAACAACAATGGCGAATGCCATTTTCGACTTCACCGCCGACGATGGCGTCGAGCATACGATTTGGCGAGTTCCTGATCCGGTTCGCTTTGTACAAGCGTTTCGCGATGTTCCGTTTCTCTACATCGCCGATGGACATCATCGTGTGGCCAGCGCCGCTCGCGCACGCGCCGAACTTAAAGAACAAAGCTTTGGACATACGGGCGACGAAGAGTACAACTTCTTTTTGGCAGTGATGTTCCCAGATGATCAGTTGCAGATATTGCCTTACAACCGGGTGGTGCGAGATTTGAACGGGCTGGCGCGCGATCAATTTCTCGAGGCAGTACGCCAGAGTTTCGACGTTACTGAAGCCACTGAAGGTGGAGACGCGACGCCCAGCAGTCGCAGCAAGTGGAGCATGTATCTGGACGGAAAGTGGTATACGCTCAGTCTCACTGCCGGTTCGCCTCCGCCGCAGGGAACGGTCGCAACACTCGACGTCAGCATTCTTCAGGACAGTTTGCTGGATCCAATCCTCGGAATCAAAGACGTGCGCACAGACAAACGCATTGATTTCATCGGGGGCATTCGCGGTACCAAAGAGTTAGAACGCCTCGGCGATGAAGGCAAAGCAGCGGTGGCTTTTTCGCTATATCCGACAACGATTGAAGAATTACTGCGAGTGTCGGACGCGGGCGAAATCATGCCACCCAAATCAACCTGGTTTGAGCCGAAACTGCGTGACGGCTTGCTGATTCATACAATCTGATTAAACGATGCACGTTCTAATTGCCGATAAATTCGAACAATCAGGCCGCGACGGCCTGGAAGCTCTCGGCTGCGAGATCACGTTTGAGCCGGATCTAAAAGACGAAGCGCTGGTCGAGGCGATCGGGAAGTACTCGCCTGACGTGTTGGTGGTACGCGGGACGAAAGTCACCGAGAACATGCTCGCGGCGGGCCCAATCAAGTTAGTGGTCAGGGCGGGCGCCGGTTACAACACCATTGACGTTGCCGCTGCCTCGCGCCGCGGGATCTACGTTTCAAACTGTCCCGGAAAAAATTCGATTGCCGTGGCTGAATTAGCATTTGCATTGATATTCGCGCTGGATCGGCGCATCGCCGATAACGTTATTGCGCTACGCCGCGGCGAGTGGAACAAGAAAGAGTTTTCAAAAGCGCGCGGATTGTTCGGCCGCACGCTGGGCCTGATTAGCGTTGGCAAGATCGGTCAGGAAATGATTCCCCGGGCCCGGGCTTTTGGCATGCCCGTGGTTGCCTGGAGTCGCAGCCTGACGCCCGAACGCGCCGCTGATCTCGGTATTGAATACAAAGCAACGCCGGCCGAAGTTGCCCGTGAAGCCGATATTGTTAGCTTGCATCTGGCCCTAAATTCAGAAACCAGGGGATTGCTCGGCGCCGAGTTCTTCGCGGCGATGCGACCGGGCTCGTATTTCATTAACACCGCGCGCGGCGAAGTGGTCGATCAAGCAGCACTGCTTGAGGCGATGCGCTCGCATGGCATTCGGGCCGGCTTGGATGTGTTTGCGGGCGAACCAACGTCCGGAACGGCCCAATTCACTGATCCCATCGCGCAGGAACCGAACCTTTACGGCACGCATCACATTGGCGCCTCCACTGACCAGGCGCAGGAGGCAATTGCCGCTGAAACCGTGCGCATCGTTCGTGAATTTAAGGAAACGGGACGAGTGCCAAACGTAGTCAACCTCGCGCGGCAAACTCCCGCTACCTATCGACTAGTTGTGCGCCATCTTGATCGGCCCGGCGTGCTGGCGGTTGTGCTCGACGCCATCAAAGGTGAGCACATCAACGTGCAGGAGATGGAGAACATTGTATTTGATGGCGCAGAAGCTGCCGTCGCGCGCATCAATCTGGATAACGCACCGTCGCGCGATATGCTTGATCGGTTGAAAAAGGAAAACGCCGACATTATTGAACTGGATCTGCTTGAGTTGAACGAGAAATGAATGCAAGCCTTATTACCGGCGCGTCGAGCGGCATAGGGGAAGTGTTTGCCCGCCGGTTGGCGGCGCGTGGCCGCAACGTCTTGCTGGTAGCCCGTTCCGAAGAGAAGCTGGTTACGTTGTGTAACGAGTTGGGCCGCTCCAAAAGCATCCGTGCTCAACACGTCGCGCTGGATCTCAGTCTTCCTGAATCGCCGGCGCGGTTGTTTGAAGAGACCGAAAAGCGAGGCTTGTCGATTGACCTGCTGGTTAACAATGCCGGCTTCGGTTCGTTTGGAGATTTTAGCAAGGCGGACCTGGCGCGCGAGTTGAATATGATCGATCTGAATGTCAAAGCGCTGGTGAACCTGACTTTTCGATTTTTGCAACCGATGCGCGAGCGGAAACAAGGCGCGATTATCAATGTAGCTTCAACCGCCGGCTTTCAGGCTGTGCCGTTCATGGCGACATATGCCGCGACCAAGGCCTTTGTGCTTTCTTTTTCCGAAGCGCTTTGGGAAGAGAACCGGCCCTACGGAATCAAGGTAATGGCGTTGTGTCCCGGCGTCACTGAAACCAATTTCTTCGAAGCCGCGCGCGGCCAAAAACCACCCGCCCGCGCTTCGCAAACGCCGGAAGAAGTCGTCGAGACTGCCTTGCGTGGTTTGGCGCGCGGCAAGAGCCACATCATTTCCGGATGGATCAATCGCGCCATGACGGAATCTGAGCGGCTGGTGCCTCGTTCGCTGGTGACGCGCATGGCCGGCCGCATGATGCGCAGCCAGTATGACGAATAAGAGTCGGAGACGATAAATGGACGAAAGAATTTTTAATTTCAGCGCCGGGCCAGCGGTTCTTCCGGTTCCTGTTTTAGAACAGGCCCAACACGATCTGGTGACGCTTCCGGGTGTCGGCATGTCGGTGATGGAAATCAGTCACCGCTCAAAAACTTTCGATGAGATTTTTGCCAAAGCCGAGTCCGGCTTGCGCGAGTTGCTCGGCATCCCGTCAAACTATCACGTCTTGTTTTTGCAAGGCGGCGCGAGTCTTCAGTTTTCGATGGTGCCGATGAATTTTCTGGCGGCCGAGGGCAGCGCCGATTACGTCATCACCGGCAGTTGGGGGAAGAAAGCCCTGAAGGAGGCGAAACGTTCCGGCAGTGTTAACGTGGCAGCGACGATGGCCGATGGCGGTTTTACGCGCGTGCCGGCGAATGAAGAGTTGAAATTGGATCCGAGGGCCGCATACGTTCACATCACTACCAATGAAACGATCGAAGGGGTCGAATGGAAACAGGAACCTGAGGTTAGCGATATACCCCTGGTAGCCGACGCTTCGTCCGACATTTTGTCGCACCCTATTCCAGTGGAGAAGTACGGAATCATTTACGCCGGCGCACAAAAGAATATGGGACCAAGCGGCGTTACGCTCGTGATTTTGCGCGATGATCTACTGAAGAAGATTCCGGATGGCCTTCATACCATGCTCGACTATCGCACGCACGTAGAGAACAAATCGCTTTACAACACTCCCAACACGTGGGGCATTTACATCATCAGCCTGATCTGCGACTGGTTGAAGGAAAAAGGTGGTCTGGCAGGCATGCACCGCGAAAACGAAGCGAAGGCGCAGCTTATCTATGACACCATCGGCGCGACTGATTTTTACCGTGGTCATGCCGATCACGATTCGCGTTCGATCATGAATGTCACGTTCCGCCTGCCGAACGAAGAACTCGAAAAGAAATTTACCGCCGAAGCTACAGCGCAGGGTTTGGATGGATTGAAAGGGCACCGCTCAGTCGGCGGCATCCGCGCCTCAATCTACAATGCTTTTCCGCGGGCAGGCGTCAAGGCGCTGGTTTCCTTCATGAAAGAGTTTGAGAAGAACAACGGTTAACACCACGAGCTGAACCCGGAAATGTAAGACAAAGTAGAACCGCGAGCGGTAGCGACCGGATGCTACTCACAACCTTGCGCTAAAATTTTGAGGAATGACTGACCGCACGATTGAGTGCTTGCATCCGGTCGCTACCTCTCGGGGTTTTGCACGCAGCTCGGTTGAGGCGTCGATGTAATGGCTGAGTCTGACGACAAAATCGGGGAAGTCCGATAGGAATGTGATCAGACCTTCGTGTCTAAAAGTAACTCCTTTCCCAATCTCGAAATTCTCAATTTTCAAGTCAGCGAATCAAGTATTGATACGCGGCTCGATTCTTTCCTCGCAGCGCAGATTGATGGTTGGAGTCGCGCGCGACTGCAACGGTTAATTGAGGACGAAGAGGTACTCGTCAACGGCAAGCCGGCAAAAGCTTCCTACAAACTGCGCCAGGGCGATGAAATCGAAGTTGAATTGACACCGCCGCCCGCCGCTAGTTTCACTCCGGAAAACATTCCGCTAAACATCGTCTTTGAAGACGACTTCCTGCTTGTAGTTAACAAGCCCGCCGGTTTGGTGGTCCATCCGGCTGCCGGCATTCATTCGGGCACGCTTGCCAACGCACTGGCTTTTCACTTTCAACAGCTCTCGACACGTGCCGGCGAGATTCGTCCCGGCATCGTCCATCGCCTGGACAAAGACACTTCCGGACTAATGGTCGTTGCAAAGAACGAAGCGACGCACGAGAGTTTGGCCAATCAATTTCGCGCGCGTGAGGTGTACAAGAGTTATGTAGCCCTGGTCCATGGCGTCGTCAAGCAGGAGTCGGGAGGCATCGAACAGCCGATTGCCCGCGACCCGCGCACTCGCATTCGCATGGCGGTAGTTCCCGCCGGCCGGGGCGCGTTGTCGCTCTATAAAGTTCGCCGGAGTTTTAAGTCGTTCACCTTGCTTGATGTTGAATTGAAGACAGGTCGCACCCACCAGATTCGAGTGCACCTCTCCTGGCTAAAGCATCCGGTGGTAGGCGACGAAATTTACGGCGGTGGCCGCGATAAAACTGTTCAGGACGTCAGGCTCCGTGCGGCGATTCGCAAATTACACCGGCAGTTTCTACATGCGGAACGATTAGGATTTCGTCATCCTGTCAGTGGCGAGTCATTGGGGTTTGTTGCGCCCTTGCCGGTTGAGCTCGAAAATCTGCTGGCTGAATTGGACGCCCGTTCCAATGAGTCCTAAAGTTCAACACCCATTGTTTGCGCAACGGTATTGAGATTTGGTTGGATGCGCCGGGTATGTTCTTATAGATAGAGCGGTTACTTTGCTTGGAAAACGGTCCGAGGGCAACGAGCCTGGACAGGCAGGGCATCAAAGCGCCGTGTCCGACCGCTCGAAAGATACGGTTGAATAATCCTAATACACCTAACATGAGATTGTTTTGTTTTTCTTTTACGCGGCTGCTGCTGGTCTCGTTCGTTGCGGTCGCCGGTTTGGCGCAGGCGCAAAAGCCCAAGTCCACTCCCACACCACTACCGGATGATGGCCAGGACTCAATTACAACCTTTATTCGACGCGTGCGTTTACCGATTACTGTCGTCGACAAGAAGGGACAGTTTGTTCCCGGACTGACGAAAAATGATTTTCTGATCTTTGAGGACAAAGTGCCGCAACAG
Organism: Pyrinomonadaceae bacterium; assembly: GCA_051002775.1. GTDB lineage: Bacteria > Acidobacteriota > Blastocatellia > Pyrinomonadales > Pyrinomonadaceae > PSRF01. The sequence goes on along the minus strand of JBPCLZ010000032.1, from coordinate 15,257 downwards.
ATCGAAACGTTCTCGGACGATCTGGGTGAATCTCAGCCGCTTTATGTGGTAGTGCTAATGGATACTTCACCGTCGACTGCAGGAAAGTTAAAGTTCGAGCAGGAATCGGCGATGAATTTCATTCACACGGTGGTGCGGCCCCGGCGCGATCGGGTGTTGTTTGCAACCTTCGATCACGAAATAAATTTGCGCCAGGACTTTACCGACAAACTTGACCTGTTGGACAAGGCGGTGGACGGCGTGAAGAAGTTAGGGAATCAAACAGCGCTGTTCGATGCGGTTTGGCAATTCTGCGACGAAAAATTGCGATCCGTTGCCGGACGACGGGTGATGGTGGTTGTGACCGATGGCGAGGACACTTACAGCCGGGCCAGTATTCGCGATGCCATCGATATTGCGCAGCGCACCGAGACTACCATCTACGCAATCTCCACCAAGGCGGGCTTTCTTTCGACGGTCCCGGGAGTGGAAGCGGGCCAGGTGAAGGATCGGAAAGATCGCGACCTGACGACGCTCGCTGAAGAAACGGGTGGGGTGGCATTTTTCACTGGCGACATGCTTTCGCTCGAACGCTCGTTCACGAAAATATCCAAAGAGCTGCGCGCGCAATACCTGGTGACCTACAAACCGTTAAATGATCGCTACGACGGCAGGTTTCGCAAGGTTGAAGTCAAACTCGCGGGCGACCGCGGTAATCTAAAGATAAGAACCAAGCATGGCTACAAAGCTATAGCCGATAGTGTTAGTCCGTAACGAAGTAAGAAGATGTTTACTCAAGGATTGGGAAAACCAGGTTTGACGTTGGCCTTAGTATTCGCTGTGGCAACAGCGGCGCTGATTGGCAATCGATCCCAGGCACAAACGCCGCCCGGCGCCGACGCTGAGAAATCCAGGACCAGGCGCGCCTCCGAAGTGCCATCACCTACGCCGCCTCCCAGGGAAGAACTGCCTCAGGAAACCGACGAGGTTGTGCGAGTTGAGACGAATCTTACGAGCATCTTTTTTACCGCGGCTGACAACAATAAAAGATTTGTGAATACGCTGAAGAAGGAAGACATTCGCATACTGGAAGATGGCCAGCCGCAGGAAATCTTTACGTTCCAGAAGAATGTCGACTTGCCACTCACAATCGGCATCCTGATCGATACCAGCAGTTCCGAAGAGCGTACGTTGCCGGATGAAAAGGCCGCGGCGCGCGCGTTTTTGGAAGCAGTTATGCGACCCGACAAAGACGAGGCCGCCATCGTTTCCTTTACCGGCGAGGTCACCCTGGAACAGGGTTTCACCGGCAACGTCGATCGTTTGCGAAGGGCGATCGATCGCGTTGAGTTTGTGCCACCCTCCGGTTACATCGGTGGCGGAGTGGTAGTCGGCGGCACTCCTCCCATCTCGGATACCAATCAAATGCTGGCAGGGTCGACCGCCATCTGGGACGCGGTTTGGGCCAGCTCCAATGAACTGCTATCGGATTCGGCGGCCGAAAACACTCGCCGCACCATCATTCTGCTCACCGATGGTTATGACACGATCAGCCAGGTGAAGATGCACGATGCGATTGAACGCGCGCAAAAAGCTGATGCGCTGATTTACGCCATCGGAATTGGAGATGCCTATCTGGGTGGAGTTGATACCGGTTCGTTAAAGAAGATCTCCGAGCAAACCGGAGGCCGCGCTTACTTTCCGCGCAATGAAAGAGAGTTGCGCACTGCATTTGCTCAGATTCAGACCGACCTGCGCGAACAGTACCTCGTCGCTTACTCGCCTACAAACAAGACGCGCGACGGCGCTTATCGCCGGATTCAGATTGAAGTGGTCGATCCAGAAGTGCGCAAACAGAATTTGAAACTTAACTACCGTCCGGGTTACTTCGCAAAGTCTGTCGACGGCTCAACCCCGGCGCGCAAGCGTACTCAGCCAGACTAAACTAGCGACGACTGGTCAACCTTCATTGGTCAGGTTTTTTGCGGGCCTTGATGTCGGTCATCACGATTGTGAAAGCGAGGCCGATGCCGGCGATGGCGGCAAGCAAGAAGAAAATCATCGCGAAACCGGGATAGCCCAGGATTCGAAACGACGTCTCGACGCGCATCAGCATTGAAGCTCCTACGATCAGAGCGGCGAGGACGAGGCCCAGGCTGATCCGGTTCGCCACCTTCTGAAGTCCTTCCACCACCACCTTCTCGTCAATCGTGTCAACATCAACCTTCAATTCGTTGTTGCCGATGGTGTCGAGAATCTTGTTAACGCGCCCAGGAAGTTTTTCCACAAACTCTTTAAGTTCGACAACGCTGCCAATCAGGTTTCTCGGAGCGATGCTCTGCATTAAGTTGCGCTGCAGAATTTCTGTGGCACGCTGGCGGATAACCGCGGCCGGTTCGAAGGCCGGATCCAAAGTAAATACAATCCGGTCCAGGTTGAGAAGCGCCTTTGCGACCATGGTGAATTCCGATGGCACGCGGAACCAGCAGTCAGCGGAGATCTTTGTAATTTCCAGTGCAACCTGGCCGGAATTTAACCGGCTCAAGTTTGAATCAGCATGTTCGGCGACTAGTTCCGCAACTCGGCTCTTAAACTCGGTGCGGTTAAAAGCAGGTTTGGGTTCACCCATTCTGATCGCTATTTCGGCTGCTTCTTCGCCGCGCCCTTCGCTGATTGCCAGCAGCAAGCGCAACAGGTTGTCGCGAAAACCCGGCAGTAGTCGCGTCACCATTCCCAGATCAAGCAATGCGATACGATTGTCTTCCGTAAGCATGACATTGCCAGGATGAGGATCGGCGTGAACCAAACCGTCGAGCAGGATTTGTTTCAAGTAGGCGCGAAACAACTCGCGCGCCAATCCGCCGCCATCCATTTCCATTAGGCGCAGTGGGCTGACCTCGGTAATCTTTTTTCCCGGGATGTATTCCATTGTGAGGACGCGGGCGGACGAGAAATTCTCAACCGGATCGGGAATTACTATTCGATCAAACTCTCGAAGATTTTCCGCAAAGGTGATCAAGTTGTTTGCTTCGACTTTGAAGTCCAATTCGCGCAGCAAACTTCTACGCAAACCCAGCAGCATATTTTCAAACTCGTATCGCTTACCGATCTCGGTGTGCATATCCAGGAACTGGGCCATCTGGCCGAGTGCCTCGAGGTCTTCAATAATCTGCTCACGTATGTTTGGGCGCTGCACTTTGACAACAACGGCCCGCCCGTCGCGCATGTGCGCGAGATGCACCTGCGCCAACGACGCAGCAGCGAGCGGTTCGGGATCGAAGTCGGCGAAGGCCTTGGAAATGCGAACGCCCAATTCGCCGGAGACGATCTCGTCGACTTGCTCGTAGGGAAAAGGCTCAATGCGATCCTGCAGACGGGAAAGCGCTTCCAGGTAGGGCGTCGGTAATAAATCGGCGCGCGTCGAAAGCAATTGGCCCAGCTTGATAAAAGTCGGCCCAAGCTTCTCAAGGTCCTTGGCGAGTTCTTCTGCCTCAGGCCGAGTTTCGGCCAGTTGCATCTCGTCAAGTTCAATGCTGTCTTCCAGCCCGGCCTGTTGGACCAGATCTGAGCGCCCATATTTGACGAACAGCAGCGCGACATCCTTGTATCGTTTCAGGCGTTCCGGTTTAAGCGAAACCATTCGTATTTATTCCTCTGGCACGGATTGTACTAAAGTGGCGCTTCCAGACCCAATGGCATGCTTCCAGCAATTCGTGGGCCAGCTATTCCTTCGCGGGTAATGGCATGTGCCGCGCACTTTTGTGTACGATAAAATTGAAATCGATGAGGCAACTGACCGGGGGTTGACCGCGCTGAGTTGTCAGGTGGCGTCACAAAAAGCGAGGCTTGAAGTTTAGTTGGCAGGTACTTTCTTAGCGGCCGTTGCCAGGGCTTTATCGATTGCCGCTCGCAAGGCTTCGGGACTCAGTACCGTCAAAGCGACCCCGTTGATAAAAACGGTAGGGGTGCTATCGACGCCATACTTTTCCCCTTCTTCAATATCATATTTGACTTCGGCGGAGTATTTGCCGGTGTCGAGTGCTGCATCGAACAAGGCGCGATTCAAACCGAGGTCGCTCGCGTACTTTTTGAGTGAAGCTACATCCAGCGCATTCTGATTTTTGAAGAGAAGCGCAACGTACTCAAAAAACTTTCCCTGCGCATTTGCTGCGTTCGCAGCTTCGGCGGCCTTGCGCGCATTGGCATGGGCTGACAAAGGAAAATCGCGCACCACGAATCTGACTTTGTTGCCATAGCTCTTCAACACGTCGTCGAGGATCGGTTGCATGGCAGCGCACGAAGGACATTGAAAGTCGGTAAACTCCACAACAGTGACAATCGCGGTCGCATCGCCGCGCGTCGGGTCGTCATCGACGCTAATAGATTGCACCAGTGTTTCCGGCTCAGAGAGCAGCACCCGAACGTTGGCTTGTTTTCGCAGCTTTTCCGCCAACGCACTCTCCAGTCGCTGCTGTTCCTGATCCTGTAAATAGCTGAAAATCTGACTGCGAACGGAATCGAGTGGGGCCGGAATGTTCTTTTGGTTCTCGGTGTAAAATTTTGCTATCTCAGCTTCAGTCGGTTGATGCGTCTTGTTGGTGATTTCCGCGCGCACCAGTTCTTCAGGCGCGACGTTGCGACGCCTGGCTTCCGCGAGCAATAACAAATTGTAGATTACCTGGTCCAGCGCCTCCTTTTCCATCCGATAAGTATTCAGGCGCAGCTTGTAAACCGTGGGCCGCAAACGCTCATCGAGCATTGCCGCCGTTATAGTTTTGCCTCCGACTGTCGCCAGCACGGTCGCCGGTGCCAGCGTAGTAGCACTGACATCAGCACCCAACACCACCGGAACCGCGGCGCGCAGCCGGTTAACCAACTCTTCCGACAGCCGCGATTCCTTTTCGCCCATCAAATAGTCCGTCACGTATTTCTTGATCGTGTCTGGATCGCTCTGGTCTATTCCCCGGCGATTGACCTCGATAAAGTTATTTATCTCAGCTGCACTCGGTTCGCTCAGCTTCCGTTTTACCTCAACGTCATACAACTGCTGCGGCGTTACCTTCCGGCGGGTGGCCTCTGTCTGAAGCAGCAGAGTGTTGATCTGGAGTTCCAGTATTTGCCGCCGCGCCTCCACGATCCTGTCATTTAAGCTCTCAACCTCTGCGCGTACCCGCGGATCGATTTCGGCGGTCGTCACGTTTTGTCCGTCCACTACGGCCAGCAGCACTGGGGCGGCAGGCGGACGCATGGGAGTGGGCGTCGGCGCGGGTTGGACTACGGGAGTGACGGGCGCAGGCTGGGCGGTACCACGTCGAATTGGACGTCGTTTTTGAGCGGGCGCGTGCGTGCCAGTAAGAGCAAACAGCAAGAAAAGTAGTAACGAAACCGTTTTAAGATTATTCATGTGACTGGGCAGAAGGTCGGGTCAAAGACTGATCATCGCAGAGACGTTTAGAGAGCAAAAAAATAGACGAAGTTGCCCGCTCCGAAACTTCGCATGGTCCAGAATCGGTGGGCTACTATAGCCTAATGTGTTTTTAGTGGACTAACGATACCGAATGATACTGCGCCGGCGGCGTTTTACCGGTTTGCGGGCTGAGAGCAGATCCTTGTGGCGTCCGTTAAGGATGAAAGCCAGCCCCTGATGGGTAACTCCTAACATACGCGCTGCACGCGTCACGCTGCCATCTGATGTAGCCAGTGCACGGCTTATCAAATCCGCCTCATAGCGCAACACGTGTTCTTCAAGCGAAAGATCTGGCGAAAAAGCGGGCGAACCTGAAACATCCGGAACTCGCTGAGATTCAGAGACGTTCTCTGGGCGCAACCCATGTTCTGTCGCAGCCTGCGATGGGGAAGTAATGTGAGTCACCAGAAAACGCCGAGCCGTCTTGCCGAGGCGATTCTGTATCTCGGGATGTTGCGAATTACCTAACTCTGACTCCGCAATTCTGTAGTAAGCCGACAGCTCATTAGAGGGGAGTTGTTCGGTTAACTCCTCAACGATTGCCAATGCAGCAATTCCACCGCTTTCCGGATCGCCGGCATCGTGGGAGACGCGGATCGCGTGCTCCAGTGTTGCGCGGGCTTTTGAAAAGTTGCCCAAACGTGCCAACGCTATTCCGTGAGTAGTTAACGCCTCGGCAAACTTTGAGAGTTCATCGCCTTCTTTGAGGGCTTGTACAGCACCTCGCGCAACAGCCTCTGCTTTGGTAAAACTGCCGCGCGCTATCAACGCCCGAGCCCGTGTGTCGTCCACCTGGGCGACCATGCCTTTGTCCTTGAGTGCGCTGAAGAGAGAGCGCGCCTGATCGAGATGTTTAATTGCCTCATCGGACTTGCCCAGCCTGGCGAAAAGATAGGCAATGTTATTCTCGATCATCGCGTGGAAGCGTTTGTTTCCCGCCTTTTCAACATGAAAAAGCGCCGCGGAGTATTCAATCAGCGCTTGGTCGATATAATCTTCGCGGTTGCTTGCCAGCCCAAAGTTTTTCAGTACGGTCGCGTACTCGTTGTGAAACTTACCTTTCAAGTTGTCGTTCGTGCTGGAATCAAAAAGTGGCGCTGCTTCTCGATGGGTTCTTAACGCGTCTTCGTAGCGGGTGGAAACTCTTTCGATGATAGCCCGGTTTAGCAAAGCACGAAGCCGCTGTTCGCTTTCCAGATTGCCGAGTTGATGCAGCGCTTCGTCAAGCGTGACGCGCGCCTCATCGAACGCGCCCTCGCGCCAGTAACAGAGGGCGAGATCCACTCGAGCCTCCGCACTTAGTTCCGGCAGGTCCAACCGTTCGAAAATCCGCGCTGCCTGGGAGATGAGGTCTTTGGCAATTTCCTGGGCGCCTGGTATTTGCTGCGCGCTGCCAATCCAGCCCGACAATGTACCGGCCCGCAGCAAGATGTGTGCACCCTCAAGCTCACTAAGTCCTTCCAGGTTTGGCGGGTGGCCAATGCGGGTCCAATAGGGGTGCATAGCCTCACGCGCAGCCTCGTATTCGGCGACTTCCTCCAACGCCTTAGCCCGCTGACAAAGCTCTAAAACGAGCCCTTCAGTCGCGGTGGAAACAACCGTTTTCCGTGGTGAAATCAAGGATTCTATTTTCATGTGAGGCTGCTCCTTTACGCGCGATGCAAGAATCCTTGCAAGAAAGTTGTCATGTCGATATGATGCGCGGCGTTTAGCTGTTCCGCAGTTGGCCTCCCACCTTCGCGCTCAACTGCCTTTATCGATCTTTTAACCCGAAAAAACCGAATAGGAGAGAAAACTATGAAAACGATGAAAGCGTTCTGCACGGCGATTGTTCTTAGTCTAACCATCAGCATTTCAGCATTTGCGGGCGACATCGCCACCCCAGGTGCGGCGCGAACCGGTGATCCAAGCACTGGTACAGTTTCAACCGGCCCTTCAGCCCCATGCTACGACACTATTGGGATCGGTGAGCTTGACGCCAGCGTGCTTGGCCACGTCTTCTTGACGCTCTTGTCGATGTTCTGAAGATTTTGATAGAGAGCGCCATTTCAACTGGTTAGAGTCTTGCTTTAGCCCCTTCAAGACTTGCCGGGTATCTTGCATACCCGGCAAGCGAACTGTGACCAGGCGAATGCTACCTTCATAGCCGACGGGAAAGCAAGAGTTAGTTGAGCGAACTTGCAACAGCACCGTCTGATTGGTGCGCCTCGGTAAGCATGAGATCAGTTCGTATTGGCGGCGACAAGTTTGCGGACCGTTTCCAGCGTATCTATCTCTGACGGCTTTTTATCCGGACGTAGGCGCAGAATTCGTGGGAAACGGAGCGCATACCCGCTTTTGTGTCTTTTTGACGGCTGCACCCGATCGAAGGTGACCTCAATAACAACCGAGGGTTCTACCAGTCGGACACGCCCATGTCCGAATTGCTGAACTGTGTGTTCCTTGAACCACTCTGTCATTTCCGTTAATTCCGCGTCGGTTAATCCCGAGTATGCCTTGCCGATGTTGAGCAGCTCTTCATCTTCCTCGGAACGGCGCACGGCAAACGTATAATCCGAAAGTAAGTGCTTTCTTTTGCCATGCCCAACCTCTACCGCCGTGACCGCAACGTCGAGGGTCGCTATAGCGCGTTTTACCTTGAGCCAGTCACGACCACGCCGGCCGGGTTTATACAAAGAGACCGGGCTCTTAATCATCAAGCCCTCGTTGCCGCGAGCTCGCGCCTTGTCAAATTCCTCATCCAGTGCCGCTACCTCACTGAACAGCTTTGCCGAGGAAACACGGATCAGAGATTCGGAAGGGATCATCTCTTCCAGAATTTGCCGGCGTTCACTTAGAGGCTCGTCCGTGAGCACCCGCCCGCCCGCGTAAAGAAGATCGTAGGCGACTAATACGACCGGGACTTCCCTTAGCAAGTGCTCGCCAATGGTTTTCCTCCCCAACCTTTTTTGCAGTTCACTAAAAGCGAGAATTTGGTCGCCGATTGCCGGAACGATCTCGCCGTCGATAACGGCGTCGGTTTTGATATCGCGCAATGGCGCCTCTAACTCCGGAAAGCGATGAGTGATCTCGTCCATGGTCCGAGAATAAATTGCCACTCTTCCGTCACAGGTGTGTGCTTGCGCTCGTATACCGTCAAATTTGTCTTCAACAAAAAACTCGCTGGGCATGGTGCGCGCTATGTCTGCAAGATCGGCTGCCGGAGTGGCCAACATGAATTTGATTGGGTGAAATAGACGCATGCTCACGTCCTTGAGGTCGTCCGCTCGGGAACGTACAGCTGTCTCGCCAATGTCCCCGAGGAGCATGTTCACCTGCGAGACACGCGCGAGCGGCTGCGTGAACGCGCGCGCGACGGCGTCCTCCACCAGGCTTTCCCTGAGGCCAATTCGCAAATCACCAGCCAGCAATTTAATCAGGTACTTTGCTTCGAGGGGCGTGGCGTGTCGCAGGATCGCCACCAATAAAGCGGTCTTATTTTTTATTCCTCGCGTTTCGCTTAGCCGGTTGATAACCGATTCGGTTTCAACCAGAGTTATCTCCGCCTTTTGATATGTATGCTTGGCCGCTTTTACCGCTTCATAGGCAGCTTCACCAGCGTCCCCCAGGCGGACATAAACCGGCTGAAGTTCCTGGAGGCTGAATCCTGTTGCTTCGCTTAATGCGTTCGCAATAATGCTGCCGCCGACATTCGTGGTTCGAGCGTCGTTAAGCGGGAATTGATGCCCTGCGAAGTAGCGTGCCGCCCGTGACAGGTCGGCATCATTAAGTTGCTTCAGGTAGTTTCCGACCAAGGCGGCCTTTTCAAGCTTCTTCGTGGTCGCCGCAACTAGTTCGGCAACTTCGGCCAGCTGCTCTAGTAAAGCGGCGGAATCCGTTTTCGCGAGGTCAGGTTCTTGTTTGTTCGTCGCGGCAGTCATCGAGTAGCGGGCAGTTCCTTTCAACTCGCTTTGGCAGCGATGTCGATTTACCTGTAACGGCCGAAAACCAAGGTTGCGCGAGCATGCCGGAGAGTGTCAAGCGGGCCTTTTTGCCTTCGCGGAGTTCTCCGAACTACCTGCGCGAGAAGCAGCGAGTGGCATATTTCTGCTTTGTGAGGCTGCGGGTTACAATCGCGGTAGACAGTGCGGCGATTAGTTGTAACCGGAAGGATTTCGAAAAGTGGTCTTGCTGATTCTGGAATCGCTTGGCAGTACCGAGCTCCTGTTCATTTTGGCGATGGCGCTGGTCTTTTTTGGCCCGCGCAAACTGCCGCAACTAAGCCGTTCGCTCGGCAAGAACCTGGCGGAGTTTCGGCGGGCCTCAGAAGACTTTAAAAGGACGTGGGCTCGGGAGGCGAATTTGGAGGAGGCGAGCATAACGTCACCATACAGCAACCAACCGGACGCGCGGATTGACGAGAACTCGATAGTGCCGCCCGCGACAGTTGTCCAGCCTGTACAGGCTCCAACGATCGAGCGCGTCGCTCCTGATCGGGTAATCGCCCGCCAAACAATTCAGAACAACGATCCCGACGCTCCTGTCGTCGATTATGCCGAGCCTGCCGCCAATCACACCGAACCCTCGCGCAAGCGCGACTGGTTATAAAGCAGTACGCCTCGACAGTAATTATTAATGTCAACACTTCTAAAAGCGCTCGCTTCGGGACGGCCAAAGCAAGACGAACTTGGTGGGCAGATGTCTTTCCTGGAGCACCTTGACGAACTGCGCAGTCGTCTGATTCGCTCCTTCGTTTTTGTCTTTCTGGCGGCAGCGTTATGCTGGTTTTTTTCGGATCGCATCTATGCGTTTCTAGCGGTACCGGTGGAACGAGCGCTGGCTGAAGCGCAAAGACGTCAGGTCCCCATAAATGGTGGATTAACGGGCAACGAACGTATCTTGCCGATCACTTCCGTGCAGGAGAATGACGTAGGCCGCTACATCTTTCCGGCGGAAACGAAAGTGGGAACGAGTGTTATTCCGGCCGGTGCTTCGGTGATGGCGCGGGCAGTAAAAGATTCGCAGGGGCAACTCGGAATGTTTACTGATGAGCCACTCTATGCCGGGAGCACGATTATTCCGAAGGGCGTGCGTCTGCCAGTCGATTTCAAAGCATTGCCGGAAGCATATTCAGGAATCAGTGACAAACTTATTGTTACCAGCGCAATGGAGCCCTTTGCGTTGTATGTGAAGGTTTCGTTGTATGCGGCGTTGTGTTTGTCTGTACCATTCCTGCTTTGGCAAATCTGGGCCTTTGTTTCGCCCGGTCTTTATCCACACGAGCGGGCTTACGTCACGCCTTTTATCGCGCTGTCATCCATCTCTTTCGTGCTCGGAGCAATGTTTGCCTACAAGATTATTTTCCCGCCGGCTGCAAAATATCTGCTTGGTCTCGGGCAGGATTTTAGGTTGTTGCTGAAAGCGGCCGATTACTTCGATTTCATAATTATCGTGATGCTGGGTATGGGAGTGGTTTTTCAGATGCCCGCAATTACCTATGTGCTGGCGCGAATTGGACTGGTGACTGCAAGATTTCTCGTTCGCATTTGGAAAACTGCACTAATAGTCATCCTGATCTCCGCGGCTGTACTCTCGCCCACCAATGATATTCCCAACATGGTCTTGTTTGCTGCACCGATGGTGGTGCTGTACTTAGTTTCGATACTTATTGCCTGGATTTTCAGCCGGCCTCGCAGGGTCGCTTAAACGGTGCTCGCCGGAGCCTGTTGAGCGTTGGAAAAGGCAACGAAAAGGGGTGTTTTCCGCATCTTGACTGTGTTCTTAGCGGAATTTAGAATCCTTTGCCTCTCGCAGGTCCCGATTTGTCGCGCAATTGTTTGGAGTTCCAGAAAAGTAATAGGAGTTTAGCTATGTCGTTTCCAAGAGCCAGTGTCCGTCTGGTTGCTTTTTCCCTCGTACTGGCAGGTGCTGGCTTGTATGGCTTTGCGCAGGACCCTCGGCAGCAAACCCAGGATCCGATGGAAAAACCTCGCAACGTAAAGCCGGAACTAAAGAAGGCGTACAAGGATTGGCTGGAGAAAGACGTCACCTACATTATTACTGACGAGGAGCGGAAGGCTTTCAAGAAACTCGCCACCGACGATGAGCGTGAGAAGTTTATCGAGGAATTCTGGCGCCGGCGCGATCCCGATCCGGATACAGACGAGAACGAATTTAAAGAGGAATACTACGAGCGCATCGCGTATGCCAACGAGCACTTCGCTTCCGGAATCGCAGGCTGGAGAAGCGATCGCGGACGCATCTGGATTATGTATGGCAAACCTGACGAACGGGAAACCCATCCTGCCGGCGGGTCATACGACCGGCCGTCATACGAGGGCGGCGGTAATACCACCACCTATCCCTTCGAAGTCTGGTTTTATCGCTATCTGCCCGGCGTCGGTTCTGGTGTTGAGATCGAGTTTGTCGATCCAACGGGTTCTGGGGAATATCGCATTGCTCGCAGTCCGAATGAGAAGGACGCGCTGCTGAATATACCTGGGGCGGGTCTTACTCTTTCAGAACAACTTGGTCTTACCAGCAAGGCCGAGCGCATACACGGCGGCGTCGGCGTTCCGAACTACCAACGCGAACAAGACAACCCCTTTACGCGGTTGCAATTGCTGGCCGACCTACAGCGTCCACCGCAAATTAAATTTAATGACCTGGCAAGCGCTGTAAACACCGGCGTCATTGAAGAAAACCCACTGAATTTTGATGTGCGTGTCGACTTCTACCGGCAGTCAGACGAGCGGGTGATTACGGCAATCACCATTCAGACTGAGAACAAGGATCTCGTTTTTCAGGATAGTGGTGGCCTGTTACAAGCGCGCATGAATATCTTCGGAAGGATAACGTCGGTGGCCGGACGGCGTGCCGGAATTTTTGAAGATCCGGTTATCACGACGGCGACCGCGGAGGAATTGACCGAAGCTAAGGGACGCAAGTCGGCCTATCAAAAGGCAGTAGCGCTGGCGCCTGGTGTGTACAAGCTTGATGTAATTGTTCGCGACGTGGCTTCAGGCGCGACCGGCGTACGCCACATTGCGATTCCGGTTCCCAAGTATGATCCGCAAAAGCTTTCGACTTCGACTTTAGTACTGGCGGCTAAACTTGAAAGCCTTCGCGATCAGCCCGCGGTCGGACAATTCGTAATCGGCCAGGCAAAGGTGATTCCCAACGTCTCGGGAATTTACCATCGAGGCCAGCCGCTCGGCGTGTACATGCAAATCTACAATGCCGGCATCGACCAAACTACGCTGCGTCCTGCCATAGACGTGTATTATGTATTGATGAAGGATGGCAAAGAGGTCGGCAAACAGCCGGAGAACTGGCAGGGCATGAGCGAGGGCGGTCAAAGGCTGACCCTGGCGCGGCTGATTGATACACAACGACTAACGGACGGCGACTATGAGTTAATGATTCGCATTCGCGATAAGGTTTCCGGTCAGGCGCTGACGCCTTCCGCGAAATTCTCGATTGTCCCGTAATAGAAATTAGGGAAATGTTGAATGGTGATAGTGGTCAAAGAAAACCGCTATCACCATTTCTTATTTGAGGCGCTGATAGCTTTCCCGGACGGTCCCCAATTTCGTGTTGCCCTGGACCGATCTCCCCCGCGCGTCAACCACGTCTACATCGAAACCGGGGTACGAGGGTCGAAATCGCAGGCCTTTCCAGGTTTCGACAGTGATGTCGTTTTCCGCGGCGCGATGATATGAGTACTGCGGTAGCCCCTCGCGGTCCCCGCGTACGTCGGCGCCGGTCAGGTGCAGGATGCGCACACGAAAGCCTTCAATGCGCTTAATCTTTCGCTCGACATTGGCGATTGATGACATGTCAGTGGGACTGATTATAACTTGAACGTGGACCAAACCGTCCGTCAAGCATCGGGCTCGGGGCAGAAGGCGGCAAAATTGGCGTCGCAGCCCCGGATGCTAGAATGCAGATTCATATGGAACAGCGCGCCAACTTGTTGACTTTCACGCAGACTGAACTTGTAGAGTTCTTTGCGAGTACGGGCGAGCCTGCGTATCGCGCGCGGCAGGTCTTTGCGGGATTGCATCAGCGGCGATTACAGAGTTTCGAAGCAATGACAGACTTGCCGAAAGGCTTGCGTGCACAGCTTGATTCAACCGCCGCTGCTTCAACTCTTACTATTGAATCACGTTACGTTTCGGAAGACGGAACACGCCGTTTTCTCATGAAGACGCCCGACAACCGTCCGGTCGAGACGGTTTTCATTCCGGAAGAGCGTCGCGACACGATCTGTTTCTCGTCCCAATCCGGTTGTGCCTTGCAGTGCACATTTTGTTTGACTGCACAGCTGGGTTTGCTACGTTCGCTGACGGCAGGCGAAATTGTCGAACAAATAATCACCGCTCTCAATGATGCTTATGGCGTTGGAGTAAAGCCGCCACGGGGAATTAATTTGGTTGGTATGGGCGCGGGTGAACCATTTCTGAACTTCGAAGAGTTGATGAAGGCGCTTGGCATCATGGCCGATCCGAGCGGGTTATTCATCGTACCCAATCGCGTGACGATTTCGACTGCCGGTGTGGTGCCGCGCATTCGCGAGCTTGCAGCAATCACAGAGCGGCCTCACTTGGCAATCTCGTTAGCGGCAGCAACGGATGAACTTCGCGATGAGCTGATGCCTATCAATAAGAAATGGCCGCTGGAAGAGCTGTTGACGGCCTGCAGGGAATTTGAAAAGAGTCTCAAGCCTGGCGAGCGCGTTACATTTGAGTATGTCATGCTGGAAGGGGTCAATGATTCCGACGAGCAGGCAAGGCAGTTGGCCAATCTTCTGAACCGCCACGGTCTCCGCGCAAAAGTGAACTTGATTCCGCACAACCCGGCCGAACCGTTGCCGTTCGCACCGTCGCCGCCGGACCGACTTGCAACTTTCAAGAGCATTCTCGAGTCAAAGGGAATTCATACTTATGTGCGGCGCCCGCGCGGTCGAGATATCTATGCTGCGTGTGGACAATTGGCCGCGCGCCGGGAGAATAATCTTGCGGGCGTCGCATCGGTTAACGCTTGACGAGACAACGCTGATGGCTTGCGAAGACTCAAAAAAGGCAATGGGACTATCTAAACTGAGCGTGGGATTCAAAATGCGATCAATGATTCAACTGATATTTCTGACGATCCTGTTATTAGTGCCGGCGACTTTCTTCGCCACTCCGCCACAATCACCGCCGAACATTACCGTCACCGCTTCGCTTTCTGCCGACAAAGTACAACGCGGTCGAACGGTGAAGGGAACAGTGGTGCTCGATATTCCTGGAGGTTTTCACGTCAACTCAAGCCGGCCGCTGGAAAAATTTCTGATACCAACGCAGCTTAAACTAGATCCGCAAAATGGAATTCGCGTTAGTGCCGTCAGTTACCCGCGCGCTGTTTTACGCAAGTTCAAATTCTCGAAGAACCGGGTTTCGGTATATGAAGGACGCGCGACGATGAGTTTCAGCGTGACGGTGCCGGCAAATGTTTCATTGGGTTCAAAGGAATTGAAGGGACGGCTGCGATATCAGAGTTGCAATGATGAGGTTTGTTTTCCGCCGCAGTCCCGCGACGTTAGCTTGTGGCTAAACGTGCAGTAACTCAAGCAGTTTAGAGTCCACGCTTTAGCTTGCTGCCTTCGGGGACTAACGCAAACTAAAGGAAGCTCTCAAGTGGCTTCGACGCGTAGCGTCGAGGTGAATTTAGCGTGTGCCGAGCATGTTCGACGACTTGAGGGTGAAAGTCCCTTTCCAACCTGATGGAGGTGAAGGATAGCAAAGCGCAAGGGCGTTGTCGTGAGGCAAGGTCTGAAGGAAGCGTGGAG